>NZ_PGEX01000001.1:625404-938106 GCF_002797675.1 Hallerella succinigenes | reverse complement strand
GGCGAATAATACTGTTATTGAAGAATCTTCTTCTAGCTCAGAAATTACGGAACCGGGTTCTTCTTCTGCTGCAGTAACAAGTTCCGCATCAACGGAAAAGTCGAGCTCTTCGGCTGTGATTAACTTCTCGAGCGCTTCGACCTCTTCGTCTTCGACAGTCGTGTCGAGTTCTTCTGTTGAAATTCAGGATGACGGTACGGTAAACGGTACTTGTGCACCGGTTCCGGCGACGATCAACAAGGGTGAATCGACTACGTGGACCTTTACCCAGGTGACCCCGGCTGGTATGGCTGGCATTACGGCTGGAGCACAGGCTGCCTATGATTGGTCGATGCCGAGCTCGACGGAAGGCACGGCAAATGGTACCGGGTTGAAGAAGACTACAGCAACTTATACGGAAAGCGGTTCTTATAGTGCGACCCTTGTCGTGGACGGCAATACGGTCACGTGCTCGGCTCTTCAGGTGAACGGTGCTGCGATTACGGGTTGCTCTTGCACGGCTGATGCGGAAACGGTGGATATCGCCGGTGCAACGGCAACGGCTTCTTGGAAGGTAACAGGCTGCACTTCGGATGCGACAATTACGGGCTTTGCTTGGTCTGCAGGCGTGACGGGTTCGGATAACACAGGTTCGATGACGGTTTCTGCGAAGGGCGATGTGACTCCGACGGTGACGGTTTCGAACGCCGAAGGAACGAAGCAAGAAGTGACTTGTGGTACCGTGAAGGTGACGGATTCCTCGGCTCCGGAATATGAAATTCTTAAAGCTAATGACTTGGTGACTTTGCCGAAAGCTGGATCTTACACTATTTCTATGGGTGCGACGAATCCTGGCGGCTGCCAAATTTGGTGCACAAGCGCTACCGGTGAATCTTGGAGCGCATCTGTCAACGGAGGTGCGGCGACTTCTGGTACTTATCATGCTGCAATTGAAGGCGTGAGCGCTTCGGACTGCTCTGGTACTATGAGCCTTGAATTGACTGGCGCTACCTCCGAAGTTAAATGCGGTGCTAACTGGTGGTAATAGCTGGTATTAGCCTAGTAAATTTCAAAAAAGACCTCTCTTCGGAGAGGTCTTTTTTGTATGCATTCAAAACCGCCGGCTATTTTTTTTGCTGTGATTTCTCTGTGTTAGGAATGGCTCAAAGTGATTAATGAGCGATTAATCAGTTTTGCGGCTGAAGAATTCTTCTGTTTTTTGACGAAAATCGGCATTTCGTTTATGGCATGAATTTTGCAATAAAACGAATGCTTTCAAACGGAATCATCTTGTTGGAGTGGTAAGTAACTAGCAGAGGAAATAATGACAAAAGAACAATATGCGAAAATGCTTCGGGACATTTGCGAAATCCACAAGACTGGCGGCGATACGCGCGCCTGTATTGCAAAGTATACTGAACGCTATAAATATGTTTATGTCTACAATGACGATATTTTCAAAGTGCTTTTGGGAAATCCCGCCAACGAAGCTGTCACCGTTGATTTTCTGAATGCAGTGCTCAAATTGGATGGTGCCGATTGCATTGATCACGTCACATTTGCAAATCCTGTAAGCCCAGAAGCTTTTGCAAAAACATCGACTTCGGATATCGTGGCGGATGACCAACATAAGGATCGAATTGTCCTTGAAGTTCAGCATGTGAATGGCAAAAGCTATGCCGACCGTTTGGTGCTTTATGCCGCAAAGCATGTGGTTGCGGGCCGCGTCAAGGGTGAGGACTACTGCCTCCGCAACTTAAATTTAATCAGTCTGCAAATGTTCAACGGCTTTCCCCGTTCCGGGAATTATCGCCACAGCATCCGTCTCAAAAATCAGGAAAACGAGGTGTTTTACGAAAAGCAGACCATCACGCTTGTAGAAATTCCCAAGTTCCTAAAAGGGAATTTTACCAAGGACAACAGTCGCCTTGCGCTGTGGCTTCGCTTTTTTGAAAGTCTTAACGACGAGACTGTTGGGAACGCTGTCGTTGACCCAATGTTCCGTCTCTTGCAGGAGCGTGCAAAATTGAGTACATTTACAAATGAGTTCTTAGTAAGCGAGGCGATGAAGATGGGCGATCACAATTACGAACTTTATGTGGAGAAGGCTCGTGCCCGCGAAGAGGGCCTTTCCGAAGGCCGTGCAGAAGGCCGTGCAAAAGGACGTGCTGAAGGACGTGCTGAAGCACGGAGGGAGATGGCAAAGGGACTTCGGGATGCGGGAGTCAGCATTTCGCTTATTTCCAAACAAAGCGGCCTATCTGAAAATGAAATCTTAGCCTTGTAATGCAATCCATTTGCAGTAATTATAGACCTCTCTTCGGAGAGGTCTTTTTGTTTTAAACGGGAAACATCATTAAAATCTTTTTGCTTTTTTTGCAGAGAGGTGTGGTATATATTTTCCTAGGAAATGAAACGTATTTTTCGAATCGTTGGATTTTTAATTGCTGTGGCATCTTGCGCTTTTGCGCAGCCGTCAGATTCTAGTTCTACCCTTGTTCTTGCGCCTAATGCAAGTGAAGCGTCCTCAGAAAATCTGTGGGTGGATTTGGGCGTTGCTTTGGATGGTGCTTTTGGCATGTGGAATGTCAAACTTCAGGAAGATCACCTGAAAGCTCCGCATGTTGCTTTTGGACTTTCGGGGTTAATCGGGTATCATCATTTCGCATTCCGCCTGTCGGCTCTTGGCGAATATGAAGCAGTCTATGTTAGCGAAGGAACTCAGGCGACGATCAATGAAGGCTTTTGGCGCTTGGGTGGCGGAGCCGCTGTACGGTTCCAGTCCAGCAAGGAAAAGGGCGTCTGGGCAGAGCTCGGCTCGGCGGTTATGGTCGCTCTCCAGGATAAAATTACTTTGTGTGAAAGTCAGGAACAGAGTATTTATTGGGGACTTGAATCTCATGTGAAAGTTCCGCTCGAAATTTCTGCCGGTTACCGCTTCCCGCTGGGGGCGGTGTCTCTTGAAGCCGCGCTTTTCGGTGCTTACGATTTGACAAATTCCACGACTTTCGTTGTGAATGAAAGGAAGCACGATGCTCGGGCGTGGAACGTCGGTGCTCGTTTCGTTCTTTGGGCGGTGAGGCTGTAATGAAAAAATCGAAATTTTTTACCCTGGCCGCAAGCTTGCTTATCTTTGGGATGGTTGCGTGTGAAGATACGGATTTGAGGACTGTTTCTGGAATCGAATCCGTTGTAATGGAATCATCGTCTTCGACGATTTCATCCAGCTCAAGCGAGATAGTTTCATCGTCTTCGACGATCCCTAACGGCAATTCCTCGTCAAGTGCTGTGAGCTCTTCGTCGAGCGTGAAAGTCAATTCTTCGTCCAGCGTCAAAGTCAATTCTTCGTCGAGTGTGGCGGGGGAAACGAAACCATCCAGCTCCTCGGCAAAATCTTCAAGCAGTGCGGAATCGGTTGAAATTCTTGGAACCTGTGCTCCGCAAAAAGATTCCATTGTGATGACGCAGTGGGCAACGTGGGTCTTTACCCAGACGAGTCCTGCAGATACTAGTGTGGCAAGCTCCCTTAAGTTCAAATGGATTATTGAAGGCTCTTATCAAGGAACGGGTTCGGGAAAGGGACTTCGCAATGTTTCTGGCCAATATCCGGAAACGGGAACTTACATCGCAAGGCTTTCGATTGCGGGCGGCGATACAATCACATGTTCTCCGCTAATGGTGACGGTCGCTCCGATTACAGGCTGTAAATGCACGGCGTCTGCGGAAACGGTAGATGTTTCGAATGGCTATGGGCTTGCTAACTGGAATATCTCAGGTTGTGAAAGCCTCCTTGGTATTTCGGCCTATACCTGGTCAAGCGATGTGAACCCGACTTGGGCTAACGCTTCGCTAACGTTTACGGCTGCGGGACAATCGGTAACGCCGACGGTTGCTGTTTCGAACGACAACGGTTCGTATTTGGAAGTGACTTGCCCGACTGTGACGGCTATTCGATCGAATGAGTAGTGAGTGCGCGTGGCGATCACGTCTCTAATTTCTCAGCTCTGAGAGCCTGTGTTCAGCTGTAAACAGAATCGGTAGAAATCTTAGGCTGCTTCTCTTTGGCAAAAAATATATTGAAGAAAAAGCTTAGGGAGGCTATATGAAAATTCGCTATCTATTGGGTGCCCTACTTCTCTCTCTTCTGTCTGCCTGTGACGAAGATCTTTCTCCGTCTCCAGTGCTTGAAGAAGAACGGGCTCGCCAGCAGGCGATAGCGGATTCCATTGCGAAAGAAATTGCAATCCAAGATTCGATTGCGTATGAACAGCTTCTGGATTCGTTGGCGGAAGTCGCAAGACGGGATTCCATCATTCGCGATTCGCTTGTGCGCGATTCCATTATCCAAGATTCGATTCGCCAGATTGCGATTCGGGATTCCATTGTTCGCGACTCCATTGTTCGCGATTCTTTGAAACAGGATTCGATCCGGCAGGTTTATGACTTGCAGGATTCCTTGCTCCAATTGGACGTGCATGTCGCGGAACCGACGATCGAACCTCGCCGCGTGGGACCGGTCGGTCAGTACGGTGAAATGAAGGTTGGCTTGAATGCAGACGGCCATGGACGCATTTACGGTTCTTGCCCTGCGTATTCGACTCCGGGAAATGAAGTCCAGGTCCGTGGCATGAGCCTTTACTGGAGCCTCATAGAAAACGGCACGGATTTTTACAACGACGAAAAGATTACATGGATGGTCGATTCCATGCACATCGAACTGATTCGTGCTGCAATGGGCGTGGATTTGAACTGGGGCCGTGGCAATTACTTTACGGATACGGAAAAGTATCGCGCCTTCTTGGATGCCACAATCGAATCGGCAATCAAGAACGATATCTATGTGATCGTGGACTACCATTCTCATAAGGCGCATCTCGATCCTAAATCTTCGATGCTCTTCTTTGAATATGTCGCCCAGAAGTGGGGAGCCTATGACAACGTGATTTTTGAAATTTATAACGAACCGACGGATGCGCGTTGGAACTGGATCAAGCTCTATGCAGAAACGGTGATTCCCGTAATCCGCAAGTACTCGGATAACATGGTCATCGTCGGAAGCCCTGCGTGGGATCAGACTCCGGACCTTTTTGTGAAGGAACCGGTGGAAGGCGAAAATATTTCCTATTCCTTCCATTACTATGCAGGATCGCATAAGATTTCGAACCAGGGCATTCGCGCCGAAAAGGCGATGGCGGGCGGTCTTTCCGTGATCGTTTCTGAATGGGGAACGATTAATGCGAACGGCGATGGTGATGTTTCTGAACACAATTCGGAATGGCAGGAATGGGTTGACAAGTTCCAGCTTTCTTCGGCGAACTGGTCGGCTTCCTGTGTGCCCGAGGGAGCATCCGCTTTCGAAAGCCGCAATATGGAGCTCACGGCGAGCGGTCAGTGGCTTGCGGATAGCGTCTTCTCCAAGAATCCGACATTCTATGTGAAGTGCAAATAAGGTTATATTTTTTCAGAAATGAAAAAATATATCGCCCAGATTCTATTCACCCTGACTGTTACTTCTTTCGCATACCTTCCGGGGGAATGGATGTTTCCATCTCTCCCGAATTCAAACGGTCTCTTTGGGAATCCGGCGGGCCTTTCCGCATTCGATTCTCCAGGGGCTGTTTTGAATTTTGGATGTACCAAGGACGATGTTTATGAAATGTCCTTGGGTGCGAACGGCGATTACTTCGGTGCGTCTTTTGAATACCGCTCCGACTATGAAGGAGTCGATGAATCGCGATGGAATTGGATCAGTTCCATTCCGATGCTCGACCGTTTGGCGTTCCTTGGAATTTCGGTGGGTGCATTCCGCAGCGCCGATTTTGACGGAACGGATTTTTCGATGACGCCTGGCATTTTGGTGCGCCCGTTCAACTGGCTCGCTTTGGGTTTTGACAGCCGCCATGCACTGCAGTTCGGCCCAGAAAAGCAACGCCGGATGCAGGAATACGGGGCGACTGTTCGCCTATGGGACGGCTTTTCGGTCAGCTATGCCGGGGTGAACCAGAGCACGCACCGTTTGCTGTTGCAGGCCGATTTGAAGCTCTTGAACGTCGGGGTGCAGATTCCGCTTCACGGTAAGGAAGATTACCGAGTTTATCTTTCGCATGCGTTTGGACGCACGGTCCATGGAACGCTTTCGATTGACAACGATTGGAAGCCTCGCCATTTTTCGATTGGGTATCATTCGGCAAGAATCGCGGATGCGAACATGCTTTCCCGTGTGGTGCGCGTTCCGCTTTCGATGCCTTTGAAGGAAACGGAACAGGGCTTTTCTTTTTTTGGAAAACAGTCGCTCAGCTTAGAATCGTTGCGGGAAAACTTTGAACTGCTCCTTGCGGACGGTAGCGCGGAAGTAATCATTTTTGATTTCTCCGGTTACAAAGCGGGTACCGCGATTTCGAAGGAAATCGAAAGAGGCATTGCAAAGCTCAATATACAGGGGCGTGTTACGGTTGCTTACCTCGACGAGATCCGTCCGACGACGTTGCTTGCGGCAAGTTCCGCGTCAAAGATTGTGCTTGAACCTTCGGCTCGGGTGAATTACCGCGGTGTCGGCGGGGAAGTCCTTTATTACAAAGGCTTTTTTGACTGGATCGGGGTGAAGGTGGAACTTTTGCGTCATGGAGCTTACAAGTCGGCGGTTGAGCCTTACACCGCGGACTCGATGAGCGTCGAAGCCCGTTCGAATTACGAGACGCTTTACAAGGATTGGTGGAGGTCCATGACGGCGGACTCCCGCGTTCGGATATCAAATACGGAATCTTTGGATTCAATGATGGCTCATCCGAGCTTGCTCGCCCAGGATGCGAAAAGGGTCGGGCTTGTGGATACGCTTTTGTACTTGGACGAAGTCGCTCCTTATGTGCTGAAGACGCTTTACGGGATCGAAGCTCCGTTTGTGATGGTCTCGGACTTTGTGCCGAAAGCGGGCTTGCGCATTTTCGACGAGGACTGGCGCCCGCGTTCAAGGATTGCCTTGTTGAATATCGAAGGCTCGATCGTGGACGGTTCTGGCGGATACGATCCGATCACGGGAACACGCAGCACGGGTTCTGCGGAAGTTCTGGACGCCTTGGGAAACCTGATGCATTCTCCGGAGTATTCCGCGCTGATCGTGCGCATCAACAGCCCGGGAGGCTCGGCACAGGCTTCGGATGAAATCTGGCATCGCTTGCGCACGATTGCGAAGACCCGAATGCCGGTGATTGCGAGCATTGGCGACATGGGCGCAAGCGGTGGTTATTACATTGCATGCGGCGCAAATGAAATCATCGCCGAAAAGGCGAGCATTATCGGAAGCATCGGCATTTTTGGCGGCAAGGTCAGCTTTAAGGGGCTGCTCGACAAGCTCAAGCTTCGTATGGAACCGATCAAGACGCATCCGCATGCCGATGCCGAAGGGCAGGGCCGCGAATTTGACGACGAAGAAAAACAGGCATTGCAGAATTACATGGACGCCTTCTACGACCGCTTCCTCGGTGTGGTCAGCGAAGCGACGGAACTTTCGAAGGATTCCTTGGACAAAAGCCTTGCCGGTGGGCGCGTCTTCACGGGCAGTCAAGGGGTTCAAAACGGTCTTGTGCACCGGATTGGCGGAATGGATCTCGCGATAACCGAAGCCAAACGCTTGGCAGGGATTTCGGAGCGTCGCCCGGTGGTCCTCCAGTCGATTCTTACGGATGATTCCTACATCTCTAGGAGCTTTTCGGACCAAATTCGGCTCATGGATTGGCTGAACTCGGTAGAAAAAACACAAGTTTGGGCTCTTTTTGTCGCACCCCCCTTGCCGTTTTAAACATTTTTTCTAACTTTGGGTCAAATCACTGAGCTATGGTGTAATGGTAGCACAACAGATTCTGAATCTGTTTGTCTTGGTTCGAGTCCAGGTAGCTCAATAAGATAGGTCGGTTCTTAGGAATCGGCCTTCTTATTTTTTAAACCCTTCTAAAGTTTCTAATTTAGCCCGCATGGCAGCTCCCGATTTCTTTGCTTTCTACTCGGAATACTTTGGCGAACGTTGGAACGCCTTACTGCCGGCTCTCCGTGGAGAAGCCGTTTACGAAACGATCCAATACCCCGAAAAGGAACCGTATTATCTGGATGAAGCCTCTGCGTTTGCGGCACGAGCTCTTGGCGTAGAACCCGGCATGGACGTTCTCGACATGTGCGCAGCCCCGGGCGGTAAAACGCTCATCCTCGCCCAAGCCTTGCAAGGCAAAGGTTCCTTGCAGTCTAACGACCGTTCGCCCGACCGCAGACAGCGCCTTTCGCATGTGCTCGAAAACACGCTCCCCGAAGAATATCGGAAAATCGTTCAGGTCTCCGGCTACGACGGTGTCCGCTTTGGCATGTACCGCAAGGAAACTTTTGACCGCATCCTTCTCGATGCGCCCTGTTCCTCGGAACGGCACGTGATGGAAAGCGAAAAATACTTAGCCGAATGGTCTCAGAAGCGCATTTCGCACATTGCGATTACACAAGGCTCGCTGCTTGCGAGCGCTGTCGATGCTCTAAAACCGGGAGGCCAAATGATATACAGCACCTGTGCGCTTTCCAAAATGGAAAACGACGACGTGGTGCGCAAAATCTTGAAAAAACGCAAGGGCAAAGTCCGCGTTTTGGAAATGAAGCCAGACATTCCCGGAACGGATCAAACCGAATTCGGCTTGCAAATGCTTCCGGACCGCTGTGCGGGACGAGGGCCTATCTTCTGCGCAAAGCTCGAAAAACTGGAAAACGAAAATTAATTTGTCTGTAATTTGAGACTAGTCGATTTCCACTTCGAAGTCTTTCTTTTCAGTTCCGCAAACGGGACAAACCCAATCCTCGGGCAAGTGTCCAAAGGCGATACCCGGCTCGATGTTGCCTTCCGGATCTCCTTCTGCGGGATCGTAAATGTAACCGCATTCAGTGCAATGATATTTTTTCATCTGAATCTCCTGGATAAAGGTGAATAGATGTTCCCCTTTTTACGATTTAAATTATTTTAACGATGTATGATGTCGTCCTTTAAAATCTTTTTTGCGTCGCTGATGATTCTTTCGGTGGCCGTCTTTGCGCGTGATGTGCCCGTTCGTTTTGTTCTGCTCACCGATTCCGTGGAGCAGGATGCAAAGTTTGTAAAGCTTGAAAAAGATACGGTTTATCTGTTGCCGCTTGATTCCGCAGAGAAGGCGGAAATCCAGAAGGCAGATGAAGCGCTCTTAGACAAGATAGATCCGGATTCTACGGCTTCGGATTCCGTAGAACATGCGGCGGAAGAGTCTTCGAATTATGCGGTCGTCAATTCGGCGGAAGCGGTCGAAGATTCTCTTGCAAGGCTCGACTCGATTGCGGAAGCTGCGCGTGTGGCGGATTCGGTGGCCAAGGCTCAAGCCGCAGCGGAAAACGATTTCGAAACGGCTCTCCTTGCACAGGAACAGCAGGCGGAAGCGGACTCCTTAGCCAAAATCCAAGCGGAGGAAGATTCCATTCGTGCGAAAGAAGTGCAGGATTCGATTGCAAAAGAGGCTGCAATCCCTGTGGAGCAGAAGTACATCAAGTATTACAAGCTTGACTTTAAACGCATGACGAACTTGGAAAACAAGGAACCGGTGAATCTTTCGCTTTCGGACTTTGTCTATACCGAGGATGAAGAGGAATACGAGCCTCTCTATCCGGAAGGAGGTGCGAATATCCTTGTGAGCTCTTACCCGGACAGTTGCGAACTCTTTATCAACGGCGAACCCCTGGAAATGTTTGCCCCGGATACCGTCCAAAAAATCAAGCCGGGTAAGTACACGTTCTCGGTCAAAAAGCGTTTGAAGGACGTGGACTGGTGGGGATCGAAGACGGTGAAGATCAATGCGGATTCTTTGAACAAGGTTCACATTGCCGTGGAACGCCCGACGACAAAGCTCACCGTGGCAACGATCCCGGACGGCGTGGAAGTTTATATCGATGAACAGCCGACGGAAAGCGTGATGCCGAAATACCTGACGGACGTGGCGATTGAAACGGAACCGTCGGTCGCGAAAACGGTTTACATGCGCAAGATCGGCTACCTGGATACCGCTGTCACGGTCGAAGTCCGCGCCTTTATGCCGAACCCGATTTACGTGGAACTTGAAGCGGTCGATAATTCAAGCGTTGTGGAAATGCAGCGTGAATATGAACGCGAACGTTCCCGCCGCTACATTGGCCGTGGCCTTTTGTGGAGCTCCATTGTGCCGATAATCGCTGGTGGCGTGTTCTGGTACTTGGCGGAAAGCGATTGGAGCGAAGCGGCGGACAAGAAGACCGCTTACGAGAAGAGCGCCTTTGAAAGCGCCGATACGCAGAAGCTTGTGAAACAGAATAAGGACTTGAACGATTCAGGCGACACGAAGGGTATTGTCGCTCTCGGATTCGGCGTGCTCGGTGTGGGACTTTTTGTGACGGGCTTTGTGCTCGCCTTCTAAGCCTTCAAAAATTTCAACATGGGTGGGGAATTTTAAGCTCTCGGCTTTTTGTCGAGAGCTTTTGCGATGAAAAGAAGGAGAACGCAGCACAAGAGAGGTGCGGTCACGTTGTACGGCAAGTGGTACTGCACCGCGTTCGGCGTTGCCATCCACAGGTAGACGAAAATCGTGTGGGCTGTATAGACTTCAAGGCTGTGACGGCCTAAGATTGCGCAAGGCTTAAAGTCGAGCCAGGTGGGCCTATGACGCACGATAAACGAAATGATGCAGACGAAGGCGATAAAGTTTGCAAACCGCAGAATGCCGACGTGGGCCTTGGAAATCAGGATTTCGCTCGGTTGGGGAATTCCCCAAAAGCCATGGGACCAGAAAAAGCAGAAAACGCAAAAGACGAGGGCAATCGGGAAAAGATGGTCGAGGAGTTTCGAAGGCGAAGCCAGCGGGGAATTCGGACGCTTCCACATGGCACTGAGGGCGGCTCCGCTAAAGTATACGAATTGCCACGAGAAAAGATCAAAAAATCCGGGATTCATCCAGCTGGGGAAAACGTGCAGAATCGATTCGCGGAGTGGACCTTGCGACAGCGTCCAAATGCCAAAAGAAATTCCCCAGGCGAGCTTCAAATGACCTCGGGTCATCCAGGGGACGACGAACGATCCAAAAAGAAGAAGAAAACAGTACAGCGGAAGTACGTCGAGCCATTCGGGCAGGTAGGCGAGGGCTGCGATTAAAACAGATCCGCTGAACGGATGTGCGTACAGACCTTTGAAAAAAGGAGCAATCTTGGAAAGAAGCAAGAACGCGGTGAGGGCAAGGAAAATCACCGAGCTGATGTGGAACTTCCAAATGCGAAAGGCGCGCTTTCGCATCCAGCTCGTGTCTTCGCCGCGCGCCGTTTTGCTGATGACGGCGAGCATGCCGACAAATCCCGAAAGAAAGAAGAATCCTTCCGCAGCAGAGAAGAAGCCGAAACTCTGGTACAGCGCATGGCTGATCGGTCCGCTGAAATGGTCCAGCGTCATCTGTAATAAAAGAAGCCCTCGAATGGAATCAAGGGCTTGAATACGTTTTGAATGTGCCACGGGTCGTTTAGAATTCGACGTGTCCGCTCATCCCCATGGAGAAGTGGTTTGCACCTTTACTGCAGATATTGTAACCTGCCCAGAAGATGATTTCCGCTTCGACGGTCGGGTAGAGATAGAAGGACGGGCCGACGAAGTGGCGACTGTCGTTGTGCTGTTCCGTACTCGGATCGTGGAATTCATAGGTAAAGCCCATGGAGAACTTCTTGTGCAGATCCAAGGACGGTTCGATGTAGAACATGCGTTCGTCTTCGGTGAAGGTTTGGTCGACGACGGAAGAATCCTTTTCGGCGAGGAGAGCCTGGTAGTAAGACGCTGCGATGTTGAAGAACTTGTAGTTGAAGGACGGTTCCACGAGGAAGGTGTGGACGCCGTGACCCTTGTACGGGTGTGTACCCCAGGTCGCGTTGATACCGTAACTGAAGAGGTCGCTGCTCTTGGCGTACTGGATTTCGGTACCGAGAGCATAGGTGTAGGAACGGCCGATTTCCTTGCCGAAGACCCAGTCAAGGCTCGGGGTAATCGTGAAGCGTTCTTCCGTCTTGGAAATCAGGTCGAAGCCATAGGTGATGAACGCGGCGAGCGAGTGGGAGTTGTTTTCGGTAGCGCCGATGTAAGCCTTGCCGTTTTCCACTTCGAAGCCGATACCGCGGATGCTCTGATCGCGGAGGATAACCGCATAGTCTTCGGTGTCGCGCCAGTAGTAATAAGAGAAGGAACCTGCATTGTAGGTGAGGTCACCGAACACGATGCGGGCGAGCGGGGTGAACTGCCATGCGAGAGACACTCCGTCAAAGTTAAATCCTGTCCAACGGTTTTCTTTGTCACCCATGGCGGTTGCGCGGTTTTCGTGGCGCACCTGGGAAGCTTCTGTACCGTTTTCCGAGACGTAGTTACTGTGGGTGCGACCCTGGATGCTCACGGAGACGTTTTCGTCGAGAAACACTTTGGATTCGAGCTTAATGTCTTGGTTCGCGGCGTTGGTCGGGCTAAAGTCCTTATCCCAGTAAGAAGCGTAATCGGCATCGATTTCGCCGTGCAATTCAACATCGACTGCGAAAGATGCAGTGGCTGCGGCAAGAACAAAAAGGCTAAGGTGCTTGATCATAGTTTCCTTTGCGTAAAAACTCATTTGGGCTTCAAAATAGAAATATGCACGAAAAGAATCCATCAAGTAGGGGTCCCTTTTTTGTAAATTAGGCCTATTATGGGACTTTTCCAAAAAATTTTGACGACTGCGATCACGGCTTTGGCCGTAAACGCTTTGGCTGCTCCGGCGGATTCCGTCATGACGCTTTCCAAAAAATGGTTCGATTCGGGCAAAGCCTGGAATTTTGACTTTAAAATCCGCGTGGATTATGCAGGCTCTCCGCAGACCGGTTACCAGAGCGGGAACTTGCTTGTGACCGGCAAAGACATGTTCCGTTTGCAGCTCCAGGGAATGGCTATCTATTGCGACGGTACGAACTTTTGGCAGTGGAACCAGGAACAGCGCCAGGTCCTGCTCAAGCTTTTAGAAGACATGGAAAGCAATATGCACCCGTCGGAGATCCTGTTTAAGTATCTCCAGTGCAAGCCTCTTTCGATGAAGCAAGACAAGATCGGAAAAAAGTCGGCGAACGTGATTACCTTGGACGCTTCCAAATATGGCAAGGATTTTGCCGAAATGGAAGTTTGGCTTTCGACAAAAGACGCTTCTCCGCTGCGCCTTGTATCGGTCGATCGCCTGGGAAATGTCTCTACTTATGAAGTTTCGAACTTGAAGCGTTTAGATAAAGTGAACAAGGAAGACTTTATTCTGAAACCGGAAAAAGGCGTCGACGTCATCGATATGCGCTAGGAGGGGAAATGAAGCGTTTGAAAAAAGCGATTCTTGAGCTTGGACTTTTTGCCGTCTCTGCGTTTGCGGCTAAAGGGGAAAGCTTTGTCAGTAATTTCACGTATGCGGCAGGACCTACATCTACGACGGGTTCGATCTGGGTCGTGAGCCGTGGCAATGCGGGCAGCGGACTTTCGCTCGTTTCGCTTTCGCCGACTTCGGGAACGGTTTCGTATTCCATTACGGCGACGGAACTTTTGCCGGATTCGCTGACACCGGTACAGGATGGGGTCTTTTCGGATGTGACGGCGGAACACCGTCGCACGCCTTTTGCAAATGCGGGCAAGCTCGGATTTGTCGTACCGCTGATTGCGGAAACCGATTCGGGCTATTTGGCTCCTTATGGTTATTTTAGCGCTCGCACGGCAAATGCTGTGACTGCAAAACCTCTTCCGGCTCCGAAGGGGGAATTTCCGGAACTTTCGGAAATGTCTCATGCGATTTCCGCCTTTGTGTACGATTCGACATCGAGCGTCTTGTGGATGGCTCGCGGCATTTACGGGGTGGCGAAGGAAGACGTAAGCGGTGGTATCAACTCTCCGAAACGTTCGAATTTCGTGGTGAACAAAAAGAGCTTGACTCTCGATTCTTTGAAGTCCTCTTCGGTCGTGGATACGGTGAACAATCCGGCGGTGTTTGGCATGGCCCGTTCTTTGGATGGAACTTTTTATCTGGCGACGGCGGGTGGGCTTTTTACGCTCGACATTTCGAATTTTAAGCTCAAGGCTTCAGGCGTGAAGGGCCTGGATACTTCTCGTGTAACAGGCGTCTGGATCGGTGGAAATCCGGAACAGATCATTGTGGAAACGAGCAAGCGTGGCAAGTCCAGCACGGAAGATAAACTGTGGCGTTCTTATAATGGAAAGGCTTTTGCCGAAGTCGTGTTTCGCGATACCACGGGCAAGGCTCAAAAGAATATTTACGACAAGAATGACTTTACGACAAGTGATGTCGCCTTTATCGGTGACAGGGCATTCCTTTCGGTTCAGGCGGTGGAAGGAAGCGCAAGCGGTCTTTTGAAACTCGACAGTATCGGTGCAATTCCGTATGACGATGAAGATAACCAGTGGCTTTACGGCTTGAACGCAGGCGTGGTCGATCGCAACGTAGAAGTGACGTCCATCGCAGCCTTCCCGATGACGGCCAAGATAACGGGCCTTGTCGCTTGTACGAATGGTGCGGGCATTTCGGTTTCGGCGGACACGGGAAAAACCTGGACGCACATCATGAAGCAGACGGCCCTCAAGGATAACTTGGGTTCGATCCGCATGATTCCTTCGGTCATCGGTGCGGATAACCAGTCCTTGGTTTCTTACAAGGTGAGCAAGAATTCAAAGATTACGATTGAAGTCTTTAGCTACGATATGCGTCGCGTTCGCACAATCGTCAAGGATGCAGAACGCGCGGCCAGTGCAACGCGTAGCACACTTGCTACGGAAGATTATTGGGATGGCCGTGATAACGCCGGCAATGCGGTGGCGATGGGCATTTATTATGTGCGCGTGAAGGATAATCACGGGCATGTCGGTTGGGGCAAAGTGATGACCGTAGGAGGCAAATAAGATGAAGCGTTTATTTGTACTCTTTTTTTTGATGGCTTGTGCGAGTGTTTTTGCCGATAAGAAGGCGGCTCTTGGCGGCATGGACGGTTTTGTGGAACGTATGGCGACCGGTGGGCGTGAACTCGGACGTGGAAACATCGGTGCGGCAGATACGTCGGCAATGCCTTCGGTGTATTTTAACCCGGCCCTTCTCGCGTTCCGCAGTAATGTGGGATACGCCCTTGCGGCGGAAAAGCGCGATCTCGATCGCGCGGGCGGATCGCTTGGCATTGAATCTTCGGTGGGAAAACGGATGGGCATTGGCGCTGCGGTTTTGTACCGAACCGATTTGGACTTTGAAGTCATCAACAGCGATGATGAAACGGTCGGCAGTGCGCAGCCCTACTTTACGACGACTTACATCGGCGTCGGTTATCGTTTGACCCGTAAAGACGGTATCGGCTTTTCTTTGGCGATGAGCTACGACAACCTGGATATTTCGGGCGACTATGAAGATGCGGATCTCGTGGATTCTTACCAGAGCCCTGTCGTTTTGAACCTTGGCTGGCATCGAGAATGGAACGAACATTGGTCGACTGCAGTCGTGATTCGCAACTTGAGCTTTAGCAAGAACCTTTCGGCAAAGTGGACTCGCAATGCTTCGAATGACAATTCCGTGGAGCAGAGCGAAGGTGTGCGCCCCAAGGTTCTGCAGATCGGTCTCGGTTACCATACGAAACTTTTAGAACGTCCGATTTCCGTTTGGATGGAAGCGCTCGATTACCAGGTTGCGGATACACTCCTCGTTTTTGACCCGGATTGGCATATTTGGACGGGTCGTTTTGGTATGGAATGGGAAGCTCTTGAAAATTTGATTGTGCGTGGCGGTTTTGACGAATTCAACTACACGTTTGGTTTGGGTTACAAATTCAGTCTGCGTTTGGGCA
Source organism: Hallerella succinigenes (assembly GCF_002797675.1). Taxonomy (NCBI): domain Bacteria; kingdom Pseudomonadati; phylum Fibrobacterota; class Fibrobacteria; order Fibrobacterales; family Fibrobacteraceae; genus Hallerella; species Hallerella succinigenes. Next base: position 922,239 of record NZ_PGEX01000001.1, on the reverse strand, counting down.
AGAGAAAGTACTTCTTCCAGATTGATTATGCTCTGGTTTATGAATCTCAGGCGGAACTTTGGAACCCGTTGAGCTTCGGTTTCCGCGGTTGGCTATGATGAACGGGACTTCATTAAACTAACTTTGAAATATGATGGCAGAAGAAATCGAAAAAAACGCATCGAAGTTCGGTCCGCGCTGGCAGCGTAAAAAAGAAGATCGCCCCCAAGAAATCTTGGATGCGGCGGTGGAACTTTTTGTACAGCAGGGCTTTGCGGCTACGAAGGTGAGCCAAATCGCTCGCAAGGCCGGTGTGACGCCGGGAACCTTGTATGTGTATTACAAGAACAAGGAAGCGATTCTGCAAGAAGTCGTGATGAAGGCTCTGAGCCCTATCTTCTACGATGCGGATTCGATTTTGAACAATTATGCAGGAACGGCCAAGGACCTGGTCTCCATTTTGATTGAAAAGTGGTGGAACGCAGTCGGCGGCGAAAGCAAGATTTCGGGCATTCCAAAACTCATCAGTGCAGAAGCTTCGAATTTCCCGGAACTTTCTGATTTCTACAAAAAAAACATTTTGACTCCGGCTTACAATTACATTCGCCTAGTATTAGAATATGGCATTAAGACAGGCGAATTCCAGATAGAAAATGTGAACGCAGTCGCCTATACGATTTTGTGCGCTTTCCACGGGGCTGTTTTGGATGCTTATTCGTTTAAAATCGCTGCTTCGAATGGTGTTCAGGTGGGACTCTTCAAGGGCATGTTCCACGACCTGGTGCTTCACGGCATTTTAAAGACAAAGTAATTTCCAAATGATCCGTTCGCTCTCCCTGCTCTCCTTGCGTAATTTGCACGAAGGCCATTGGGAATTCGGCGACGGGATTACTGTTATCTGCGGAAAAAATGGCATCGGAAAGACGACCTTGCTCGAAGCGATTCATTTGCTTTGTGAAGGATATTCTTTTCGCACGCATACGCTTTCGGATTTAATCGGCTGGAATGAACCGGAATTGATTTTACGCGGGCAGCTTGCGGAATCGTCAAGCGCGGATCGCCTTTATGAACGCGCCCTTTCGGTTCACAGGACCAAGGGGACGACGGTCAAAAAGGACGGCGTCCTTTGTAAAAGTGTCGGTTCCTTTTTTGGAACGATTCCTGCGGTGATCATGCAGCCCGCCGATATGGAAATGGCACGAGGGGCACCCGAAATCCGCAGGCGTTACCTCGATGAACTTCTCTGCTTTCGCCATGTGCGGAATGCGGACTTGCTTCGCCGTTACCGTCGCATTCTTGCAGAACGCAATCAATGGCTGAAACAGAATAAGCTCGGCGAAGCGGTCGGCGGGGAAGAACTTTTTTCCGTTCTCACGCAACAGCTGATAGACCTTGCGGTTTCTGTTTGGAAGGAACGCTTGGAACTGGTGCAAGAAATCGCTCCCGCCATTTGCCGCTATTACGAAATGCTCGCCGGCAAAGGCGATGAAGTTTCGGTCGCTTACAAAAGTTCCGTGGCACAGGAAGGTTTTTCGGAAGAAGCGCTGCGTGAAGCTTTTGTCGAAAAAATGGACACGCTCGACATTGCCGAACGTTTGCAGGGAATTTCCCTCGCAGGGCCTCACAAGGACGATCTTCTTTTGTCGTTGCACGATCATGAAATGCGCTCTTCCGGTTCACAGGGGCAGTGCCGCAGCGCGACAATCGCTTTAAGATTCGCCGCTTCGGATATTGCAAGCGCACATCTCGTCAAACCGGTACTGCTCTTGGACGATATCTTTGCCGAACTCGACAAAAGCCGCCGTGGAGCAGTTGCTGACGTGATACGAGAAAAGCAGTGCCAGGTTTTTGTGGCGACGCCCCGTGCCGAAGATCTTCCGTTTAAAGCGAATGCGAAAATCGTGATGGATTCGCAATGCTGAAGGGGATATTGTGACTACCGCAGCGAATTCACGAAATCAATTTGACATCGTCCTTGCGTTTTTCCAAAAGCCTTTGATAAAAAGGGTAAAGAAAACTGTCGTAAGAAATTTGTCCAAAAAGGATTGCCTTGGAGTGCATCGCGGCAATATCGTTTACAAAGCGGTTCGTCGCCGCGTTAAAATGATCCCGATGGAAAAAGCTTGCGATCAAAAGTCTGCCTTCGTCGATTGCGCGGTCTTCTTCGCGGCTTAAATATTCGGGCAGGGATTTTCCGAGGAGCCAAATCGCCTTGCCGCCGTTTTGCAGAACGTAGTGTAAAAAGCATTTTTCCGCCTGGGAATGGAATGGCCCCGTGAAGCAAACTTCGGACGGGGATTCTTTGACCCATTCGAGAACTTTTTGAACAAATTCTCTTTTTGCTTTGCGCGAAAGAAAAACGGCGATTTTCGGCTCGTGCCATAATTTTTTGTTTCCGAGATTTTCCATGCATACCTCCGTGTTGAAAAAGGAAAATTCTCCTTCTTTAAAGACGTTTTTGTAGGCCAAACGTCTACGCAAAAAGTGAAAATTTTTGGTTTCTTATGTACATTTTAGCCATGGCACGTGCACGTAAATCGATCCGTCCGGATCCGTATCAAAGACCTTTCCTTGAAAAGCTTTCCCCAGAACAGAGTAAACCGGGAGAACTTCCGCAATTTTTGGAAGCGACCCGTGCGAATTACGATTTGCACAGTGCATACGGGGCTGCAGGCGACCAGCCTTCGGCTATTCAGAATTTGACCGAAGGCTTTGAACGCGGGGAACGTTTTCAGTGCCTGCTCGGTGTGACGGGTTCCGGCAAAACGTTTACCATGGCGAACGTGATTAAGAACGTGGGGAAGCCGACGCTCGTTTTGACGCATAATAAGACGCTTGCCGCTCAGCTGTATCAGGAATTTAAAACGTTTTTCCCGAATAACGCCGTGGAATATTTCGTGAGCTACTACGACTACTACCAGCCGGAAGCTTACATCGTCCACACGGACACCTATATTGAAAAAGACGCGGCGATCAATGACGAAATCGACAAGCTCCGTTTGCGTGCGACGAGCAACCTTTTGACTCGGCGTGATACGATTATCGTGGCGAGCGTGAGTTGCATTTACGGCCTGGGCTCTCCGCGGGAATATTTTGATTTGATGGTGCGCCTCAAAGTGGGGCAGGGGATTGAACGCGATACGATTTTGATGCAGCTTGTACATATCCAGTATCAGCGAAATGACTTTGCTTTGGAACGCGGATCGTTCCGCGTGCGCGGTGACGTGATTGAGGTTTATCCGAGTTACGATGACGTGGGAATCCGGATTGAACTTTTTGGCGATGAAGTCGATCGCATTTGCCGATTTGACTTGATTACGGGGGAAGCGAAGGAATCCTTGCCGGACATTCGCATTGCACCTGCCCGTCACTTTGTGACGCGGGAAGATACGCGCGAACGCATCGCTCAGGATATTCAGTTGGAACTGAATGAACGCTTGGAACAGCTGACGAAAGAAGAAGCCTCGTTCCGCAAATCGGGCAACACTTCGGAAGCGGATGCGCGTGTGCTCGCGAGAGCTCGCCTGGAAAGCCGTACCAAGTACGATATGGAAATGATCCGTGCCACGGGCATCTGCTCGGGCATTGAAAATTATTCCCGCATTGTGGAACAGCGCATGCCGGGAACGCGTCCGTTTACGCTGCTCGATTACTTTGGCGAAGATTGGCTTTTGATGATCGATGAAAGCCATGTGAGCGTTCCGCAGATCGGTGGCATGTCGGAAGGCGACAAGTCCCGTAAAACGAATCTGGTGCAGTACGGCTTCCGTTTGCCGTGTGCTTTGGATAACCGCCCGATGAACTTTGATGAATTCGAAGCGATTTATCCGCAGCAGGTGCTGTTTGTGAGTGCGACGCCGGGTGAATATGAACTTGAAAAAACGGGCGGCGCGGTTGTGGAACAGATCAACCGTCCGACAGGCCTTCTCGATCCGAAAATCGAAATGTACCCGGTGCAGGGTCAGATGGATGTGCTGCTCAAGCGCATTTCGGAAGTGACGGCTCGGGGTGAACGCGTCTTGGTGACGACGCTGACAAAGAAAATGGCGCAGGACCTGACCGACTTCCTCATTTCGGTGAACGTGAAGGCGCGCTATTTGCACAGCGAAATCAAAACCTTGGAACGTCACAAGCTGTTGCGCGGACTGCGCAAGGGAGACTTTGACGTGCTCGTCGGCATTAACCTTTTGCGCGAAGGCTTGGACCTGCCGGAAGTTTCTCTCGTCGCCATCCTCGATGCGGACAAGGAAGGCTTTTTGCGCAACTACCGCAGTCTCATTCAGACGATGGGACGCGCGAGCCGTAACGTGAATGGAACGGTGATCCTTTTTGCGGACGTGATGACGGAAAGCCTCGACAAGGCTCTGGCAGAAACCCGCCGTCGTCGAGAAGTTCAGGAAACGTTCAACGCCGAACATGGAATTGTGCCGAAATCCGTGAGCCGCAAACTGGAAGATGACCTCGAAATGGTCGATCCGCTCGGCGAAATCATGGGCAAGGGCAAAAAGCCCAAAAAAGGCAAAAAATCAGAATTTTCCGGTCCGCCGGAGGCAGACGATTTGGATGAATGTGCGACACTTGAAGAACTCGAAGCGAAGATGAAGGCGGCTGCCGCCCGTCTCGACTTCGAAGAAGCGGCCCGTTTGCGCGATATTATCCGTGACCGAAAGGATTAATTCCTCTTTACGTTCGTTCTTTTGTGTAAAAATTTGTGTATTTTCACTAAGAAATTACAACGAGGAGTCTTATGAATTTCAAAAAAATGATGTTGGCTTTAGGTACGCTTGCGTCCTTCGGTTTAGTCGCTTGCGGTAGCGATTCTTCTTCTTCGGGTCCGGAGTCGGATCGCTCGAGCAGCAGTGCAGAACATATCGTTCTCCCGGAATCCAACGGCGACTCGCTGATTACGGTTTCGAGCTTTAAGGCTGCTTATGCGACGGCAACGTCTTTGAAGTTTACCGGCTCGATCGCCGCGGTTTTGAGCATTGACACGACGACCGTGATTGACTCGGTGCAGTTCAAACTCGGCAACGAAAGCGGCTATGCTTCTTCTTCGGACTTTAGCTTTACGCAGCTCACGGAATCGGTTCCGATGCTTTCGATCGGCTCCGTGTTGAATCCGACTCTCGACATTTCCTCGATGGCGGAATGCGGCTCCTTTACCGTGTACCTGATCGTTTACGGGCACAACAACGATTTGAAGTTGGTGGCGAAGGATTCGACAGTCTTTACCCGTTCTGCAAGTCAATGTGCGACGGAAGAATCCAGCAGCTCTGTGGCAGCTTCTGAAGATCCGGAACTCACCTCTTGGGAAGTGACCCTTTCGACGGTTGTGACCGAAGCGAATGCGGTAGATCTGGATTCTAAGACGACGTATTTGAGCACGGACCTCGTGGCAAATGCGGCTGATATCGATCTTTACCTTGCACGTGAATCTCGTGCCGCTGTCCTTTACACGAATGCCGCAATTGAAGATGGCAACGTGGTGGACGCTTCGATGATCGCAGAAGAAACCCGCAGCGGCTTTGACTACGTCTCCTTCAATGATCCGTGCCACGTGAGCGACTTCCGCTATGACTCGAATGCTCTCACGATTTCGGCAAGCGACTTTGAACTCGTGACGTCTTATGTGGTGATTACTTCCAAGTTCAACGCGGCAACGGGCGAAGGCTTTTTTGTGGTCCTTCCGCATTCTCCGATGACAGCGGGAACGGATGTTTCGATTGAGTTGACCATTCTGGGTGCTTATTAATCGTCGAATTTACAACTCTCTTGCAAAAGGCTCCCCACGGCGGGAGCCTTTTTTGTAGAATTCACGGAGACGGAAAAAGGATTTAGACTTGGACGGCTTTTGGCGCATCACCCTGCTGACGAATCCGGACGTGTGCAATTTGCACTGCGCCCTGTGCTTTTTACATCAGCGGGGTCGTTCGTACGGCAAGGGAGAAATGCCTTGGGAAGTGGCAGAAAAAGCGGTGCGCACTTACGCCGCTCGCGGTATTTGCGAAGTCATTCCGAGTACGATGGGCGAGCCGTTACTTTATTCGCATTTTGGAAAATTGGAAAGTCTGGTACAGGAGCTGGGACTCAAGCTGAACGTGACGACGAACGGCTCTTTTCCTGGGAAGGGAGCCTTGGCGTGGGCGCGGGAACTGCTCCCCGTTTCCGCCGATATCAAAGTGAGCTGTTGGGGAACTTCGCAAAAAAGCTTTGACATACTTTGCCCGGACGTGTGCTTTAGCACGTACCTGCAGAACCTGAAAACCTTGGCGGAGGAACGCCAAAAACTTTTGCCGGGTTCCGCAGAAAATCTCTCGCGACTTTCCCTGCAGATGGCGGTCTGTAAAACAAACCGGGAGGACGTCGAACGGGCTGTGGAGCTCGCCGCGGAACTCGGGTTTGACCGGGTGAAGCTCAACCGGGCCGTTTTCCTTTCACACTCACAGGCTTTGAAGGAACGCGAAGAACTTCTGCCGGAGGATTACTTCGACCGCTCCGCCGTGGAAAGCTTGCCAGTCAAGCTTGAAGGAACGTTCCTCTACCCGGCGACAGAGGCTCCTCGGCTAGAATGCTGCCCTTTTTTCGGCAGGGAACTTTGGATACTGCCAGACGGCTCCACGGAACCCTGTCCGGACCCGGGAAACCGTTTCGAAGGGCTTTCACAGGGCAAGAATCGCTGTGAAATTTGTCATTTGTTTCCAAAAAGATTCTTTTCTCCAGACTCAAATTGAGCTATTATTCTGTTAGGCTTATTTAACAGCCTGGATTCATTATGAAAAGCATTTATGTTGGTAATCTCCCCTTTGCATTCCGTGACGCTGACCTCGGCAAGCTGTTCGAAGAGTTCGGCGAAATCAAGAGCGCAAAGATCATCATGGACCGCGATACGGGTCGCAGCAAGGGCTTCGGTTTCGTTGAAATCGAAGACGACGGTGTGGCTCTGAACGCAGTCGAACAGCTGAATGGCAAGGAAGTGAACGGTCGTCCGCTCCGCGTCAATGAAGCTCGTCCGCGCGAAGGGCGTCCCCGCCGCTTCTAAGAAAGGATTTTTTTTCGATTCGCCGAAAAGCTTGATTTACTGTAACGTTTGGAAGGCCGCATCAGTTGCGACCTTTCTTTTTTTTAATTTGCAAATCGATGGCAAAGACTCTCCAATATTATCTTCCGCAAAAGGGCGAAAATCTTTCTTCCGAAGATTTGCTCGGACGTTTTCTCACTTGGACCGAAGAACGCGGCGTCGATTTATACGAGGCGCAAGAGAATGCGATTCTCGAACTCTTCGACGATAAGAATGTGATTTTGAATACGCCGACGGGAAGTGGAAAGTCGATGGTCGCTTTGGCGATGCATTTTATGAGTCTTTCGCTCGGACGCCGTTCCGTGTACACGTGTCCCATCAAGGCGCTTGTGAATGAAAAATGGATGGCGCTTTGTAAAGAATTCGGCCCGGAAAATGTGGGCCTTTCGACGGGCGATGCGACAGTGAATATGGAGGCTCCGATCCTTTGCTGCACTGCGGAAATTTTGGAAAACCGTGCGCTCGGCGAAGGGGCTGAATTGAATATTCAAGACGTCGTGATGGACGAGTTCCATTATTATTCCGACAGGGAACGCGGCGTTGCTTGGCAGGTTCCTCTGCTGACCCTTCCGCAGACGCGCTTTTTGCTGATGTCGGCGACGATGGGACGCACGGACTTTTTTGAACAGGTCCTTTCGAATTTGAACGGCAAGGAATGCGTGACCGTTTCGAGCAAGACGCGCCCGGTGCCTCTCGATTTTAAATATTCGATGACGGAACTTTCTTCGACGGTGCAGGGACTTGTAAACGAAGGCAAGGCGCCTGTTTACGTGGTGCATTTTACACAGGCTTCTGCCGCAGAAAACGCGCAGAACTTTACCAGTTTAAATCTTTGCTCCAAGGAAGAAAAAGCGGCGATTGCCAAGGAAATTGCGCATTTCCGTTTTTCGAGCCCGTACGGTCCGGAATTCAAACGCTTTTTGAAAGTCGGCATCGGCCTGCATCACGCAGGACTTTTGCCCAAGTACCGCATCCTTGTGGAAAAGCTTTCGCAGAAGGGACTTTTGAAAGTCATCTGCGGCACGGATACGCTCGGCGTCGGCGTGAACGTTCCGATTCGCACGGTACTCTTTACACAGCTCTGCAAGTACAGCGGCGATAAGACCGCGATTCTTGCGGCGAGAGATTTTCACCAGGTAGCAGGACGTGCAGGCCGTAAAGGCTTTGACGACATCGGTTTTGTCGTGGCACAGGCTCCGGAACATGTGATTGAAAATGCGAAGCTTGCGGCGAAGTCTGCGCAGAGCGGGAAAAAGTTCGTGAAACGGAAACCGCCGGAACACGGTTACGTTCCCTGGGACGAAAGTACGTATCAGCGTTTGATCGCGTCACCGCCCGAACCTTTGCTGTCGCGTTTTGAAGTTTCGCATGGGATGCTCATCAATGTGCTTTCCCGCAAAACGGACGGTTGCAGCGCCATGCGAAAGCTTATCGACGATTCTCACGAAAGCGCGCGTCGCAAAAAAGAATTGAAGGGGCGCGCTTTCCAGCTGTTCCGTTCCCTCGTCGAAAAGGACGTGGTGGAATTTGTGAAGAATCCGCAGCCGGGAATGGCGCATGTACGGGTGAATCTCGACCTGCAGAACGATTTTGCGATGAACGAACCGCTTTCGCTGTATCTGCTCGATACGCTGCCGAAGCTCGATGTGGAAAGTCCGGAATACGCTTTGGACGTGATTTCCCTTGTGGAATCGATCGTCGAAAATCCGGATCCGATTCTACGGGTACAACTTCGCAAGGCTCGGGATGCCCGGTACGCGGAGCTCAAGGCGGAACATGCGGAATACAACAAGCTCCAGGAAGAGCTCGACAAGGTGGAATACCCGAAGCCGCTCCGCGAATTCATCTATACGACTTTCAACGAATTTGCGGATGAACACCCTTGGGTCGGCGATCTGAATGTGGAACCGAAATCGATCGTGCGCGAAATGATCGAAAATTTCGATACTTTCAGCGGCTATGTGAAAAAATACGGCTTGACGCGTACCGAAGCCCTGCTTTTGCGTCATATCAACTATGTATATAAGGTTTTGACGCAGACCGTACCGGATACGCTCAAAAACGACGAACTTTTGGAAATCCAGGACTATCTAGATGAAATGATCCGCAGAACGGACTCGAGTTTGCTCGAAGAATGGGAAAAACTCAAAAATCCGGAATTCGTCGCGGAAGATCTGGCTCCGGAAAAGGCTTTCCATGCGGACGAGGCTGCAAACGACGTTACCCTTGACAGAAAAAAATTTGTGGCGAGTACGCGTTCCCGCATCTTCTCGTTCCTCTCTTTCCTTCAAAAACGCCAATTTGGCGAAGCTTTAGATCTTCTTGCGGAAGATTTGCCCGAAGGAGTGCTTCTGGCCGATGCCGAAGGGGTTCCTTGGACGGAAAAGCGCTTGGAAGACCTTTCGCTCGAATACCATGCGGAACATGGAAACTTCCGTTTGGACGTGGAAGGCCGTTCGATGAAGCATACGGTAGCTGCGTGGACCGCTGAAAATTTGAAAATTCAGCAGGTTTTGCAGGATGACGAAGAACTGAACGATTGGGAAGTGGATTTCTCGATTCCGCTGTCGGATGCCCGTGAGGCGGGTATGCCGCTGATCCGCTTGGATCGAATCGGTACCATTCTGTAGCTTTACACAACTTTCTAAAAAAACTAGATTTGCGCCCGTCGTTCGATAGAGCTGGTCGCTCTATTTCCAACCTGGATGGATTATGACTAAGGCAAAACTCATCAAACTCATTATCGCTACAGTTCTCGCAATTGCAGCGCTCTTCGTCCCATACGAAGCCCTCGGAATTGATGGTCCGAACACCCTCAATCCCATTGAAATCCGCGTGATCGCTATCTTCGTGATGGCGGCACTTTACTGGATCCTTCAACCGTTTCCGATCTGGACTACGTCTACGCTTGTGATTGTGTTGATGATTCTCACCTTGTCGAACTCCTCGTTCTTGCCGTTCCGCGTTGAAGGCGTGGAACCGATCAGCTACAAGGTTTTGATGAACACTTGGTCGGATCAGACCATTATGCTCTTCCTCGGCGGATTCTTCCTCGCTGCTGCGGCTACGAAGTATAAGTTGGACTTGAACCTGGCCCGTGTGCTTTTGAGACCGTTCGGTAGGAATCCGAAGTTCGTGCTTCTTGGTCTCATGATGATTACCGCTGTGTTCTCCATGTTCATGAGCAATACCGCTACCGCTGCGATGATGCTTGCCATTCTCGCTCCAGTGCTCAAGCTTTTTGACGAAAAGGACAAGGGTAGGGCTGCGTTTGCACTTGCGATTCCGGTCGGTGCAAACATCGGTGGTATGGGTACCCCGATTGGTACGCCTCCGAACACCATCGCTCTCGGCGCTTTGAACGAAGCTGGCTATAGCGTTTCCTTTGGCCAGTGGATGGCTTTTGGTGTTCCGTATGTGATCGTGATGATGCTCATCGCTTGGTTCTTGATCATGAAGATCTACCCGATTTCTGCGAAGACCATGGATTTGAAGATCGATGGCGCAGATGGATTTGATAAGAGCCCGCGCGCGATTGTTGTGTACTTGACCTTTGCTTTGTGCGTTGTTTTGTGGCTCGTCGGTAAGGGCGTTCACGGTGTGAACGACTATGCGATTGCAATGATTCCTATCGCCGTCTTTGCCCTCACGGGTGTGATTACGAAGAAGGATTTGAACTCGATGAGCTGGGACGTTCTCTGGCTTGTGGCCGGTGGCTTCGCTCTTGGCGTTGGCCTGCAGAAGACGGGTCTTGCCGCTCACTTGATCGGCGCTATCCCGTTCGACACCTGGCCTGCATTCCCGCTCCTCGTGGGCTGCGGCATCATCTGCCTTTTCATGGCAAACTTCATGAGCCATTCTGCTACGGCAGCTCTCCTTGTCCCGATTCTGATCGTGGTGGGTGTGAACTGCGCAGACAACCTTGCTCCGCTCGGTGGCGTGACCGCCTTGCTCGTGGCCGTGGCTTTTGCAAGCTCTCTTGGTATGAGTATGCCGATTTCTACACCGCCTAACGCTCTTGCTCACGCGACGGGTTTTGTGGATACGAACGGCATGGCTAAGTCCGGTATCATTCTCGGTATTGCCGGCTTGATCCTCGTCTATGTGATGATGTTCATGCTCGCCAAGCTTCAATTCTTCGGCGAACCGAAGTTGAAGGTCGTGCCGACGACGGAAAAGACCGCTGCGGTCGCTCCTGCTCCTGCTGCGGCTGTCGCAGCTCAGGCTGCTCCGGCTGATACGACGGTGGTGCTCAGCGACGATACCGCTGCTGTACTTGCAGACTCCGCTGCTGCAAAGTAATCCAGGTTTGGAATTCAAAAGATTCCGGTCAAAAGGCCGGGATCTTTTTGTTTTAAAGGATTAGGTAAAAAGGAGCTTTGCTTGGAATGATGGATTTGAAAATTTGGCTTAAAAAGAAAAACTCCGCTTTGAAGCGGAGTTTGCGTGGTCGATACAGAACTCGAATCTGTGACCTCTACCATGTCAAGGTAGCGCTCTAACCAACTGAGCTAATCGACCGTAGGGTAGCCCAATAGTAAAAAGATTTTTGGGGCGTGTCAAGGGGTAATGAGTGTTTTTTCCATTGAAGTGGAGGTTTTTCCGTGGCACGGACGGTTCGCCTACCTTGCATCCACTCCCGTGGCCACGCTAGGCTCTGCATTCCAAGCCAGTAATGCAAGGAATTAGAAAAACGCTGGTTTAGCGGTCGTCGGGATCGACCCAGTAGCGCATTCTGCCGGTGATGATGACGCGGTCGTTGTCGCATTCGTCGCCGTAGCAGTGGTTAAAGATCAGGTGCACATCGGCACTCCAAAGGATGGAATCCTTCTGGTCGAATTTGATGTAGCTAGAATCGATGTCGATGATGTGGGCGGGGTAACTGTTGCCGAGGACAAGATATGTGTACCCGGATGACGTAACAGGAGCGTTATCTCCGAGTTCGGGCTTATTGACCATGATTTGCAGGGCATCTCCGGCGCGGTTCTTGCCAAGGAAGGTGACGTAGTGCTTGTTCGAACGCAGTATGACATCGCCATCGTCCGGGTCAATTGCTAGGTCAAGATCTTCGTCGCCGTTGATCGTTAGCTTCATGTAGCCGCCGCCATCGACTGTCCAGCCGCTGTTGATGTCGCTACAGGCTGTGACAAGTAGGAATATTCCAAAAAATAATGTAGGGAAGCGGAACTGCATATTTCCAAAATAGCAAATCCATTTTTGAAAGGTGAAATTATATTAGAAAGTGATGATTACGCAATATGAATTGAATACCGCATACGGAACGGTACATTGGTGTGTGTTACCGGTAAAGAACCATTTAGATACGATTCTCTCCATTCTATCGACAGCTTCCGGGATGGAACTTTCGCGAGTCGATATGAGACGTACTCCGGATGGTCGCCCTGAATTCCCGGCTTGCGGTTTCGATGCAAACTGGACGCACAGTAAGGATATCTGCGTCTTGGCGTATTCATTCACGGCAAAGGTGGGCGTAGATATCGAAAAGCTTCGCCCGCGTGCCCTGCGGATTGCAGAGCGGTTCTTTGCCAAGGAGGAAACGGACCTTTTGTTTCGCAGTAACCTTGCTCCGGATGAGTCTTTAAGACAGTTTTACCGCATCTGGTGTCGTAAGGAAGCTGTGTTCAAATGTGTTGGCGGATCGTTCCTGGGAGGCGTTCTTTCGACGAACGTTTTGACCGATGAGGTCAATGGGGCGATTCTGGCGGATATCCAGCTGCCGCTTGAGAATCCGTTTGCTGCGACGATCGCCGTGGCGCCGCTCGTTTAACTCAAAAGGTTCAAAAAAGACCTGCTGTTTTCAGCAGGTCTTTTTTGTTGAAATCGAAATTTGAAAAGATTTAGCTCGCGAGAGGGTTCGGTTCTTTGGGCGTCAAATCGGTGATGTAAATCGGAAGGGCCGTTTCGAGCAGTACCTCGTCAATGCGAAGGCGCATCAGGTACTTTCCGTCTTTCGTCACATGCATTCGGTTGATGTTCAAAATCAAGTTGACTGCCGAAGAATCCATGTTTTTGGGAACGGGTAAAAAGTTCACCGAGGTGAGGATCGGCGGAATGAGTTTCGAATCATCGAACTGGTTTTGAATCGTTACTTTCAAATCGTGCGAAGTCGCTTCGGAACGCGTGTAGCGGATGCGGAAAACGATGGAGCAGTGCGGAATCACAATCGGAAGTTCCGCTTCGATATAGTCAAACACGCCGAGCATGTTGAGCTTTCCGCTTTGGTCGGTGGCCGCATCACAGATAGCTGCAATCTCGATTTTCATTACCAGTTGTCTCCCAGGTATTCCATCACGATCGGACCGTTCTTTGTTGCCGGAAGAGTCGAACCTGCGCTCGAAGCGGCTTCCTGCGAACGCATTGAAATATAGATTTGACCGCTTGGCGATACGGCGAGCTGCGGACGGAATCCGCGGACATAGTAACCATGCTGTGCTGCGTAAACGTTCTTGAAGTACGGCAATTCGTTTTCGCCGAGTTCGCTCCAGGCTCCGTCTGCGAAACGGTACACGTGTACATGAGAGTTCCTGGCGTAGTAGGCGTCGTCGATTGCGAGAATTGGATTGTTGTTGCCGTCAACGGTAAAGAATACGTTGTAGCTGCGGTGACCGAACGCTTCGAATTCCGCACCGGTCGTGGTGAATCCTTCGTAGGTCGTGGCGAGGGAACTGCTTGCCTTGGCGCGGGCGAGGCGAGGCAGGCCGTCGTCGTCGCGGCTCCGGAATCCGACGTAGAAGTAACCGTTCGCATAGAACACCTGGATGGATTCGCCATTGATGTTGATGAGGTTGTTGTTATTGTTCGTCGTCGCTGTAGCGCCGCTCGGGATGTAGTAGTAATGGATCTTGTAGTTCGAGGAACTGTATTCACTTGCAATCACGAGGCGGTTTCCGCTGTTGTCGAACGCCATATCGATTTCGCGGTTCTGCTGGTAGGTGTTGTAAATTGGGCTAAAGGCATTGCCCCAAGCGGAACCGGAGTAATCCTGCACGCGGGCGAGTTGTGTTGTAGAGTTAACCGTTCCAATCCAGACAACGGAAGGATTGTTCGTCTTCGGATTGATTTTGAGCTTCAGGACTGTCAAATCGGTACCGAGTCCGCTGCCGAGTTCTGTCCAAGTGCCCGAAGAACCGGTCGATTTGTAAACATGGCCTTTGCCATCTGTTGTGCTGATGTAAGAGAGGTACAGGTTATCGTTGCCGTCGCATTCCATGTAAAGCGTCTGGTTCGAAATGCCGGAAATGCTCGGACTTCCGAAAGACGTCCACTTGGAACCGTTGCGGTACTTGGTGGCGAGTTTACCGTTTTGCTGTACATAGGCGATGTTCAGACGGTCGTTGCAGTAAGCGATTGCAGGACCGTTTGCGTCCGTCGAGGTTTCAAGGATCGTATCGCTTGTACCGCCAGAAATATTGTGCCAGGCCTTTTTAAAGTACACGTTCTTGGAAACGATTTCCGCTTCATGGCGGTCGACAAAGTTCTGGTCCATGTCCGTCTTGGAAGAATCGAAGTAGCTCAGCTTGACGGTGAGGGAGCCTTCAGCGGACTGGCGGATGAACGCCGCGTTGAATTCGGCGATGTTCGTATCCAAGGTTCCGTCCTGATTTCCCTGGTACCAGTATTTATCGCTCACGTTCGAGAAGTTCCACCAGAATTGCTGTGCGTCTTCATCGCCCAAGGTGCCGAGCGTTGAAGAGCTGCCGTTAGCTTCTGGCGTGTACCAGTAAATGGATTTGTTCGAAAGAACGGAAGAATCGGTGCTCCAGAGGTAAACCGTATCCGGCATGCTGATGACGCCCTTAGGGAGGGTTGTCATGGTGCGGATGGTCGTCGTGTCGGTCGCGACAAAGTTCGAACCGGATTCCTGCGCCCAGACGATGCAGAGGAATTCGGTGTTTGCCTTGGAAAGCTTGGCGATGACGCTGTCCTTGACCCCGTTGTCATCGTTGTCGTCCCAGAAGTAGAAGTCATCCGATTTGCCCCACCAAACGTGATTCTTGGAAACCGTGTCGGAAAGGGCAGAAGAACCCTTGGTGCCGCAGGTCCAGGTGTAACGTTTGATGCCTTGCCATGCACTGTTCACGCGGGCGGTCAAATCGGTATTTGTTCCGGCGAGAATATAAACGAGGTCCTGATCCACGGTGATCACCGGGATATCCGTGGTGAAGGTAATTGTTGTTGTATCCTGAACCTGATTGCCGTCATCGTCTGTGGCGCGGGCGACGCAGTAATAGGTTGCATAAGGAGTCGAAGGTCCTGTCCATGTGGTGTCGTAAGAGGAAACGGTTTTCCAATTGCTGCTGATTTCCGAAGGCCCGCCGCAGCTCCATTCGCGCTTTGCGATGTAGCCCATTTTGTCGATTGCGGTTGCGTTGATTTCGATCGGGTAACTGACACGGGTCGTAATCGATTCGGTGGCAACTTTAATTGTTGGGGCGTCCAAAAGAACTGTAATCTTCGTCGTGTCTTGGACTGTATTGCCGTCGTCATCGGTCACGCGGATGATGCAGAGGTAATCGTTCGTCGCGACTGTCGGCATAATAGCGGAGTAACGCGGTGTCGAAGTCGAAGTGACCCAGCTGTTGCCTGCCACGCCCTTGTTGCCGCAGCTCCACTGGTACAGTACAATTTGACCGAGCTTGTCGTTTGCAATCGCGTCAAGACCGAGAGTATCCTTGATGCTGACCGTCATTGTGTCTTCACTCGCGGTAACTGTCGGAAGGTCAAGAAGAACTGTATAAACCGCAGTATCCGTTGCAGTCAAGTTGTCATCGTCGGTCACGCGCATCATACAGTACCACGTGCATGCACTACTCGGCATGGTAATCGTCGTGTCCGCCTTCGAAATGGATGTCCAATTCGGGCTCTTTAGGCTCTGACCGCAGTACATGTCGTAAGCTTGGATCGTACCGAGGGTATCGACTGCAGAACCTGCCAAACGTACCTTTGCGTTGATCTTCACTTCTGCCGAAGTCGTGAACAGCGTAATGGCAGGCGCATCCTTGACCGCTCTAAAGTACAGCGTATCGTAGCCGTATTCGCCGTCGTCATCCGTAGCACGGACGATGCATTTGTAAGCGTTTGTCTCCGAACTCGGAAGCGTCACGTCAAAGCTTGTATGGACGCTCTTGGCGGCGGAAATACTTGCCGCAGAATCGAAGGTAATCTTTGAAGCGTCTGTACCGCATCCCCATTCCACAGCGTTCACGGTTCCATATTTATCGGAAGCAGTTACGTTGTAAGAAAGCGACGCGTTGATCTTTTGACGGACCGTGTCGACGATTGTTTTAATCGATACAGTCGGAGCGTCGGAAATGATGTTAATCGAAATGGAGTCCTTGGCGATCTTGCCGTCGGAATCTTCCAAGGTAACGTAAATCGTCTTGGTTCCGGTCGTTTTCCAAGCGAGGGTGCCGGTTTCCGCATTGGTGGCTGGGCATTCGTAACTGTCGGAGAGAGTCGTTGGACAGGTCCAGGTAATGGTTTCCGATGTAGCCGTAGCGCTGAGGAAGTGTTCCACGCTAAAGCTTAGCGGATCGTTCATCGTAACCGATGTATCGGCGCCTGGAGTCAAGAAGTAAATGACCGCATCATCGCTCAGAATGCCAAAACGGACTTTGTCGGTAACGGCTCCGTCTGCGGCAGAGGCGGTCATCGTGTAAAGAACACCTGGTTCGGCACCGTTTGCGGAGAGTTCGCTTGCGGTCAGAGTCATTTTTGCGGAGCTATCGCTGCCCACTTTCGAAGGCTTGATCGAGAAGCTCTTGTCGCCGATAGAGGTACTCCAATGGATGGAATCCGGAATCGGGCGAACATTGCCTGCTTTTGCAATGAATTCCAAAGAACCGTCTGTCGCGACCATCGAAGTAGCCTTGCCGTTGACGGTCAGGTTCAGCGAAGACGCTTTGACGCGGAAGTCGAACTTGGCTGTATCGGAAACGTTCTTTGCACTATCGAGGATGACAAACTTGAACTGGTGACGGCCATCGGTCAAGTCCTTAAAGACCATATCCCATTCGTTGACTTTGAGAACGGAAAGGCTGATTTCAGAACCGTCGAGCCAAGCCTTTGCGCTTGCGATCTGCGAGCCGGAATCCGAAAGCGAACCGGCAAAGGTCACGCTGCGGCTCGTCACAACCGAATCGTATTTGTCGATGCGGATCTTTGGAGCAATCGAGTCTTCGAGAAGCATCGTGGCTACCAGTCTTTCGTCTCCCATTTCCACATACTGGCTGTCGAGAATCATGTACTTGTATCCAAAGCCCGTCGTATCACGTGCGTAAACTCGGTATATGCCCGGATTGACGGCAGCGCTGAAGTAACCCTTTTCACTTGTATGGGTAAAGGTGTAGTTCTTGTTCTCCATGTTTTCCATCACGACCTGAATGCCGTTGTGCGCCTTGCGACCTTCAAACTTGGCATAGCCGTGAATCGTTCCCGTGGTGGCGCTCAAGTCGCCAAAGAAGAAGTTCCACGTCGGGGAAGTAACCGTATCGTATCCATCGGTAACAGAAACCTGCCAGTAAAGACGACCGCGCAGGGATTCGTCCATGTTCCAAACGGAATCGGTAATTGCTTCCCAGCTCTTTTCAAGGATGTTCGTCGCCACGAGGTTTGCATCGGTGAGAACCGGAGCGGTTCCTGCATTGTCCGGGCTTTTGCCGACGCGGATCATGTAACGCAAATCCACCGGGTTATCTTCGTCGGTTCCGGAATAGTAGAAGGCAAAACGGGAAACGTAAATGTTCTGACGGCTGGCGGAATCCGGCTGCAAAAGGGCGATCGTCGGAATCTTGTTAAAGTGCAAGACCGCTGTATCTTTCGAAACGTTGCCGTCTTCATCGACTGCCCCGTAAACATAAAGGATTTCATTGTTGGAATTCAAATGTTCCTTGACCGCTTTGTATTTGACGGTAGCGGTGTAAAGGCTATCGATTTCACCGGATTTTGCCGTGAGAGTGTCGATAGGCTTTTTCTTGGAGGAAAGCGAAATCATGAAGGCGCTGTCGATTCTTCCAAAGGAATCCGAAGCGAAGAACGAAACCTGGGCATCTTGTTCTCCACGGGTCCAAAGCGTATCCGCTTCCACAGAAATTTTCGGTGGCGTATCGATCACGCGAATGTACTGACCGCGCCCCGCCGTATCGCGTGCGTTTGCACCGTCCACTGCAATAAAGAGTGGCGAATAGACCGCAGCGGAATCGTAGCTGTAAACGAAAAGCTCTTCGTTCTTTCCGTTAAACAGGGAATCTACATCGCCCATCTTCCAAGCGTAGCGAACGACCTTCTTCGCATTGTACTTGAGGAATCCCACCAAGTAGATCGAATCGTGTACGGTAACCGTCAAGGTGTCATAGGTGAGCACGGAATCCAGAGCCGCAATGGAATCCACAAAGGCGTCCAAGCTATCAGGACGCTCGGTGAATGCGAAAAGCACCGAATGGTTGTTGCGCAAAGTCCCGTTGACTCGAATGTCGTCTTCGCGGGAACAGTTTGCCAAAAGCATAAACAATAGGGCGACGCATAAGAAATATTTTTTCATACAATACCGTAGGGTCTATTTATATTCTAAAAGTAGATTCAAAATCTATAATTTCAAAACTATCTTTAATGTATGCAAGAAATTCCTCTTTGGTATGTCGCTATTCTTTTCGCCATGCTCGGCGCATGTGTGGGAAGCTTCTACAATGTCATTGTCTACCGCATGCCTCGCGGGATTTCCCTCGTGAATCCTCCGTCTTTTTGCCCGCATTGCAAAAAGCGTATTCCGATTTGGTATAACCTCCCGGTCGTCGGCTGGCTTCTTTTGCGCGGAAAGAGCGCTTGCTGCCACAAACCGATCAGTATCCGTTACCCGATAGGCGAAGCGCTTTGCGGACTTTTAGGCGTGTTTGCGTTGTTTTTGGCGAACTTTCCGTCCTCTTGGACGGGACCCGTGACGCATTGGGCGGATTCCTTTGCCCTTTTTTGGCTGTTGCTCGGCATTTATCCGGTTGCAGCGGTTGATTTTGAATTCAAACTGATCCCGGATTCAATCAGCATTGGCGGAATTGGGGTAGGCCTTGCGCTTTCGTTCTTCCCAGGAGGAATTACGCCGTTAGAAAGTCTGCTCGGAGCTCTTTTTGCGGGTGGTGGACTTTATTTGATTGGCTATTTGGCAAGTAAGATCCTGAAACGGGACGCAATGGGCCTTGGCGATGTCAAGCTTGTCGCGGGCTTTGGCGCTTTAATGGGCGTCGGTCATGCGTTTGCCTCCCTTGTGCTTGCGTCTTTCCTCGGCATTTTGATTATGGTGCCTTACCGCATGATTAAAAAGGAAGAGAGCAAGGAAATCCCATTTGGGCCGTTCCTCGCCGTGGCTGCCCCGATTGTTTACCGTTTCGGTGACAAGTTCTTGTCGTTTTACTTTGGACTGTTCGGGCTTGTCGAATAAAGTTCGGCGGTCTGGACGGCGAATCTCGCCATTTCCAAATTTTGCAACATTTTCCTTTGGCGGTCCGCTAAGGGCAGATTGAGCAGGTGCAAAAATTCGCGCTGCTCGTTTGAAATCGCATCGGTAGACTTGTCTGTCGGAATATGAATGGAATTCTTGTGCGTTTTGAGCGTCGCGTAGTGCGTCGGATTCAAGTCCAGGCGCCAAAAAGGCTTTTTGCCTTCTGGACCGCGGAAGTTCGCGTAGATCATCCGCATGGAATATCCCGCATCGCGATTTTCGTCAAAAGTCACGCGGACCTTTCTCCAGTTCGTTTGCGGAATGCTCTTCTTTAACTCGTAAAAAAGCGCATAATCGTGGATGCCTATATCCCAGACCATGGAAACGTCACGTCCCCGATCCGACGTCAGATTGTACCGCACAAAGCTTAAGGATTCGAGCTCGTCGTGCTTAGCCATATCGGCAAGGAAGGGCAATGTCTTTTGAAAGGCGTTGCTGTAACATTCGCTGTGCCCGACGAATAAAAGCTTTTGCTGTTCTTTGGCGAGCTGAATGAGCTCTTCGGCATCGGCAAGGGAAGTCGCCAGGGGCTTTTCCGCAAAAACCGAAAATCCGAACAGGAGCGCTGATTTCACATATTCATAATGACTAGACGCAGGCGTCGCAATCACAACAAAGTAAGAAGTATCCGGTTCAGTGGTGTATTTTTGATGATTTCGCAAAAAAGCGCGGCAGGCTTCAGCACCGTCAAACATGTTGGTTTTGACTCCGAAGGCTTCTAGCCGCTTCTGATGAAGCCGTCCCATGCGACCTGAACCTAGGATGAAACCGACACGCTGCGTAGCCATAGTTTGAAATTATTATTTTTCTGATATAAAGGAGTTAGAGGAATGCGAAATATATGGCTGATTTTGATTGTTTTGTTTTTATTCGCCTGTTCTTCTCGGGAATCCAAGGAAATTTCTCCAAAGAAAATACCCGTGTCGAGTTCATCGGTAGAAAGTTCAAGTTCGGAAGCGTCCAGCTCTTCTTTGCGGTTGAGCCTTCCGGAATCCAGCAGTTCCTCTTTCGAAAGTTCTTCTTCGAAACGATCCGTGTTTCCGTTGAAGACTCAGGATGCTTCGGGCGCTGGGGAATACAAGGCAGGTCAAAAAGTTTTGCTCGGCTGGAAAGCGGCTGATGAAAACCTTTGCTTTAACGGCATGAGCGTTTCTCCTTCTAAATACGCTAAGGCTTTGAAAATGCTTTCTGCGGATTCGGCAAGCTTTACCATGCCCGCAGACTCGGTCTTTATTTCTGCAAACTTTAAGTCTTGCCTTGACGGCATTGGAACGCTCGTTATCGGCAAGCTCCGTTGGACGAATCAGAATTTGAACATCTGGACTCTTACGGGATCTTCTTGCTACGAAAAGAAGAGCTCGAACTGCCGCAAGTATGGTCGCCTTTACGACTTTGAAACCGCGAAAAAGATTTGCCCCAAAGGTTGGAGACTCCCGACCGATGCCGATTGGGATTCGATGAAGGCGGCTCTCGGTGAAAACGACGGTGCGCAGCTCAAGTCCCGTGAAGGCTGGGAAAACGATGAAGAAACTTCCGGCAACGGAACGGATGCAAAAAACTTCCACGCGATTCCAGCGGGCATCGTTTACGAAGGCTCTTACATGTACCGCGGTTTCCACGCTTATTATTGGACGGCTTCGGAACGGGATGAAACAACGGCTTTCTACCGCAGCATCAGCTACGATTCTCCCGAAAGCTATCGCTATTACAACTTTAAGACGGCGGGCTATTCCGTCCGTTGCGTCCAGGATGTGCAATAGGGTGAATATGACTTCAGCAAAATTTGCCGCGGTTCTTCCGGCGGGAGGGCTCGGAAAACGCATGGGTTCAAGCCTTCCCAAGCAATTGATCGATTTGGGAGGCAAGCCTGTTTACCGTTATTCGCTTGAAACTTTTGCCCAAATGCCCCAGATTGCAGAAGTGGTCCTGGCTGTTCCGGCAGATTGGAAATCGCATTTTGAAGAAGACTTAAAAGTTTCTCCGTTCGCCGATAAGATTCAAATTGTGGTCGGCGGAAAGGAACGTTGGCAGTCGGTGCAGAACGGCATTGCGGCGCTGTCTTCGAATGTGAAATTTGCTCTCGTGCATGATGTGGCGCGTCCATTGCTTTCGCAGGAATTGATTTTGCAGGTAATGGAAACGCTCGAAAAGAAAGGCGCTTGCCTTGTTGCACGTCCTTCTGTCGATACGGTCAAAGTCGTCAAAGACGGTAAAGTGGAATGCACGATTCCGCGAGAAAAGATTTACCTTGCCCAGACGCCGCAGGCAGCGTCTGTCGAGCTCTTCCGTGAACTGTATGCGAAAATCGAAGCGGAACCGCTGGCCTTTTTGCCGACCGATGAAGCTTCGATTCTGGAACATTTCGGAGTTCCGGTTTACATCGTTCCGGGCGACACCTTGAACGATAAAATCACAACGCCTGCGGATCTCGAAAGATTCCGCGCAATGCTGGAAAAGTAACATGCAACTGCCTTTTCGCCCGAGTGATTCGAATAAGTTCACATTTGGCAATGTATTGAACATGGCTGGTTCTTTGAATTACCGGGGAGCGGCCTATCTTTCCTCGGTTTCTGCGCTTCGTGTGGGTGCAGGCTATGTGACGTTAGCGGCAATTCCACCGGTGATCGAATCGGTGGCATCCCAACTCCCGGATGCGGTCTATTTGCCGCTTCCGCAGTGCGGCTCTACGATGGCTAAAGATGCGGTCCAAGTGATTCTAAATCGGTTTAAGCCGGGAACGGTTTGTTCCTTGGGCTGTGGAATTTCGGCAATCGAAGATGACCCGCATGATTTGCCGTTTGTTGTCCATGCGTTGTTAGACGGCTTGATGAAACAAAAGGCTTCGCTGGTTTTGGATGCGGACGGCTTGAATATATTTGCCACGTTTGATGACAAACCGAAACTTTCGGAACGCTGCGTGATGACGCCTCATCCCAAAGAACTTTCTAGACTGCTGAATGTCAGTGTCGAAGAAATTCAAAAGAACCGCATTGACGCGGCACGGGATGCTTCGAAAAGGTTCGGCACGGTTGTGCTCTTAAAGGGACATCGCACGGTCGTCGCAAATGGGAATGAATTCCGCATCAATGACACGGGTTGCTCGGCACTGGCGAAGGCTGGCTCGGGCGACTGCCTCACGGGCATTATCGCAGGGCTTTTGGCGCAAAAGGTAGAGCCGTTTGACGCCGCTGTCTTCGGTGCAAAAATCCATGGCATCGCCGGGGAACTCGCCGCAAAGAAACTTTCCGACTATGGGGTTCTCGCTTCGGACTTGCCGCGTTACATCGCAAAAGCGATGCTTCAACTGCAACATTAAAGGCTTTGAATCAGCTGATCGAGCGCGGCGAAGAACTGGTCGGCGCGTTCCACGTTCTGCTTGTAATCGAGCGGCGGTTCCTGCACTTCAAAAGCGGGGAACTTTTGGTAGATTTCGACGCGATTCTGCGGATAGACTGAACTTTGTAAATAAGCGATGCCGTGCAAAATCGGAAGCAGCTCTTCGTGGAATTCAATGAAGAAGTCCATCGGGGTAATTCCCGCCTGGATGCGAGAAAATTCGCGGAGCAGGTGCAGCTTGCGATTGACCAGTTCATGCTTGCATTCGGCGCGAAGAGCGTCTGCGTTCGGGGTGAATCCAGCGAGCGGAGCGTTTCCGAAAAGCGGAGCGTTCTTTTGGGAAATGTGCAAAAATTCAAGCGGGTAATCGTTTTGTTTCGTCTGCAAAAATTCTTCGGTAAAGAAGTAGCCGAACTTGAGGTTGTCTTTTGCCATTTCGCGGGCGAGCTTGTGCGAATTCTGTAGTTCGCTCGGCTTGTCGCTCTTCAAAATGAGGCTTACCTGCCAAGATTCGTGAATGGCGTCAAATCCTTCGTATAGGCAGTTGCCGTGCAAAAATGCAGCTTGGAGATTGGCTCCGAAGGTGTCGTGAAAACGTTCTCCCCAAGAGGATTGGGTCAGGTCTTGCAGGGTCAAAATCTTTTTCATGTTAACCTCCGAATCCAGAGTCAAATTTTGGGTGAGGGAATCCGCCGAATTCCCGAATCTGTTCCCGACGTGCTGCACGACGACTTTGACGGGCAAAATACGTAAAGGCGATGATGACCGTCACGACGACCGCAAGAATCAAGAACCAGGCGATGCCTGGGAGTCCATCTTTTGTCGGGCGCGGTAAGCTGGATTGCAAACGGACGTCGTGCAAACGGGCGACGTTTTTTGCAAGTTCTGCTCCAAAAACGATAATACCTTGACCGTAACGGTCCTTGCGAAATTCCGGCAGCAGATATTTTTGCGCGAGACGTTCCGCCACAGCATTCGAAATAAACTTCTGCGCTGCAGGAGAAATCGAAAGATAGCGGTAATGCGAAGTCCCGTCGACAAAGATCACGGCGCGCAGGGAATCGTTTTCAAGACCTGCATTCAAAAGGGAATCCGCTATCGGCTTTGGATCGCGAACTTCGGAACTTGCCGTGTACAGGTACAGGGAAAAATGCGTTTTTTCGTAAAGCTCATCGACGTAGGCGGTAAACGAAGAACGTTCCTGCTCCGAAAGGAATTTGGCGCGGTCATCGATGGAGGATTCTGCTTGGGAAAAGGCGAATAGCGGAAGGGCGAATGCCAAGAAGCAGAATAGAACGATTTTGAATTTCATCATTTGCAAAGCGGTTTTAGGGCTTGTGGAATCTTTTGAGATGAAATTTTATAAATCGCGTTCGATTTGGCAGAGTGTTCGGAAGATCCGGAGCCTTTTAGCTGCTGATCGAAATGGATTCCTTCGCCGCGGATAGATACCGAAAGCTGTACCGTGTAAATTTTCTTGGGTCCACCGTCAAAAACCTGTGTGTCCAGTGTCTTGATTTTGACGAGGAGCTTTTTGCCCTTCTTGCTTTCTTCAAAGCCGACACGAGAAAGGAAGTTTTCTATGGCGATGCAGGCTGCGCCATCACCCATGCAGTCTAAAGAGTAAGAACAGCTTGGCTCGTCAGATGTGTAGGTGACTTTGTATTCCGTTTGAGACTTGCGTTTGCCAAAGTGGGGCAGTCGAATGCGAAAAATGACTTCGTGAGAACCTTGGAATGTGTTGATGTTTCGCAGGATAAAATGGGCGAGACCGTTGGAATCCGTTTTGGCTTCGGCTATGATCTTTTTCCCTTGTTCCGCTAAAACGGTCATGCTGTTAAGAGTTCCGCCTTCGCCTTGAACGCGGAAGGTGAAAGGCCCGAGCGTATTGTTTTGAACGTGGCTTGGAACAGAATCGACGGGAGAAATTTTCAGGTGCGCCAGGGCTTCAGAAATTTGAGCCTGTAATGCAAAAAGATCCATGCTGAAATCGTCTGCTTTGGTTAACGGCTCAAAGATGGCGAGGTCTGCGACCGCTCTTTGATGCAAAAGCTGTAACGGAGCCATTTCGCCAAAGGCGTCGATAGCGATGTCATACTGGTGACGGGCCAGCGCCGCATGGATGAGAGAATCGAGTGTGTGTGCCTTGGCATTCGCTTCGCGCATTTTTTTGCGAAGTAGGGATGCCGCTTTGTCGGTATTGAACGAGGCGGTCGTTTGCCATTTTTCTTTGGCGAGCTGTTGATGCTCCAGTTCGATTCCGTCCAAGGAAAGCTCGGTTTGAACGTGGATCGATTCGGAATATTGGCCGTTGAGCTTGGATGATTTCGAATTTTTGACTTCGGATTTTTGCGTCGAATGCGCTGCTGAAACATGGGCGCGAATCTGCGTAGCAAGCCCTGCCATCGCCTGTTCATCGGCATCTTTTTGCGAAACGGTCGATGTAGCCGTGTACGTCACCATACGCGCTTCGCCAAAGGCGAAGGCGCAAAGCAGAAAAATGCCGAGAGCGCGAATCATCAGTACAATTCCACAATTAAAAGTCTTTGGACAAGGCTCCGCTTTTTTACTTCAAAGCTTGAACCGAGAGCCGCACGCAGAGCGTTGTATACTTCATAGGAATCGCCGCAGTCCTGCGAATTCACGTAAATCGTATATTCCGAAGTTTTGTCGGTCATCGCATTGGTTTGAATTTTCACAAACTGCTGTTTGAGAAGAGTCGAAACGCGGGAATGGGCAACGTCCAAATTGCTGAAGTCCCCGTTGAAATAGAGAATTAGCTTGTACGGAGTTCCGAATTGGGAATCTGCATCCCAATAGGCTTGGACTTTGCGCAGAAGGCCCGGCAAGGCTTTGTGCATGGCACTTGCGATCAGTTCTTCTTTGCGTGTGCCGTTGTCATTGACGGTCGAAGTCTGTGTGCCGAGCATACGTCCCGAAGTCGATTCGTAGGCGCTCAAGTTTGCAAGAATTTGACTATGGCGGATATCAACGGAAAATTTGATGTAAACGTCTGCGCCAAAGGAAAGACTCGCAATGTAGGAAAGATCTTCTTCCTGCCCGGCGATTTCATTTTGCAAAGTCACCACGTCGTTGATCTGCGTAGAACCTTCCAAGGCTTTTACGTTGAACTGTTTTTCGGTCAGATAACCGTTGATGGCGTTCGATGCCGCATTCGCATAGGAATCGTTATTCAAAAGGTTCATGCTTTCGGTCAGGTTCTTGGTTCCCGCAGGAAGGACCATGACAGAAGGCTTGGATATCGACTTGGATTTAATGACCGGCTGGATCGATTCTGGATTCCGTGCAGAAAACTCTTGCGAATCCTTTCGCAGCTCCGCTTCTACATCCAATTTTTGAGGCTGAACCTGAGGCTGTGAAGCGCAGGAAACCCAAAAGCTCAAACAAAAAAGAAAAACAACTAGACGGAACATTTTTACCCCTTTCTATAAGATAATTAACAATATACAATGTACAATCAACCATTAGCCATGGACAATGGATTCAGAATGGACCTGTTCCTCGGAGTAAATGAATCACGCATCATGGATACCTGCACAAAGTTCACCCGAATAAATCGACTTGAGATTCTCCCGTCTCCGGCTCATCTAGGCGAATGCCCGCTCCGAGGAGGCGCACCTTTTGGCTCGAATCGTAACGTTCGCGGAAAAGCTCGGAAAATCTTTTCCAGGAGACGTCCTTAAAGCAACGTTCGATTGTCGTGGACTTGAAATTCGCGTATTTGATTTTGACAAAGCAGTGGAACGCAGGGAAGTTTTTTTGATTTTGCTTTTCCACATAGCGGTGGGCGCGCCTTAAAAACTCAAAGTAAATCGTGCGGAGTTCCTGTTCGCAATCTTCCACGCCTTGAATGTCTTTGGGAAAAGTGTTTTCCGTTGAAATGGATTTGCGGACGCGGTTCGTGACGACGGGACGATTGTCGATGCCGCGGACGAGTTCATAGAGCGTTTCGCCGAAGCTTCCGAAGTGTCTAAAGAGAGCTTCTTTGGGGAGCGGAAGAACGTCTTTGCAAAGGTGAAGTCCAAGCGAGGCGAGTTTTTGGCTGCTCGCTTTCCCGACGCCCGGAATTTTATTCAGAGGAAGTTCCCGTGTGAAGGCTTCGACTTCGTTCGGCGTAATGGTGAACTGACCGTTGGGCTTGTTCCAATCGCTTGCGACTTTGGCAAGGAACTTGTTCGGTGCAATGCCTGCGCTTGCCGTGATGCCGTCACGTTCCTTGAAGATGGTCTCTCGGATTTCTTGTGCGATGAGCGATGCGGAACCGTTTTGCGTGTCGCTGCCGGTGACGTCTAAAAAAGCTTCATCGAGGCTGAGTCCTTCGATGCGGTTCGTGTAGCGGTGAAAGATTTTGAAGATCTCGTCGGACTCCGCCTTGTATATTTCAAAATGCGGATGCACCAGTTTGAGTTCCGGACAAAGCTTGAACGCTTTGAAGGTGGACATCGCCGAATGCAATCCGAACTTACGCGCGGGATAGTTGCACGTGGAAAGTACACCGCGTTCTTCGACCGTGCCGCCGACCGCCATCGGAACGTCACGGAGCGAGGGATCGCTTCGCATTTCGACCGCTGCAAAAAAGCAGTCCATGTCGATGTGGATGATTTTACGAATCAAAACATCTCCGCTTTGGAATCGTACTTTTCCACTTTTTCACGGATCGTCAGACCGCGCTTTTTTCCGAAGAGATCTTGAATGTCTCCGACCGGGGCCTTTAAAAAATCTTCACGGCTGCGGTATTTGGAAAGGATCTTGATGCGGGTTTCGTCGCCGATTCCAGGAAGGTCAAGCCAGGCGACGCGCAAATCTTCTTTGCGCTTGCTCCGCTGATACGTAATCGCAAAGCGGTGGGCTTCATCACGGGCGTTTTGCAAAAGTTTCAACGCGGCGCTCGTACGGTGCAGCACAATGGACTTTCTGTCGTCGGGGAAGACGATTTCTTCCAAACGTTTCGCAAGGCCGATGAGCGGTAAATCTCTATCGTGGCCGAGCTCCCTCAGAATCTGCATCGTCGCATCGACCTGTCCCTTACCACCGTCACAGACCCAGAGATCCGGCATCGGAACGCCTTCGGCTTCTAGGCGTCGCAGGCGACGCGTCATGACTTCGCGCATGCTCGCAAAGTCATCGATGCCGGAAACGCTTTTGATGATGAACTTGCGATAGTTCTTTTTATCGGGGCGGCCATTCTTAAAGGCGACAAGGCTCGCCACGGTATGCGTTCCTGCCAAGTGCGAAATATCCACGCATTCAATGCGGAATGGCGTCTTGGCAAGCCCCAATTCCCGTTGTAAATCGTAAACGCTCTGATCGACTTCGTCAAAGTGCTTGACTTCGGACTGCGCTTCTACAAGGAGCATTTCCGCATTTGCCAAGGCGAGTTTCATGAATTGCACGCGTTCGCCACGCTGCGGTACGCTCAGGCTTACCTTGTGCGTTGTCAGTTCGGCGAGATCTTCTTCGATTTGCAAACGATCTTCTTCGGGAATCGGGTTGCTGATGGCGATTTCGTTCGGAATCAGTTCTTCGCCTTCGTACCATTTGAGAAGCGTTTCACAAAGAATTTCGGATTCGTCCTGTTCCTGGTCACATTCGAGCTGATAATGTCTACGGCCCGAAATAACGCCTTTGCGGTATTCGAAGATGACGGCGGTGGCGAGGTTTCCGTTGCGGCGCACAGCGACCACATCGAGCTTTAAAGTCGTATCCGTCGTGTCAGCCTTTTGATTCGTGCTCGTCGCCTGCAATGCTTCGATGGCATCGCGCTTTTTCGCGGCACTTTCAAAGTCCAAATTGGCGCTCGCTTCTTGCATTTCGCGCGTCCATTGAGTTAGCAGATCGTCGCGCTTCCCTTCCAAGATCTGCACCATTTCAGTAACGCTTTTTGCATATTCTTCTTGCGTGCAAAGGTTTGCACACGGCGCCATGCAACGTCCAATGTGAAAATTCAAGCAAGGACGCTGAGGCTTGGGGAGTGGAAAAACAAGCTTGCATTCCCGCATCTGGAAAAGCCTTGCGGAAATATCCACCAGGGAGCGAAACGCTTTGGAACTAGGAAATGGGCCGTAGCAACGATAGCGATGGCTCGCATGCCGCGAAAGAAAAAGCCGGGGGAACGGATCCTTGAAATCAATCGCGATGTACGGATAATGCTTGTCGTCTTTTAAGCGGACATTATAGTGGGGCTTGTGCTTTCGAATCAGGTTCGCTTCTAGAATAAAAGCTTCCTGTTCGGTATCGGTTACAATCCATTCGATGTCACGAATGTAAGGGAGCATGAGCATCGCCGCCCGATGTCCGGCCTTTGGCCTTCCGTCAAAATAACTACGGACGCGGTGAGCGAGGACTTTTGCCTTTCCCACATAAATGATTTTTCCCGCGGCGTCCTTCATCAAGTAAACGCCGGGCCGCGATGGGAGCTCTTCAAGCCTCTTTTGAATGGAATCGAGCAAGGCTTGCCCCTCGAAATTACTTCGAGCTTTCTTCGGATTCGTGGACAACGTGATCGACCGGGTCATCCTTAGACGGAGTGCTTTCCAGTTCAAACAAGGTCTGTTTGAAGTAAAGAACATTCGCGTTCAAAGAAGTATTTGCACCGGCGTTGATGCCGATTGTCGGGTGGAAGGCGCCAAACGAGAAGGCGACTTCGAAGTCTAAACGGAATCCGCCGTTGCCGTCCATATTGACGTCGGGTTTTACGGTGTTGCCTGTAGCGTGATTGCCGTCATATTCGATCATATTGCCGCTGGCTTTCATCGAAACGGTCTGGTAGCCGAGCGAGAGCATGACTTCAACAAATGGAATCGGCTTGTAACCGATAATGAATGCCGTGTGGGTCGAACCAAAATTCAGGTCCAATTGTCCTTCCCAGTCTTCGGGCGTATAACCAACATAGGCGGAGTTATATCCGAAGAAAAGGCTCACGTCCAAACCCTTGAGCGGGGCCGGAAGCTTGTCGACGAAGAAGTGCCCAAAGCTATGCTGCAAACCAAATCCAAAAAGATGATACCCTTTGAGCTGGCTAATGCTTGGGAAATACATAGCGCGTAAAGCGATTCGTGTGTAAAACGCGCTCAGCCCCATTTGCAAATAGGGCAATGTGAAAACGGAAAGATTGTGAAGTTCCTTGCTACCGCCGATTTCCCCTTCAAACTTGTCGCCGAAAATCGTCGGAATTTCAACCCCGTTGAATTTATAAGAACGGTCATCATCGCTTACAAACGCAATGTTGAACGGCATGCCCGCTTCAAAAACAAGGCTTTTGTCGATAGAAGCTCCGGTGACCCAGCTTCCATTTAAAACGGTTCCCATGTAAGTGGCGATCGGTTTGACATAAGAGGTGCGCCCGTAGATTTTCTGGAAGGCACTCATCGAAGCGAAATCACTGCCCCATTCCGGCGCGGCAAAAAGGGTCGAAACGGCAAATAAACTCAAAAGGGAGATAAACTTTTTCATAAAGCATAATTTAGAAATTTTATACCTAAATTTAAATTATGCAAGTAGATGACATTTTACAAAGAGCCCAATCCTGGGCAAACGAAGCAGGCGCTTCGGCACTCGCCATGCAAAAACATCTTGGCAGTATCAAATTCAAAAATCCGAAGGATGTTGTGACCGCTGCCGACTTTGAAAGCGAACGGATTATCATCGGTCATATTCAAAATGAATTTCCGGAGCATTCCATTCGAACAGAAGAAGCGGGACATGTGAAAGAAGGCTCCCGCTATGAATGGATTATCGATCCTGTGGACGGTACGGTGAACTTTAGCCGTGGAATCCCTTTGTGGGGGATTTCGATTGCTCTTGTCGAGAATACAGAAGCAGGCGCAAAGCCGATTATCGCTGTGGTGAATCTTCCGGGCCTCGGAAAAATGTTCACTGCGTGTAAAGGAAGCGGCACGTTTGCAAACGGGGAACATGTCCATGTGAGCATGGTCGATGACCTCACCAAGGCAATCGTTTCGAACGGAGACTTTAACGTTGGCGATTGGGAAAAAATCAATGCGCAGAATTTGAAAAATTTCAAAAGCGAAGCAGAACATTGCACGCGCGTCAAATGCTACGGCAGTGCTGTCATCGAAGGAGCGTTCACGGCGCAAGGATCGCTTGATGGTTTTGTGATGACGATGAGTTATCCGTGGGATATTGCAGCTATCGCACTTCTGGTGGAAGAAGCGGGCGGCAAAGCGACGCGCTTCGACGGAAAACCGCTTCGCTTTGAAGACGGCGAACAGGCTCTCTTCAGCAATGGAATTTTGCACGATCAATTTTTACAAATCTTAAAGTGAGGATTCATGGCAAGAGAAGGTTTTAAATCCCGAGCAGGATTTTTGCTCGTTTCCGCGGGCTGTGCAATCGGCATTGGTAACGTATGGAAGTTCCCCTTCCTCGCAGGTCAAAATGGTGGCGGCCTCTTTGTTCTGTTCTACATTCTCTTTTTGATTTTGATGGGCGCTCCGGTGCTCACGATGGAACTAGCCGTCGGTCGTGCTTCCAAGCGTTCGGCGGTTTCGGGCTACCGCGCTTTGGAACCGAAAGGCTCCAAGTGGCATTTGCACGGCTATGTCTGTTTCCTCGGCTGCTTGTTGTTGATGATGTATTATACAACAGTCGCTGGATGGATGCTGAACTACTTCTGGAAATTCGCGAGCGGAACATTTTCGAACATTCCGGCTTCGGAAGTTTCAAATGTTTTCTCTTCTATGCTTGCGGATCCGCTGCAGGTTGTGGGCTGTATGGTGCTTACGTCCGTTCTCGGCTTTTTGGTGAACAGCTTCGGCGTGCAAAAGGGCCTTGAAGTCACGACCAAGTGGATGATGCTCGGCCTCTTGATTTTGATCGTTGCGCTCGGCGTTCACAGTGTGCTGCTTCCAGGGGCAGGAGAAGGACTTTCTTTCTACCTCGTGCCGAGCCTTGAAAACGTGCAGAGCCAGGGCGTTGTAAAGGTGATTACCGCTGCGATGAATCAAGCGTTCTTCACTCTTTCTTTGGGCGTTGCGGCAATGGAAATCTTTGGTTCCTATACTTCGGATAAGTACACGCTCGGCGGTGAAGCGATTCGCATTTGCATTTTGGATACGATGGTCGCTCTTGCTTCGGGCTTGATCATTTTCCCGGCGTGCTTTGCTTTCGGTGTGCAACCGGATGCGGGTCCGAGCCTTAT
This sequence comes from Hallerella succinigenes, assembly GCF_002797675.1. Classification (NCBI taxonomy): domain Bacteria; kingdom Pseudomonadati; phylum Fibrobacterota; class Fibrobacteria; order Fibrobacterales; family Fibrobacteraceae; genus Hallerella; species Hallerella succinigenes. Next base: position 890,154 of record NZ_PGEX01000001.1, on the reverse strand, counting down.
CTTCCTCACGCTTCCGCGCGTGTTTATGAACATGACGGGCGGACGTTTCTGGGGTGCCGCGTTCTTCCTCTTCATGATTTTTGCGAGTATGTCGACCGTGCTTGCGGTGTTCGAAAATTTGATGTCTGGATTCCTCGATGACTTCAAGTGGACGCGTCGCAAGGCGACTGTGGTTTGCTTCGTCATTGTGTTGATTACTTCGCTCCCGTGCGCTTTGGGCTATAATGTTTGGAGCGATGTGCATCTGATCGGTGACCGTGACGTTCTGGAGTCGGAAGATTTTATCGTTTCGAATTTCTTGCTTCCGTTGGGTTCCTTGGTGTATTTGCTCTTCTGCGTAACCAAGTGGGGCTGGGGCTTTGATAATTACATTGCGGAAGCGAATAAGGGTCAAGGCTTTAAGATTCCGTATTGGCTCAAGAATTACTTCCGCTTTGTCCTTCCGATTCTGATTTTGATCATCTTTATCGGCGGTTTGGTCTAACCGGATTGCAATTTATCCCGATTTTTACCGCTTTTGTCTAAAGGCGAGTAAAATCGGGATCTTTTTTTTATTCGGATTGTATATTGCAGATTATGCAATTCAAAACATTGATCGTAGATGATGAGCCTTTGGCACGCATGAGAATGCGTAAACTGCTGGAATCTTACTCGGATCTCGTGACGATTGTCGGGGAAGCGAGTACTGGCGAAGAAGCGATAGCGCAAATCCGTGCGGGCAGCCCGGATTTGGTTTTTCTCGACATTCAGATGCCGGATATGAACGGCTTTGATGTGCTTAAAGAAGTGGATGAAGAAGATCCCTTGGTGGTCTTCACCACGGCCTACGATGAATATGCGATTAAAGCTTTTGCCGAAGATACGGTGGATTACCTGCTGAAACCGATCGAAGAAGACCGTTTAAAAATTTGCATGGACAAGGTTCGCCGTTTGGGAAAGGTCCTTTCGGGTGAAATGGACCCAGAATCGGCTGTGCAGCGTCTTCTCGACCGCACTCCGGACATGAAGCAACCGTACTTGCGTCGTATTCAGGCAAAGATCGGCGACCGTACCGTGGTCATTCCGATTGAAAATGTTTTCCGCTTCCAGAGTGAAGACAAGTACACGACGGTTTACGCTTCGAATGGAAAGTTCATCATTGGAACTCCTCTGGTGGATTTGGAAAAGCGTTTGGATCCGGGACAGTTTGTCCGTGTTCACCGTGCTCATTTGATTGCAATCGATGCGATCGCGGAATATCAGCGTTTGCCGAATGGACATTTCACAATCAAGCTGCATGACAAGGATAATTCCGTGATACCGGTCAGCCGCAATTTTGTGAGCAATCTCCATTCTCTCTAAGCTTGAAATCAAGAGCTTGTTTTCCTCCTAGATAAGAAAAAGCCTCGCAGCAATTGCGGGGCTTTTTCTGACAGGAAAAGGTCACTTTTTTATTTCGAAGTTGCGGCTTTCGACTTGATACGCTTATGCGTTAGATCTTCTAACGAAATGCTGTCGAGAAAGGAGGTGACGATTTGATTCAGCTCGGTCCAAAGGGGGAGCGTCGTGCAAACTTTGGAGTGCGCGCAAGGAACGGCGTCGTCTTCAAGGCAGGCGACAGGGGCGAGCGTTCCTTCTGTTGCACGTAAAATTTCACCGACCATGTAATCTTTAGGAGCTCTGTTCAGCCTATATCCACCTGTCTTTCCTCGGGTCGCTTCGATCAGCCCTGCTTTGGAAAGCAGCGCCATAATGGCTTCTGCGTATTTTTGGGAAATGCCTTGACGCGTGACGATGTCTTTGAGAGGAATGAATTCGTCGTTGTGCTGTTGGGCAAGATCTGTCATGACCCGCAACGCGTAGCGACCTTTGGTGGATACAATCATATTACAAATGTAATACTTTTGGAAAAAATTGGCGTCTAGATGGGGTCAAGTCTTGTGATTGGGATTCCTTTTTCTATAATTACCTATGCAAATGGTAGGTAATTATGACTCTTCAACAGTTACGTTATGCGGTCGGAATTGCGGAAACCGGATCTTTTAACAAGGCGACAGAAAAACTCTATGTTTCCCAGCCATCTTTGACGGCGGCAATCCGGGATCTGGAAGATGAACTGAATATTCTGATTTTTAACCGAACAAGTCGCGGTGTTACGCTGACGAGTGAAGGAGAGGAGTTCATTGCATATTCCCGCGAACTGATGGAACATTATGAATCGGTTCTTGAAAAGTATGGCAAAATCGGCAAGCGCAAAAAGAAGTTTGGCGTTTCGACGCAGCACTATTCTTTTGCGGTGAAAAGCTTTGTGGAAACGGTAAAGCAGTTCGATACGGAAAAGTATGATTTTGCTATTCGAGAAACGCGTACAAAGGAAGTCATTGAAGACGTCGCTTCGTTCAAAAGCGATATTGGAATTCTTTACCTGAGCGATTTCAATCGGAAAGTCATTGCGAATTTACTAGAGGCTCGAGACCTCGAATTTCATAAGTTGATAGATTGCAAGGCTTATGTTTATTTGCGGAAGGAGCATCCCTTGGCAAATAACAAGTTTATTACGCTAAAGCAGTTGGACGATTTTCCGTGCCTTTCTTTTGAACAGGGGGATGATGGATCTTTTTACTTTGCGGAAGAAATTTTAAGTACCAATGAATATAAGCGGACGATCAAAGCCAACGACCGAGCGACGATGTTGAACTTGATGATTGGATTGAACGGCTATACGCTTTGCTCGGGTATCATTTGCGAAGAATTGAATGGGGACGACTTTCGGGCGGTTCCTTTCAAGGATAAAAGCGATGAAGCGCGTTGTGTGATGGAAATCGGATACGTTTGCAAACGGAATATGCTTTTGGGAATGGTCGGCGAACGTTATGTAGAATGCTTGAAGGATTATTTGGATAACGTCAAATCCTGAGTATTATAGTTAAAATCTATTGCTGGCTAAAAGAATATAGTATAGAACTATCTATTGCATTCTGCCCGATCTTATTCTATCTTAAAGCCTACAAGATTGATAGGTAATTGAAAATGTTTTTGATTTCCTAAGCATTCGAAGGAGCGCCTATGATGTGTGATAGTGATTGTCGAATGCCGAAAGGCATTTTGAAATTCAACTAGCCAGAGCCTTTTGTCCTGAAGGCTCACCCGCTAGAAAAAAAAGAGCTAAAAGGACATTTCAAAAAAAATGGAGTGACCTAGGTTTTTGAGTAAAAACCGGTTGCCCGCTATAATCTAAAAGGAATTCTTATCATGACGACCCAGAACAAACTTCATTTTGAAACCCTCCAGATTCACGTTGGCCAGGAAACCGCAGATCCCACGACCGATTCCCGTGCCGTTCCTATTTATCAGACCACTTCCTACGTTTTCCACAATGCTCAGCATGCTGCAGACCGTTTTGCTTTGAAGGATGCGGGTAACGTCTACGGGCGCATTACCAATACGACCCAGGGAGTTTTGGAACAGCGTATTGCCGCGCTGGAAGGCGGTGTGGCGGGCCTTGCGCTTGCAAGTGGTGCAGCCGCAATTACCTATGCGATTACCGCTCTTGCCCATAAGGGCGATCACGTGGTGGCCCAGCGTACGGTTTACGGTGGCACCTTCAACTTGTTGCAGCACACGCTCCGCGACTTCGGTATTGAAACGACCTTCGTGGACACCCACAGCCTCAAGGACGTGGAAAGCGCTATCAAGGAAAACACAAAGCTCATCTTTATCGAAACGCTCGGTAACCCGAATTCCGATATTCCGGATATCGACGCGATTGCTGCAATCGCCCACAAGAACAAGATTCCGCTGGTCATAGACAATACCTTTGGAACGCCGTATTTGATTCGTCCCATCGAACATGGTGCCGATATCGTGGTGCATTCCGCGACGAAGTTTATCGGCGGTCACGGTACGACTCTCGGCGGCGTGATTGTGGACAGTGGCAAGTTCGACTGGGAAGCTTCGGGTAAGTTCCCCCATCTGACCGAAGTGAACAAGAGCTACGGTCTCTCTTTTACCAAGGCCGCGGGCGCTGCTGCCTATGTGGTTTATATCCGCACCATTCTCCTCCGTGACGAAGGGGCTGCCATTTCTCCTTTCAATGCCTTCCTCCTGTTGCAGGGGACTGAAACCCTCTCGCTGCGCCTGGATCGTCATGTGGAAAATACCAAAAAAGTTCTGGATTATCTCACCAAGCACCCGAAGGTTTCCCGCGTGAATCACCCGAGCCTGCCGAACCATCCGGACCACGAACTGTACCAGAAGTATTTCCCCAATGGCGGTGGTTCCATCTTTACCTTCGACATCAAGGGTGGTCAGGAAGAAGCCTTTAAGTTCATTGACAACCTGAAGATCTTTAGCTTGCTTGCCAACGTGGCCGACGTGAAGAGCCTGGTGGTTCACCCGTACACGACGACCCATGCGGAACTGACTCCAGAAGAATTGGCCGCTGCCAATATCACTCCGGCGACAATCCGTGTCTCTATCGGTACGGAGCACTATGAAGATATTATCGCCGACCTGGAAAACGGTTTTGCCGCTATCTAGGTTGAAAAGAAGAGAGGCTTTTCGATATGTTCATTTCAAAATTTATCGAGACGAAGCTTATCCTCGGGGGCGTTGACGGCGATCAGGCGACAGGAGCCGTGAACGTTCCTATTTACCAGACGTCTACTTACAGGCAGGCGGGGCTTGGCGAAAATACGGGCTGGGAATATTCCCGTACCGGGAATCCGACGCGTGCCGCTTTGGAAGCCTTGATTGCAGAGCTTGAAGGGGGCGTTGCGGGTTTTGCCTTTGCAAGCGGCATGGCTGCCACATCTACAGTGCTTTCTCTTTTTAAGGCGGGTGACCGCCTTATTATTTCGAGCAATGTGTATGGCGGAACATTCCGCGTCTTGGATAAGGTCTTCAAGAATCTGGGTATTCACTATTCCATTGAAGATACGACGAACCTGGAGACCTTGGAAACAAAGATTACGCCGGATGTGAAGGCCTTTTTTGTGGAAAGCCCTGCGAACCCGCTTTTGACAGTAACGGACCTTTCGGCGGTTGCACAGATTGCGAAAAACCATGGCCTTTTGACGATTGTGGACAACACATTCATGACTCCCTACTTGCAGCGACCGCTGGAATTGGGTGCCGATATCGTGGTGCATAGCGCTACCAAGTATCTGGGCGGTCACAGCAATCTTGTGGCGGGCCTTGCGGTGACAAGCAACAAGGAACTTGCCGACCGCTTGGCTTTTGCGCAGAATGCGGTCGGTGCGGTCCTGGGTCCCTTTGATTCCTTCCTGTTGATTCAGGGAATCAAGACCTTGGGCGTTCGCCTGGATCGTCATACAGAAAATGCGCTTCGCATCGCGCGCTATCTGGAAACTGCGGAGGCAGTCAAGAAGGTCTATTATCCGGGGCTCCCGACGGCTCAGGGCTACGAAATCAACAAGCGGCAGGCGAAAAATGGCGGTGCCATGATTTCCTTTGAACTGAATGGAAATTACGATGTCCGGAAATTTTTCAAGGGCCTGAAACTGATTTCGCTGGCAGAAAGTTTGGGAGGCGTTGAAAGTCTCGTGTGCCATCCGGCTACCATGACGCATGCGTCGATACCCAAGGAAATTCGCGAGAAGGTGGGCATTACCGACGGTCTGATTCGCCTCTCGGTGGGCATTGAAAAGGTGGACGACCTCATTCTAGACTTGAACTCGGGCATCCAAGCCTCACTCACGTAGGAGGGTATTTGGATATGCACTACTATGAATCCATGCAGGCCTTGATTGGCCATACTCCGCTGGTAAGGCTTTCTCATGTCGGTGTCCCTGAAGGTGTAAAACTTTTCGCGAAACTGGAACTGTGGAATCCGTCGGGAAGCGTCAAGGATCGCACGGGCCTTTACATGGTCAATGCTGCCTTGGAAGAGGGATCGCTGAAACCGGGCGGAACCATTATCGAAGCGACGGCGGGAAATACGGGACTTGGAATTGCCTTTGCCGCCCTGAATCGTGGCCTGCGGGTGATTTTCGTGGTACCGAATAAGTTCTCCCAGGAAAAGCAGATTCTTTTGCGGGCTCTGGGTGCAGAACTCATCAACACACCTCGTGAAGAGGGCATGCTGGGAGCTGAAAAGAAAGCGGAAGAGCTTTTGAAGACGATTCCCGGTGCGGTTTCGCTGCGCCAGTTCCGCAATCCGGCGAATCCCCGCGCCCATTACGAAACCACGGGACCTGAAATCTATAAGGATTTGGATGGCCATGTCAACTATGTGGTGGCGGGTGCAGGGAGCGGCGGAACTTATTCTGGAATCCTCCACTACCTCAAGGAAAAGAATCCGAAAATCCAGGGTGTGCTTGCCGATCCCGTGGGCTCTACCATAGGTGGCGGCGAACATGGCGATTACAATATCGAAGGAATCGGAAACGATTTCATAGCCGATACCATGGATATTTCGCTGGTGGACCGGGTTATCAAAATTAATGACGAGGATGCCTTTGGCGGGGCCCGTGAACTTGCCCAGAAAGAAGGGATTATCGCCGGTTCTTCTTCCGGTGCGGCCTTTGCTGCTGCAAAGAAGTTGATTGCAGCGGGCGCCCGGGGAAACATTGTCTTTGTGGCACCCGACCGCGGAGATCGTTACTTTAGCAAGGGCCTGTATGTCTAGGCCTTAAAACAAGGAGAGAAAAAATGGCAAGAGTAAAATTTATCGAATCTGCCGAAGAAGCCCAGGGCAAGGCCAAGGAAGCCTATGAAAAGTTGGTTGCTGCAGGCAAGATTACCAACATGAAGCGGGCGCTGCTCCAGGATTACGCTACCTATGATGCCTTTATGGGTTGGTACACGAGCTGGAACCGCCTTGTAGAAGTGGTGGGACTCCGAGCTTCGACCATTTATGCACATGCGATTTCTACCACCAACAGTTGCCAGCTCTGCTCGCTGTTCTTTATTAGCGACTTGAAGGCTCTGGGAATCGATCCGAAGGATTTTGAGTTCGACGAAAAGGAAGGGTTGTTGATTGAACTTGCTCACCAGATCGTGAAGGATCCGACTAAGGTTTCCGACGAGCTGATCGCTAGCTTGAAGAAGTTCTTTAGCGATAGCGAATTGGTGACGGTCGTAGGATTTGCTGCTCAGATGATCGCGACGAACAACTTCAACTCGGTTCTGAAAATCGATGTGGATCAGCGTCTGTTGCCCATCGTAGATGAATTCAAGCCTGCTACATGGCGCGAAAACATCAAGTAGACTTGAGTTAATGATACAAGACAACGTTCCCGGAAAACTGAAAACTTGTTTTTCGGGAATTTTTTAAGGAATAATTTGCGATGAAGAATAACTATAAAATTTACTTGATCGCTCTGCTCGCCTTGGGATTTGCTTTGCTGATCGAAGCTTGTAACGGGGATAACCAGGTCGAAAAGAATGCGCAGCTCCTTTTTATGTGGCGAAAGAAAAAGGATTCTTTGCCGAAGAAGGAATTGACGCGAAACTGATTGCGGCTGACAGTGAAACGCGTAAGCTGGGGCTTAGCAAGGGGACCTATGCGCTTACGAATTCGGACTTTCAGTTTTTCCAGGCGATTGAAAACGGTGTAGATATCAAGATTGTTGACGGTATTCACATCGGATGTATCAAGGTTCTGGTGAAAAAGGGGTCGCCTTACAAGAAAGCTTCTGACCTGAGGGGAAAAAAGATTGCTGTCGATGAAATTGGCGGTACTCCGCATCAGGCGGCTAGTCTTTGGCTGTCTTTAGGAGGCGTTTCGACAAAGCCTGAAGACAATCAGGTGCATTTCTTGCCGTATGCCGATGGCAACTTGGCACTTGCGGCTTTAGAACAGGGGCAGATTGATGCGGCGGCTATTTGGGATCCCCTCGCTTCTGCTTACGAAAAATCGGGCAAGGCAGACGTCATTATGGATGTGGCAACCGATCCTGTTTTCGCAGGTCGTTATTGCTGCTTCTATTATGTTTCGGGTATCCTTCTGGAAAAAGAACCGGGAAAAATCAAGGCTCTTCTCCGCGCTCTTGAACAGGCCCATGCTTGGATCAGTGAACATCCGGAAGAAACCGTGGAACTCATGCAGGCCGGTAAGCATTCCGCTATCGAAGACAAAGAATTTGCGACAGCACTCATCAAGTCGTACGAATACCAGTCTCCCGAACAGAAAATCAAGAGTGGTCGAAACTTGAAAGCCGATTTGCATTATTTTGCGGATCTGCTGCATAAAGTCGGATACCTGCAGCTGAATGCCGATGAATTCACCGAAAAAATCTACCGTGAAGTGGATTGGAATAAGTAATCATTCGCTGGTTATAATCAAAAAGGCTCGTCACTTGACGAGCCTTTCATCATAATTATTCGATTTTGCCGATTTACACTTTCGCAAGTTTCTTCAATATGGCAGCCTTGTCTGTTTTTTCCCAGGTGAAGCGCGTGCCTGTGCGACCGAAGTGGCCGAGTGCAGCGGTTGCCAGGTAACCGGGCTTCTTCAAGTCAAGCATTTTCACGATGCCGGCCGGAGAAAGGTCAAAGGTTTTCTTGACGATTTCTTCGATTTTGCGGTCGTCAATCTTGCCTGTTTTGAAGGTGTTCACGAGAACGGAAACCGGCTTGGAATATCCGATTGCATAAGCGATTTGCACCTCGCAACGGTCTGCAAGGCCTGCGGCAACGATGTTCTTTGCAACGTAGCGTGCCGCGTAGGCTCCGCTTCGGTCAACCTTGGACGGATCCTTGCCACTGAAGGCGCCACCGCCGTGACGGCCCATGCCACCGTAGGTGTCCACAATGATCTTACGGCCTGTGAGACCGCAGTCACCATGCGGACCGCCAATGACAAACTTTCCGGTCGGATTGATGAGAAAACGAGTATTCTTATCCAAAAGTTTTGAGGGAATCACCTTCTTGATGAGCTTTTTGATGATTTCCTTCTCAATAGTGGAATGCTTGAGTTCCTTGCCGTTCACGAATTCATCATGTTGGGTGCTGAGCACCACGGTATCGACGCGCACCGGCTTGTCGTTTTCGTCATACTCGACAGTCACCTGAGATTTTGCATCAGGACGGAGCCATTTGATTTTTCCATTTTCGCGGAGGTTCTGAATTTCTTCCACGAGTTTGTGCGCAAGGCTAATCGGAAGCGGCATCAGTTCCTTGGTTTCGTTGACTGCGAAACCGAACATCATGCCTTGATCTCCTGCGCCCTGCTTATCGTCTTCCTTGCCTTCGGCGGCTTTAGCATCTACGCCCTGGGCAATGTCTGGGGACTGCTTGTCTACTGCTACGAGGACGGAGCAACCTTTGTAATCAAAAGCGAGTTCCGGATTCACATAGCCAATGCTCTTGATTGTCTTGCGTGCGATTTGCTGGCAATCGATAACTGCTTTTGTAGAAATTTCACCGGAAATCACGACGAGACCGGTGTTAGCTAGAGTTTCGCAAGCGACGCGACTGTCCGGATCCTGCGCAAGGCAGGCGTCGAGAATTGCGTCAGAAATTTGGTCGCAAACTTTGTCTGGGTGTCCCTTGGACACGGATTCGGAAGTGAAGAGATAATGTGCCATTGTGTTCGGCTCCTTTTGCTAACAGCACCGAAAAGAACGTCGCGTTTTTGATCATTCCCAAGTGCTGAAAAATACACGATCGAAACAACTATGCTTAAATCTACATAGATGCATAAATATTGTCAACCGAAAAATGACGTTTCACTTATACAAAAAATTGATAGCAAGTGTTAGGAAATTTGTATTGGACGCAACAATATGTGGCATCTATACTTTGTAAAAAAAGTGAGGTTACATATAAATGGGCATTTTAGTGGATGTAAAAAAATATCTGTCTTTGGAAGAGTTTCCCAAAAACATTCAAGATTATCTTTCCGTGACAATCACGGATCATGCCTATTTGCCTAAGACCGAAGATATTACGAGTGATTGGGTGGCGTATATTGCGGCTCCTGCGTTCAAGCTGATTCGCGAAAAAGCGGGGCATGATTTGGACGCGTTTGCATCGATTGGCACAGGTTCCGGAATAGATGTCTTGACAGGCGTTGAACTTCTGGGCGTAAAACGCGTAGGCTTTACGGATTTGCTGAAGAGTGTGGTGGATACCGCTGCCGAAAACATTAAAAAGAATGGCTCTTCATCAACATGTGTGGGTGGCTTCGCCACCCTTTTTTTGTTGACTTTCGCCTAAATCAAACAAAAAAATGGGCTATTTTCTAAAATTTAATCGCCAAAAAAAACAGAAGAAAAAGCCCATGTCAAAATTATACAAATCCATCTTCAATGTCAACGGCTGTTCAGTCGTCAAGCAGGAGCAAACCGACACCACGGTCACCATCACGGTAAGACTCACCAAGGGCAACGCCAGCAGGTGCGGCTGTTGTGGGCGAAAAGGGAAGCTCTACGACAACGGCCGGGAACAGAGGGTATGGCGGACGCTCGATCTCGGCACGAAGATGGGCTTCATCAGGATGGACACCTACAGGGTGAAGTGCAAGAAATGCGGCGTAAAAACGGTGAAGGTGCCGTGGGCAAGCCACAGGTCAGGCTTCACCGACGCCTTCGAGCAGCAGGTCGCATGGGCCGTATGCAGCATGTCGAAAAAGGCTGTCGCAAAGCAGCTACGCATCGCCTGGAATACCGTGGGGGAAATTGCCGACCGCGTATGGGATTGCCTGGACACAAGGCCGATCAAGGCAGGCTGCATCTTCAGGCGCATAGGCATCGACGAGACCAGCTACAAGAAAGGGCACAAGTACATAACGGTGGTAGTGGATCACGACAGGCGCTGCGTGATCTGGGTCCACGAGGGCTACGGGAAGGAGGTGCTGGACCTCTTCATGAGGGAACTCAGCGAAGAGCAGCGCAAGGGCGTGGAGCTTGTGACTTGTGACGGAGCCAAGTGGATAAGGTCAAGCATCGAGGAGTTCCTGCCCAATGCCGAACGGTGCGTGGACAGCTTCCATGTCGTACAGTGGGCGACAGAAGCCCTGGACAAGGTCCGTGTGGAAACCTGGAAGGAGGCCCGCAAGGAAAACCGCAATCAGAAACGGGGCCGAGGCAGGCCCACGAAGGATAGCGTCCCGAAGGACCGCACCGCGGAGGGGATAAAGAACTCCAGGTACGCTCTGGGCAAGGCTCCAGAGAACCTTAACGAAAGCCAGCAGAGAAAAATAGAACTCATAGCAAGCCGCTATCCGCGTCTCTACAGGGCATACCAGCTCAAGGAGGAACTGCGCATCATCCTGAAGATGGGCTATGACGATGCCAGGGAAAATCTGGACAGGTGGCTGTGGCGTGCAAGCCACTCACGCATCGGCTCAGTCAAGGATCTGTACGCAAAGATCAAGCGTAACTACGACGGAATCCTCAACACAATCAGGCTGGGCGTGTCAAACGCAAGGATCGAGGCGACGAACAACAAGATAAAGCTACTGATACGGACTGCCTATGGCTTCAGGAACATGAACAACATGCTGTCGCTGATAATGTTGAGCTGTTCCTATGTCGATGTAAAGATAGCCTACGAATGGGAATCGGAATCGAGAGAATCATCTAGCAAGGCTGCCTAAATGCTACCACACATATTGATGATGCCTCAAAAGAATTTGAAAAATGCAGATTCGGTAAAATTGGAATTTGGAGCGGGGGATCTTTTGCGTCCTCTTGAAAACAGTGACCGCCGTTATGACGTGATTTACGAAAATTTGCCTAATGTCCCGTTGACCGATAATATCAAGATCGAAGACGAACGTAATAGTGGACATTATTTGGAAAAACGTGAGGAAGTGATACCGGAATTTGTGCATGAGCAGATGCTGGATTTGCATTACCTGGCGCTTAGGCAGGCTCGTGATTACCTGTCGGAAAAGGGAGCCGTTTATTCAACTCTCGGTGGTCGCGTACCGCTTAGTGCGTTGATTCGACTCGGTGAATTGGCTGAGTTTTCGTCTGAAATTTTCACCTATTCCTGGAAAGTTCAGGCGGAACCTGAAGATGTGATTTCGGGCTATGCCGCGCAAGAAAAGGCTGGACTTGGCCCGTTCCGCTTCTACCGAGCCAGCGATCTGCAGAAAGCATTCGCTAGCATTTCGGTAAAGGAATCTGGGAAGAACGCCTTCGAAATCGAAAAATCGCTGGAATCCTTAAAACTCACGGCTGCAGAAGCTTATAAAGCGTTTTTGCAGGGTGAAGTCATTGGCCATACGGTGGCTGTGTTAAAGTCGAGCAAGAAGTAAAAATGCGAGGAGTTGGATGCCAAATTTCATAGACCACCTAATCGAAGAATCCAAGCGTTTTCTGAATGGACGTGCGCAAATAAACGACGACATCGGTCAAGAAGCAGCTAAATTCGTGATGCGAGAAATTCCACCCTCGATAGGGACTTTCGAAAAAAGTAATTCGCCGTTGATTCGTTGGCTTGAGGAAGCGATTCAATTTGGAAGTTCCGAAACAGAGGGCTTGTTAAAGGCTTTAAAACCGGTACTTCCTTTTTTACCATGGAAGTATAATTACAAGCCGCGTCCCGACATGCCTGATTTGGGCAGTCGAATGGGCTGGGGCGAAATTCTTGGTCCCGAAGCGCCTTTTCGCGATGAGCATTTTTGCTATGGATTTACGCTCTTGGGAAAGAATACGTTTTATCCGGCTCATTATCATCCTGCAACGGAACTTTATATCGTGCTTTCGGGACATGCTGAGTGGACTTTGGACGGTGTGACAACGGTTCGCCATCCGGGTGAATTTGTTCTGCACCCGTCGAATCGTATTCATTCTATGCGGACAACTGAAGAACCTCTGCTGGCTCTTTACACATGGAGCGGCGAAGATGTGGTGACGCTTTCGAAATATGTGTGATAGAATGCGAAACGATGAATACGGATGTCAAGAGTAAAAACATCTTGACCAATGACGTTTGCGCGATGGCAAAGAAGCCGTTTTCGCATACGGGAATTATTGAATTTCAAGGGTAATTAATGACATACTTTGTCAAAATATTTAGCCTTGACGAAAGAGAGGTGAATAATGAAGGCTGGTGACGAAAAGAAATTTTCCAGAGCGGAATGTCTGCAAATTTTGAATTTACCGGACGACGCACTTGAAAATTTAATGGAAACAGCTTATTCGCTTCGTACCAAATACAAGGGCAACCGCGTCAGTATTCAGATTTTGACGAACGTGCGAAGTGGAAATTGCACACAGAATTGTGCCTATTGTGCTCAGTCGCGTGATTCAAAAGCACCGATTGAAAAATACAGAAGCGTCTCCGATGAAAAACTGGATAGCAATAACAATCTTGTAAATGAATTCCATTTGTCCAGACACTGCATTGGGCTTTCGGGCATGGGATTTACCGATAAGGAAATTGAGAATCTGGCGGAACGCATTGCCCGCATGAAAAAGTCGGGGACACATATTTGCTGTTCTATCGGATTTTTGACAGAACACCAGGCGCGCGTTTTAAAGGCTGCAGGCCTTGACCGTATCAATCATAATTTGAATACGAGCCGCCGTTTTTATCCTGAAATTTGCAGTACGCACACATACGAGCGTCGCATTCAAAACATTCAAATGCTGCAACGTGTCGGCTTTGAAATTTGTTGTGGCGGAATTATCGGAATGGGTGAATCCAAAGAAGACGTTGTTGATATGCTTTTGGATTTGGTGGCTATCAATCCTGAATCGGTGCCGATAAACTTTTTGTTGCCAGTCAAGGGAACTCGTCTTGCCGAACGTGATGTTTCGAATCTTACATTCGAATATTGCATGAAGATTCTTTGCCTTGCACGCTTATTGCTCCCGAAATCGGATATTCGTTGTGCTGCCGGTCGTGAAGTCTATTTTAAGGGGCACGAAAAGGAACTTTTCAAAGTGGTCGATTCCGTTTTTGCGTCGGGTTATCTGACCGAGGGCGGTCAATCCTTATCCGAAACTTTTAAGACGATTGAAAATGCAGGTTTCACTTGGTTTGTAGAAAGTGCAGATCCATAATCTTTGACCAAAACTTTTAAATAAAATAGGTCAGATCTCTGCATTCTGCAGAACCGTGCATAGTCGCGACTCCACCTTGGCACCCATGCCGCCGAAGTTCATACGAGAAAGCCCAAGTTTTTTGGAACCCCGCGGCGTCGTTGGCCATGATGAGCGTCATTACCGATCATGGCTTTTCGTATAGATTCGACTGCTTGCGCGATTGGCCGAGAGCATTTGGGAATTGAGTCAAAACCGCCTTCGAGATTATAAACATCATCATTCTGGACGACGAGTATTTCTGCGACCAGTTCGGACCTTTCTCCCGTTGAGCAGAAAACATAAATGGGTTTGTTTTGGTTGAACGCCTATAACTAGGCATTAAAAGAATGTATTGGACTGATGCTTGGGGTAGATCTAATTTTTGACCAAACTTAATTCCGTTATTCAAAAGGAGTTTGTCAATGAAAAAAATACAACTCAATATCTTTTGACCTTCTTGCTTCTTTCTCAGGCAGCTTTCTTTGAATTACGGATTCTAGAAGCGACGGTATTTGAGAATGGAGGTTTTCACGAATGCACTATTTGATAATTCCTGGTTTGAATAATTCGGGCCCCAGTCATTGGCAAACTTTTTGGACAAAGAGTTTGCCAAGTGCGAGTCGTGTTTATCAGCGTTGCTGGGATAAGCCGCAAAAAGAAGAATGGGTGGAAACCCTTGACAAATTCATTCGCCAGCAAAAAGACGATACGATTCTAGTAGCGCATAGCTTGGGCGTTGTAACGACTGTCCTTTGGCTCTTGAGGGCCGGACGGCAGGGGAGCATTCCTTCAAATATTAAAGGAGCGTTCCTGGTAACGCCCGCCGATGTGGAGAGGGTCGCCCATATCCAAAATTTTGCGCCGATTCCTTCCGAAAAATTACCGGTGCCTGCATGTGTCGTAGGCAGTGAAAACGATCCGTATATGACTTTGGAACGCGTTGAATTTTTTGCTAAAGTTTGGGGAACGAGACTATTCAACGCGGGTGCTCTGGGCCATATCAATTCGGAATCTAACCTCGGTGAATGGGAACAGGGACGCAAGTTCCTTGCGGAATTTGAAGGTGGATTATAAGATCTGTTATAGCCTGTAACTATATCCAAATAGGAAAAAAGTATAGCTGAGAATAAGGAAAAATATTGACGCGTGAATGGCTTTTTTTTATATTAATTCCTATAAAAATAGTAGGAAACGAGAGTAGAGATTATCGCGATAAAGAACTCTTTCGCAGAAGGGTACGATGATAGGTTTTGAATATCACAATCCCGCAAGAATTGTCTTTGGCGAAGACAGCGAGAAAAGACTAAAGTCGCTTTTGGCGGATTATAAGGTCAAGTCCCTGCTGCTCGTTTACAGTGGCGATTTTATCAAGACCCTTGGAATCTATTCGGCTGTTCAGGAAGCCGTGTCGGAACTGGGCATCCGTTTTTCGGAAAACGGCAACGTGGTGCCGAACCCGTCTATCGATCTAGTCCGTGAACTGGTTTGGCAGGGCAAGACCAGTGGCGTGGATTTTGTCTTGGCGGTTGGAGGCGGAAGCTCAATTGATACTGCCAAGGCGGTGGCTCTTGGCATTCCGTACGAAGGCGATGTTTGGGACTTTTTTAGCAAGGGCGTTTCGGCGGAACGCGTGTTGCCTATCGGCGTGATTACGACGACGGCATCCAGCGGCTCCGAAACTTCCAATGCGGCAATCCTTTCGAATGGTGAATGGAAGCTGGGTTTTGAAGATGACCGCATCATTCCGAAGTTTGCCATCATGAACCCGAAGTACACCGTAAACCTTCCGGAATACCAAACTTTTGTAGGTGTTGCAGATGTGCTCTCCCACCTTCTGGAAAGGTATTTCTCCGACGAGAAATATTCCGACACCACGGACTACCTGATTGAAGGTGCCATTCGGGCTTTGCTTGTGAATGCCGATAAGCTGATCGAGAATCCTAGGGACATTAACGCCCGTGGCGAAATTCAGTGGCTTGCAAGCGTTGCCCATGGAGGTTTTCTGGATGTAGGGCGTCGTGCCGACTGGGGATCTCACCGCATTGAGCATGAACTTTCGGCGCAGTACAACATTACCCATGGCGAAGGGATGGCTGTCGTCACCGTTGCTTGGACAAAGTATATGGCTCAAAAGAAGCCTTGGCGTCTGGCGCTTTTGGCGAGCCGCTTGTTTGGAATCGACCCGTACAATTATAGCGAAAAGGAAAGGGCGTATGCCCTGTCGGAAAAATTGGCAGCCTTTTTCAAAAAATTGAAACTAGCGACCACCCTTTCGGATTTGAAACTTGACAACAAGGATTTTGAAGTGATGGCCGCACGGGCTGTAAAAAATGGAAACGTCGGACACTATGTACCACTGGATGCAACCGCTATCAAGGACATTCTAAAGCTTGCATTGTAACTAACGAAAGGAGAATACTCATGCCAAAAGTTTATACTTCGATTGACCAACTGGTTGGTCGCACTCCACTTCTCGAACTCACTCGAATCGAGTCTGCTCATCAGTTGCAGGCAAAGATTTTGGCGAAGCTCGAATACTTCAACCCGGCAGGATCCGTGAAGGACCGCGTGGCCAAGGCCTTGATTGACGACGCCGAATCTTCGGGCAAGCTCAAGAAGGGTTCTGTGATTATCGAACCTACTTCCGGCAATACCGGTATCGGCCTTGCTGCTGTGGCGGCTGCCCGTGGATACCGCATTATCATCGTAATGCCCGAGACCATGAGCGTAGAACGCCGTCAGCTGGTAAAGGCCTACGGTGCAGAACTGGTGCTTACCGAAGGGGCGAAGGGCATGAAGGGGGCTATCGCGAAGGCCGAGGAACTGGCTCGGGAAATTCCCGATAGCTTTATCCCGGGACAGTTTGTGAACCCCGCCAACCCGGCAGCTCACCGCAGCACCACCGGCCCCGAAATCAGGGAAGATACCGACGGTAAGGTGGACATCTTTATTGCTGGTGTAGGCACGGGCGGAACCGTTACCGGTGTAGGCGAGTATCTTAAGTCTAGGAACCCGGCTGTGAAAATCGTGGCAGTGGAACCAGCCTCTTCCCCGGTGCTTTCGAAGGGGGTGGCGGGCGTCCACAAGATCCAGGGAATCGGTGCGGGTTTTGTGCCCGATATTCTGAACACCAATGTCTACGACGAAATCATTACCGTTGAGAACGAGGCTGCCTTCGAGGCGGGTCGTGAAATCGGCCGCAAAGAAGGGGTGCTGGTGGGAATTTCTTCTGGGGCGGCCCTCTGGGCTGCCGAGCAACTGGCCAAGCGCCCCGAGAACAAGGGAAAGACCATTGTGGCCCTTCTTCCGGATACCGGCGACCGTTATCTGTCTACGGCCCTCTTTGCCGAGTAAGTTTCAGGAATCCAAATCAAAACGGTGTCGCGAACGCGACACCGTTTTTTTGTTGCTATTGTCTTTCTAATCGCGTGAACGTTTCGTAATGGTCTGCGGTATAGTAGATGACACAGTCCGACTGATAGACAAGCCGCTTTGTTCCGCGGTTTGCGTCGAAGTAATCCACGTCCGCTTCATGGTAACTTCCGCTCGGCAATAAACCTTCGCGATTATCAAAGACGTCGCCTCCAATCATCACGCCAATCGTTGTCCACGGATTGAAATTCCATTTGGAAAAGGTGTTGCCTGTTTTAGATTCGTATAGAGCTTTGCCTTCGCTTTTGCTCACATAGTTAGACGGCAACTTGTCGAATTTGCAGAGGTATGCCGCCACGGAATCGCGGGTTGTGTACTTTCCGGATTCTTCGATTGCTTCATAAATGCTTTGTGGTTCAGCGCTGGACGAGAATTTCGCAGAACTGCTGGATTGAAAATTCTCATTGTCGCTCGAAACGGTAGAAGTAGAACATGCGGCAAGAGTAAGTGCGAAGAAGGTTGCGAACAAATTCAGGAAAAATTTCATATCGTTCAATATAATAAATAGCAGGGGTACAGGCGTTTCGTTTTGACCGCCTGTTGGGCGACATTTTCTAGCGTCGGAAAATTTTATAATTTTCTAAAAAAAGGAGACCTTATGAAGGTGGTTTTGTTTAACGGTAGCCGTCGCGAAAAGGGCTGTACCTATACCGCTTTGAATGTGATTGTCGAAGAATTAAAAACGGCGGGAATTGATTCTGAAATCGTCTTTGTGGGTGGCCGCGTGATGAAGGGAGAAGTTGAAAAAGTTGTAAAAGAATCCGTGGAACTTTTGAAAACCGCTGATGGCGTGGTCTACGGTTCTCCGGTCTATTACGCTTCGCCGAGCGGTGAAATGTTGATGTTCCTCGATCGTCTTTACGGTCAGGGTGCTGCGGAATTGCAGTTTAAGCCTGCCGCGACGATTGCCTCTGCACGCCGTGCAGGAACTACGGCTTGCCTCGACGCTTTGAATAAGTATCCGGCGTTTGCTCAGCAGCCGATAGTGACTTCGCGTTACTGGAACATGGTTCACGGTTCTAAACCGGAAGACGTGATGCAGGATGAAGAAGGCTTGCAGATTATGAAGATGCTTGGCCGTAATATGGCCTGGATGCTCAAAAGTATTGAAGCGGGTAAGCAAGCGGGTGTCCCACAGCCTACCGCAGAAGCCAAGATTTATACGAATTTCATTCGATAATTGTAAAAAACAAAAGACTAGCAGTCCCTTCCCAAAAATCTCATATTAGTTAATGGCATATCGAATGTCTTGACCAGGGTCCATGCGCAGAAAAAATGGGGGTGCAAGATCCACCATGCAAAATGCCATCAACGAAGCGCACCGCAAAGTCGCGGACGCTTTGGTGCATGGCAAGCGCATCCAGATTGCAGGGGAAACTTCGAATTTCTGGAAGAAGTTTTTGGCTGCCGTCAAAAATCTAGGATTTTTTATTTGCGATGATGTCTGCTTCTGTATTTGCAACTTCTCCCGTGGAAACGGTCCCATGGAACGGTCGAACGGTCACAAAGGGGGCCGTCAGTTTCACCTTGGATGATGCTAAATGAATCGCTAAGGCAAACAGGGCCATCACGGCAAGATAATCCCAAACAAACAGCAGGTACCCCCGCTCCATATCCAAAAAGAAAAAAGGTTGCTGTAACGTAAGGTATTTCCAGAGGCCCCGTTGAATAAAGGCGTAGATTCCATAAGCCGCAAGAACAGTCACGATACCCGTCGCCGCCTTGCTCCGAATAAACATGGACAAGTGAAGCCCGATGTGAAGAGAAACGAAAACCAGGTACCAGTGGCTGGCCAGCAGGTGAGCGGTACGGGCAAAGTTTGCCCCCCTTTCAATGCCGAGCCAGCTAAATACATGGTTCGAAAGCATGATCCCGCTGACCATCAGGAACAATACGCACAAGATTACACCGCCGTTGATGACGGTCCGGAAAACCCGTAAGGCATTGTATTTGCCCTTGGGCAATGCCTTGACCCAGGCGCGATTCAAAACAACATGCACCGCCCACAGAACAAATAAAATAACGCCTAAAACCTCGTGAACCGCAGTCGATTCAAAGAAGTAATTGCCTCCCATCAGCACGAGCGTCGCGACCGTCATCGCAATATCTATTAAACGGCGGGCGATCTTATCCACTTGGTGTCCTCAACTGTTAAAGGTTTCCAACGATGTTTCCAACATTCTAGTAATTTACGCAACGGCATCCCTTGAAGCTCTCAATATTATCGCCGGAATAGACAAGAATTTGAGGTTTTGTTTGACACAGTAGGAGGAATATCTACCGCAGCCAAGATGCTGAAATCCACCAATGGTTAGGATTTGGTAGTGAAGGGGGGGGCCGGCTCGTTAGAGGTGGTGGTACAGATGAGTACGGTTTTACTTTCGCAAAAGACGAAGATGGGGTAGTCGTGGGCGACAATGCCGATAAGAGCATCGCCGCGTCTGTCCGTTGCGTCAAGGATTAATCACGGCAGGGGCTTTCTCCGTCCCAATATTCGCCAGCCCGATTCTTCGGGCTGACTTTCTATTCCTTAATCGTTTTCAGCCACCGTTTGAGCATGAATGTGCAAAAGTACGGAATGGTGTAAAATTTTCCGTTGAAGCCGATGTTCTTGTTCGCCAGTTTAATGCCGAACTTTACGTCGCCGTAATTTTCCTTTGTAATCAAGTTGTTTAGCGAAACGGTCGCCCCGTCGGTGGCCTTGACTTCTACGGGTACCAGTGAACTAGCCGTCCGCACGAAAAAATCCATTTCAAGGGTGGATTTCTCGTTCTTGTAATAGTAGAGCCCGTAACCTTCTTTTACGAGCATGTCGGCAACGACATTTTCGTAGATAGCGCCTTTGTACGCATTGAAATTCTTGTTTGCGCGCAAGTCCTCTTGGGCTTCGTCGTCGAGCGAAGCAATCAGCAGTCCCGTATCGCGGTAATAAATTTTGAAGTCATTAGGCTTGTAGTTGCCTTTTAGCGGAAGTTCCGGCTGATCCAGACAGTAGCAACGGTTGATGATGCCCGCATCGTTCAGCCATTCGACTGTCCCCACATATTCTCTGGAACGCGCCCCGGTGGCGACCTTCGTTATCTGGAATTTCTTGTTCTCTTTGCCAAGGAAAACGGGAATGTGGTTATAGACATTCTTTATCTTTTCTTTGTCTAGTCCTTCGGCGTATTTTGTGATGTCGTCCTCGTAGTCCTGGAGAATCTTTTTCTGCGCCGCCAACACCCCTGAAAAATTTTTCTGTGATACAAATTTGTCTACAATGGCGGGCATTCCCCCGATGGTCATGTATTCCCTGAAATTTTCAATCCATACATCGTATTCGATGTTAGAGAATGGCGTCTGAGATACCATATGTTCGTAGATGGAATCGATTTGCTCCTGCTTGTAGCCTTTTGCCCAAAGGAACTCCTCGAAATCCAGGGAATGCATTTCATAGTCTTCCTTGAAGCCGACACTGACTGACGAAATTTCCTTGTAGTGCACTCCAAGCAGCGAACCCGAACAGATGACGTCGAAGCGGCCATCCAACTTAAAAAACTTGAGCGACGTGGTGCAATCGGGACACTCCTGCATTTCGTCGAACAAGATGAGCGTATCGTGCGGAATGAACTCCCAATCCGAATTCAAGAACGAAATTTCTCGGATAACCGTGTCCGGTTTGAAGCCCTTCTCGAAAATTCTCTTGTACTGGGGTTCCTCGATAAAGTTTATCGAGATGAAACTCTTGTAGTTCTTCGCAAAATGCGTAATGGAAGAAGTTTTTCCGACCTGCCTCGCACCCTTTATAATGAGTGGCAAATGGTCGGGATTTGCCTTCCAATCGACCAAAAAAGAGTCCAACTTTCGTCTGAGAGTGTATTCCATACACAAAAATATAGGCTATTTTTATCAAAAAATCACATTTTTCCTGCCATTTTGATGTGTTTCATCACAAAAATCTCGAACTGATGCTGGTTAATCGTATTAAAAATGTAAAATGAAACGCCAGGGCTTCCGCTAGGTTGAATAACCCTTAATTTCAGGGCTATTTCACCCACTTGTCCACTTCTTTCTGGGCCTTTTCGCGTTCATTCTGGGCCACGTGTCCGTAGATGGCGAGGCCGGAGGTCACGTTCGCGCCGGTTACCTTCTTGAGGCGGGCAACACCCGAGAGGCCGCTGCCTTCGTGCGTCATGAACGGGTGAATCGTCTTGCCCTTCAGATTGTACTTTTCGAGGAAGGTGAACATAGGCATGGGCATTTCGCCCCACCACACCGGATAGCCGACGTAAATTTCGTCAAAGTCTTCGGGATTCACGTTCACCGGCTTGATGGCCGGGCGCGCGTCCTGCGCAAGTTCCTTCTTGGCCAAGTTGATGCAGTCGTCGTAGCCCTTCGGGTATTCCTTTGCGGGTTCCACGTGCAAGAGCGTGCCACCCGTCTTTTTTGCAATCATCTCGGCGATGATTTCGGTATTGCCCTTGGAAATGTTTCCGACGGAGTAGTTTTCGTCGGCACGGGAATAATAGACGATGAGAACTTTCTTTTCGGCAGCCATCGAGACTCCTAAGAGGAATGTTAACAAGAATAGAATTGCTTTTTTCATGATGGTGATCCCGTTGTGAAGAGTGTTACTTTAGTCTAGCATATTCTTCGTCGCTCACGGGTTCAAGCCATTCGTTGCTTGTTCCTTCGCCGGGAACTTCAATTGCCAAATGCTGGAACCAGGAATCCGGAGCCGCCCCGTGCCAATGCTTGACGCCAGCCGGAATGTTCACCACGTCGCCGGGCTTCAATTCCACCGCCGGCTTGCCCCATTCCTGATAGTAGCCGCGGCCCGCCGTCGCAATGAGAATCTGGCCTCCGCCCTTCTTTGCGTGATGGATATGCCAGTTGTTGCGACACGCCGGCTCAAAAGTCACGTTCCCGACGCCCACCTGTTCAGTGCTGATCATGTCGAGATAGCTCTTGCCCACGAAATACTTGGCGTAGGCATCGTTCGGCTTACCCACCGGGAATACGCTCCAGTCCTTGCCTGGCATGGTTTTTGCAACCGTCGCGGTCTTCGCCTCAGCCGCCGCTTCCTTAAGCAGTCGCAACGCGTTCAGCGTGCGCGGGTAACCGCAATACGGCAAGCAGTTGTAAATCGCCTGTTCCACGTATTCGGCCGTGCGAATCTTCAGGTTCGCGCCGATATGCGCCTTGAGCTGCGGCTCCGTTCCCAAGTTCACGAGGATCGCCATCGTCAAAAGTTCACGGGTATTCAGGTCGAGCCCCTTGCGGGTATAATAATCGCCAAAGCAGTTGCTCGCAAGGAAGTAGTTGATGATCGGCATCCCGTCCTTGCCGTTTTTCGCCATGTCGGGGAAGGTCTCTCCGAACAGCGTTCCCTGCGCGTCGGCACCCGCCTCCAGGCGGGACTGCGCTGTTACTGTCCTACGGTTTTCATCCACCTTCACGTTCTTCGCCTTGAACACGCTGCGGGCAATTTCAACCGCATCCACCGTCCGCGGGAACCCGGTGTAGGGGGCGCACTGGTAAATCGCCTCGAGAATTTCTTCAGGTGATAGCCCCTGCGCAAGCGCCGTCGCCACTTCTTCTTGCAAAAGAGCGCCCGACTGCTGAGTCACAAGCGACACCAGGCGAATCAACTCCACTTCGCGCTTTTCCACAAGCGGGGTCGCCGCCGGAACCTCATTCTGCGTGAAGTTGTCCATCACGGCACGCAGTTCCTTGTCCTGCGAAAGCGCCTTTGCTTCGCCCTGCGGGCAGCAGTCACATGCGGCAAGAATCGCCGCAAGGCTTAAAGTACTCATGAAAATTCCTTTTTTCATCATAACATTCCTCCTTTTCATTACCTCTTCATCTCAATTAAAATTTCAAAAGGCCAAACCTTCTGAACAAGAGAGTGCCAAGGCGAAAAAATAATGTCAAGAAGTTTTTCATTGGTATCCAACAGTATAAATCATTTTTCGAAGTTTTCATAATGCTTATTTTTTATATTTCACTATGCTTTTTACGCATAGTGATAGAATTCTTCTGCCTGTTGTGAAGTTTCATGATCCCAAATTTCAAGACTTTTGTGGTAGTGAAAGTGAATTTGCAAATAATAGGTAGCCAATAGATATTGTCATATCAAGATTGCATAGGATGCGCCTGGCGTTCTGTGGTGGGCGATGGTTCGGCAAGCTCACCAACCGAAGACGAAACTCCTGTTTACGTTGATGAAACCGCACCTGAGACAATCGAGAAGGTGATGCACCAGACCGTCATCAAGGTCACGAGCGACATCGAGAACATGAGCTTCAACACCGCGATTAGCCATCTGATGATCTTCAACAACGAAATGATGAAGATGGACAAGCGTTACCGTGAACCTTGTGAAACGTTGCAGAAACTCTTGCACCCGTTTGTCCCGCATATCGCCGAAGAAATGTGGAGCATCCTCGGTGTGTTTTGTACCAAGGCTGACATTTGTATTAAAAGCCATCAATCAGAAAGGCCTGCGCAATAGCCTAATCTCTATCTATTATAACATAGGAAGAGCGTTGCCGTTTCGTGCACAGAGATTTTCTGATGGGCGTATTTCTGATTAGTATCGGTCGCAGTTTCTAGAATTTCATGAGATAAAGCCTGGTGGTAAAGTCGGAAGGTCGGTGACGCCTATGTTATAGTCCTGCTTTTGGCTAGCGGAGCTTTACATAGGCATTTAGCCAGTCCGTATGGTCACAATGATCGGAACCTTCCGGATCCGTTCTCAGTTCTAGAACATTCGCTTCTTGCACGGAAATAGATGCAAAATAAGGCTTTTGTGCGCCACGAACCCTACTGCGACGCCAGACAACATCCCCATCTAACTTTACAATGAAGGTCGCCTGACCATTCTCGTGGCATTCCCCATCAATACCTACACCCAGAAACAGCGAATCCGCCTCTTCCGGCAGCGTATAGGTAATCGTCGAGGGAGCATGAGTCCCAATGCCATTTATATAGACACGGTTATCCACCGTCAAGAGATGTCCGTCAACAGACTGATTTATACGGGGAGATCTAAAACGCTGTACCGACGATTCCATCGGCAAATCCGTAACCAACATATAACCGTCACCTTTTGGAGCCGCGATCGGACGGGATTGAAATGCCAGGAAGCCGCTCACAACCGTTAGAATCAACAGAAGCACCCCATAAGGCACAAATGCAGGCAACCGAAGGGAACTCACCTTGTGGACCAGCTTTTCCAACCGCCGAGGGCAAAGGACAAGCAGAATTCCGACCAAGAGCGCAATACAGCCTGCATAAGCATCCATTTTCCAGACATAATCACCGCGGAAAGTGTTTAGCAGGTTGATATTGACTGCCGCCACAGCTGTAACGGCCAGACACAAGATACCACCACGCTGCATGTCCCACACAAGCCAGCAGAGAGCCATGGGTACGGCGTACAGCAGGTAGCGTTCATGCATTTGGGGCAAAAGCATAAAGAAGGCAAGAGCGTTCAAGGTGCAAAGGGCAAAGGCGGTGCGAATATTTCTACAAAGAACAGATTTTACCAGTACCAAAATGGAAACTATGACAAAGAGAATCTTACCTAGATGAACGGGCTTGAGCAAGAAACCCAGGCCGTATTCGCTCACTTCCCAAATCGGCACATTATCCGGAGATACATTTCCCGCAAGCAGAATCCAGATGTTCGCTGCATTAAAAGTAGCATAGGCATACTGGCTTGTCGTCTGCACGTAAGCCCGAGTCAGCATTCCCTGAAGATTTCCGCCAACAGCAAAAGGAAGCAGAACAAGGACCAGCGCCAATACAGCTAGAGGCAGGCCCTTCCAAGACGTTTTCCAATGACGGATAAACAAGCCTCCAAAAACGGGCAGGAAAGCAATCATCTGGAACTTGGTCAACAAGGCGAGTACATAGAACATGGATGCAAGGAAAATAAGGCGAGGACGATTGATGCAGTAAATCGCCATGACTGCAATCACCGACGGAAACAAATCCACCTGTCCCCAAATAGGGCCGTTTAAAAGCAGAGCCGGATTCAAGGCGGCAAAGCCCACCATCAAGTGCTTTTTCCAATCCGGATAATTGAACTTGCCCAAAAGGCGGCAGACCCAATCCACTAGAAAGAGATGCGCGAAAAAGACAGGCCAGAGGCAGGTAAACTTCAAGAAGAGATTTTTATCTACAGCGATATCGAATAAGGAATAGACCTGAGCCACCACCCATAACCAGAAGACATACAGCGGCGGATAGTTTCCGTCAAAACCGGCGAAACCTTCTTCCATGAGTTTCTTAATCCAGCCAACCCAATAGCCCTGGTCACTTTCAAAAGCACTGGCAAAGGTGCATAGAATATTTGCTACGGCGCAAATGACACCCCAAAAAAGGAACAATCTTAAATTATCACGGTACTTGTACATTTCCTAATCAAATCTAATAATTTAGGATTCCTATCAAATCACAATACAAGGCCGCAATAAGCTTTATCATGTTCTCATGGTCCTTCACGGCGTGGCGTGTCGCCAAGTGCAATATCGAATTTGGGCCCAAGAACTTTGCGGACTTTCTACAGCAGGGAATCCGAACCGCTTGGGGGGGCGTAACCAGGCATTACGAATTACGGCAAAATTTTTACGGCAAACGGAATTGTTTCACGAAATCCCAGGCAGTTTTGCCATCGCCTTCGGAATGCCCGCCTCCCTGTATGGTGCAAAGCCCCACTTGTACGCCGTCTCTGCAATTTTCATAATATTTGCAACCATTTCCTTTATCCACGGGTTCTTCGGAGCAACCGTTCAACTCCGCCCATTTTTCAAAATTCTTTTGAGCGCCCAAAAACGTAATCGGTTTCCCGGAAACAATCGAGGAATAGCCTCCGTCGTAGTTGACTACGAAATCATTTGTCCCGCGGAAATTGAGAATCGGAAATGCACGTGCTGGGGAGCATTTTCCCGCATTGACAATTTCTTCGGAAAGGTCAAAGGCGGAAGGCGCCGCTGCTGCAAAATATTCCGAAAGAAAACAACCTGCATAATTCGAAAAACCGCCGCCCATCGAAAATCCTGCCGCATAAATGCGCTTCGGGTCAACGCAAGCCTTTTCGGACACGCCTAGTTTAATCAGGAATCCCTTCAGAAGGATATGGCGGTTCAGAATCATGGCGGCAGCGCGCTGACCTTCTTCGGTAAGCTCTACTCCGCTGTATGGTTCCTGTGTCACAAGCCCGAGCTTCTTGAGTTCAATCATAGCCTTCGCTACCGACGGCATTTTCACGCCGAGAGCCGCGGCAATAATATATATTAAAACATAGAGGTTTAATATGGCTGACATAACCCGCGCAGACCGCGTTATTCAATTATTCGCGATTTTGATATCAAATCCCAGCAAGAGCTATTCCATCAGCGACTTGATGGAGGCTCTGGAAATTCCCGAAAAAGAGCGCCGCAATGTGCAGCGCGATATGAATCTCCTGACTTCTGTCAACGGAGGTACCTACATTCGCGTGATTGGTGACCAACGCGCTTTCCGTTACCAGTCTGCAATCAAGTCTGCGGATAAACTGCTATTCCCGAACTTCGAAAACACAATGTTGCATTTTGTATTTTTACAACGCATCGCGAATATGTACCCTGCCGCAAGCGAGACGGTCACGGATTTGCTCGAAAAAATCCGGAAGAGTCTGCCTGCAAGCGAAAAGAAGGCCGTGGAGCAACTCGCTCAGGATCTGAATTCGCGAATCCTTTTTGCGGGAACCCCACCCATGTTCGAGGAAGATTCCAGCGAAAAAATCAAGATAATACTGCGGGCGATTCACGAACGCCGCAAAATCCTCGTTACCTATATCAGCGAAACCGGTAATATACCCCATATACGAATTCCGCTGATGGTCATCTTGTACCAAGGCGAAATCTACATCGGCTGTGAATCGCAGACACGTCCTGGCGATACCTATACGCTCAAGTTCCGCCGAATCCAGAAAGTTGAACTAACCAAGGAAACATTCCAGGACAACCCAAAGACACTTGAAATGTTGCGCAAGCGTGTGCAGCTCGGTTCTGCCATTTTTGGGCCGCAAGACCCGAAAGCCGAAGATGTTGAAATCGTGTTCAGCAGTCATGCGCTGCATTACCTCGAAGAAAAGCCGTTCCAACGCTCCATGAAGGTGGAAAAACTCCGCGACGGTCGCCTGTTGGTCACGATGAAGGCCCTAAACGACGAGCTCCTTTTCCGCTGGGTACTTTCGTACGCCGACAGCGCCGAAGTCATCAAGCCCATCGCCCTCCGCAAAAAAACTCCGTGAATTCTCGTATTTCCTCGACAGCACCTACCGCAGAAATCATTAGCGATAAAAAGTAAAGCTGCAATGATTAAACTTTCCATGCCCGCTATGTGCGGGCTTTTTTTCTTTAAAAATACCGTTTTAGTCACGACATTATTTGTCGTAGTAAAAACCTATTTTGATGATAAATCGAAATAAGGAGCAAAAAAATGAAAAATGGGTATTTTAACGATGTTTTTAAATCCCTGCAAAAGAATACTGAAAAGAAGTCTTTGGGCATCAATTTTGTAACTCTCAAAGGCTATGAATACTGGATTCGTATGCTGAGAATTTCTAAAAACTATCCCGACGCAGACGACAGCATCGGTATTTTCCCGAAGGAAAATGCATCGCGAATTTTGAAGGGCATTACTACACATTTTGAACTTTTGAACAAAGCTGAGGATAGGAAGCCCAAGGTCAAAGGAAAGGTTTCTCGTTCACGAACAAGCGAAATAGACGCCTGTTTTTACGGAAATGATGACGTGGATAAATCAGAATCCTATCGCAACCGCAAAAGAGCCATCAGCAAAATTCGCGACACTATCAAGAATAGCGGCTCCAGCGGAGATATAAAATATGTCACCCACAGCACTCTTGTTGGCGAAGATATCTTCAATGGCCCTGCCAAAAAGATTTTTTACGAGGGTATCACCAAGGAACTTATGGACATCCTCAAGCATCAAAAGAATATCTGTGATCCATACTTAAAGCGCCTCGACATTGTGCAGAAAGCATTCAACCTAGATTCCGTTGAAATGGAGATCCTGATATTCTCGTGGATTTTCTTTAAAAAAGACATTTGCGAGCCTCTCCGCGACATGATTGGTTCGCGAAGATTCGGAGATTGCGTTTTTGTCGATGTATTCGCATCCATTTATCCTGAACTTGATATAGAAAAGGCATGTTACAACAAGTCTTCTCTCAAGCGGATGGGACTTGTCGATAACGACCTGGAAATTTCAAAGAGAATAGGGTTGTTCCTAGATGGGGTCTCAGGAAACGACCTCGATTCGCTCTATTTCAAGATTTACGACGGCAATAACGTACCCTATAAAAAACTGTGCAACAACAACCCGAAAGTAGAAGTTGCCTTTGACTTGTTGAAACATGTAAAGCTGAATCAGGGAATCAATATTTTCTTCTACGGAGTCGAAGGTACCGGTAAGACTGAACTTGCGAAGGCCATCGCAAAAGAACTCCGACGTCCGCTGGTTCTTACCAATATCAGCATTGATGGCGTTCATAGAGAAAGCAAGGAGGATTCAACTATCCAGGAGCGCTTGGGAAGCATTATGTTTGCGGCGACCAAGTACCAAAACAAGCGTGTCATTCTCTTGGTGGATGAGGCCGATGTAATTTTGAATTGCTGCGAAAAGGGTGCCCTCAACTTTTTCCTAGAACAAATAAAAGTCCCCGTTATTTGGATCTCAAACGACATCCGATTTATTGAAAATAGTACCCTTCGTCGATTTGATTACTCCATCGCATTCGAAAGGCTTGATTCTGAAAAAAGATTGCAGATTTGGCAGTCCGTCATTAGCGAGCAGGGCACCGGTAAAATGCTTGACCCCTTGACGGTGCAACAGTTTGCAGACACCTTCCCCATTACCGCCGGTGGCGTGACCCAGGCGATTGCTGGAGCAAAATTACTGCAGGAGACAGGCAGTAAGATTCCGCCAGAACAAGCAGTCCGTATCATTGCCGATGCACAGACAAACTTACTTTCACTGAACTGCGAATATGCCAAACGCAACAAAGAAAGCCATGCGCCCAAGTACATCCTAGACGCATTGAATGTTGAAGGAGACATGAACCGCATTATGAAAGTAATGCAGTCTTTTAACGCTAAATGGGAAACTATGCAGGAGATGGATTGTCCGGAGTCTTTGAACATATTGTTCTACGGTGTTCCCGGCACAGGCAAAACAGAACTCGCAAAACACATCGCAAGAACATTGAACCGAAAATTGATTGTCAAGAAAGCGAGCGATCTCTTGGATTGCTATGTGGGTGAAACAGAAAAGAAAATCCGCAAAATGTTCCGCGAGGCAGAAGAAAAGAAAGCAATTCTCTTTTTGGATGAAGCCGATAGTATGCTCAGCGAACGCGCCGGTTCTGAACACAGTTGGGAAGTATCGCAAGTAAACGAACTCCTGACGCAGATGGAAAACTTCAAGGGGATATTCATTGCGGCGACCAACTTCAATGACAATTTGGATGCCGCCTCACGCAGGCGCTTTGCGCTTAAACTCAAATTCAACTATCTGAAACCCGACGGAATCGAAAAGGTGTGGCAAGCATTCTTCCCGAAAGTAGAATGCTCCGCAGCCGCACGAGACCTAAAGGCGCTCGCTCCGGGCGATTTCAAGGCTGTTTATGACACCTTCAAATACTACGAAGAAAGCGAAGTAACCACAGACAGCATCCTGGAGGCTCTCCGTCATGAAATAGAATGCAAAAATACTCGCGAAGGCCGTAGGATGGGACTGTAAAATATCAGGAGTTTTCATGGAATTTGATTTAATTAAATCTTTCGGTGATGGTGAAAATCAGGTTGATTACGGTTTCGCCTTTGGCGATGACCGTCAAAAAATTCTGCTGATAAAGGCGGGACAAGGTGGTTCCATTTATGGGTATCGCAACAAGTACCTGAAACTTGCCTGCGAAATGCGCGAGCTGTGCGGGTTCTCGGTGGTTTGCGCGTCCACTCCATCATCTGACATCAGCCAGATGGCGCAATTCGCCGAAGTGATAAAATCGGAATTTGAAATCGGTGGCCATACCCAAATCTACTTTATGGGAATGTCAATGGGCGCCTCCATCGGGTGCATTGGTCGATCTCTATTTCCGGAAATTAGCCGATTCCTGTTGGTGAATCCCCCGCTCATGATTAACACGACTCGGATATGCCGCAGCGCCAAGGCATTTGACGGAGACATGATGACATTCGTTTTCGGGAGTCTTGATCCTTCAGCACATTTAGCAGGGCTTCTTAAGCTCCACGAACGTGAAAACATGCACGTTGTGGTTGTGCCAGGGCAAGACCATCATTTTTCAAGAAATGAATTTCGACTAATAGAGTTGATGAAGCTGCTAAATTCTGAAGATAAATTAAAATAAGGAGTGCGAATATGAACATTATCATGACACCGACACAAAAATACAACGACTTGAAATCGCTAGTAAAGCGTTCGTATGCAGACGAAAAAGAACGGAACGAGATGTGGGAATATATCGCAGGCTACATTCTTGCGAACAATGGGAACGAGATCCAGGAAAACAATTTAGAGGCGTTTTCGCGGCTTACCGAACATGAAGGGCTCCTTACCCACATCGACATCGTTGTCGACGCCACGGATCTTGACAAAAGAGCCGTAGAAATGGAAAAAGCCTTCTTAGGCGCCATTGACAAGGCGTGGCCCAACCCGTGGGTTCTTATCTGCTATGGCAAAACCATCGGAACCGACCACGAGCTGAACCGATTCTTCTATATAAAAAAGGAGGTATGAATGAAAGTTTTCATCTCCGGCTCTAAATCGATTTCAGCGTTGCCCGAAGAAGTCAAGTCGCTACTTGACAGTTACATTGACACTGGAGCGGAAATTCTCGTGGGTGACTGCTACGGCGTTGATGCGGTAGTACAAAAGTATTTAGATTCCAAAGGATACAGCAACGTAATCGTTTACTGCAGCGGTGAAACACCAAGGAACAATTTTGTTACGGGAGCAAAAGTATGTTCTTGCGCAGAAGCCGCCAAAGGCCTTACAGGCAGCGCATTCCATTATGTTAAAGACATCCAGATGGCGCAAGATTGCGATACGGCTCTCATGATTTGGGACGGAAAAAGCAAAGGCACCGCTGAGAACATCCGCCGCATAAAAGAAATGGGGAAACCGTACAGAATTATAAACGAGGATTGAAGGATGATTTTTCCCTGTTCTAGGGTCAATAATTTTGACTCTAGAATTTCACGGTATCCATTTCCTCTCAAAATTTCAAGAAAAACATTCTTGTTTGGAATGTCTTTTTTGCAAAAAACATCCTTGAGAAGAGTCTCAAGGGTGTTTTTAAAAATTCTCTACCAGATTTCACTTAACTTTAAAGATTTGCTCACGATGATATTTGAGAAATTCATCTATTCTTTCTTTATCTTCAAGTTTTAGATTTTTTGGTGGATTTAAGCGGACATTTTTACCAATTCCAAGATTCTCCAATTGTGATTCTTCGATTGATGGAGATATCATTATTTTCCAACCTTCTTTAAGTGCCGAAAAAGAAATCAGCCCTTTGTCAAATAAGGCGTCGTAATTGGCGGAAAGAAGTAGGCCATTATGTCCGTCAAGCCGTTGTTCTTCATCTTTATCCTTGCAGTCTTTCCATGGTTTAGCATGGCTAGCTCTTAAAACTTCTCTAATACGACAACCGGTTACCGCGCAGGCGCGGTCCCACAATTTTTCAAGATTTTCTCGATACATGCCTTGTCCAACACGAGCCAGTATTTGTTGAAATCGTTCTGTAAAATTTTTTCCGCAGTCATCATTTAGATTTATGGAATATTTTTCAAAAACAGTTTGAAATTTTTCATTGTCAAAAAATAATTGTAGTGATTGAGCTTCATTTTCTGGACTAATGTATATTCCCCAATACCAACGGATTTTTTTTGTTTTAGCATCTTTGCCTTTTTGTAGGAATACAGCATTTTCATCAGGAAGTTTCTTTACGTTGTATATATCTTTATTTGTTTTCTTATAGTCCCCCCAAGAAGGAAAGTCACTAGCAAGTAATTCTTTACTTGCATATTCAAAACAAATTGCAAAAACATATTTTTTATTTGATTCGTCTTTGGAATCAGGCCATTCTTCATACCATAATTCTAATTTTACTTTATCAGACTGGGCTATTATGCAATAATACCCTTCGTTTGCATATTTGTGAACTTCAGGCATTTTTTCGTTCATATTGCGATTGTAGAAAGATCGTAGCATAACAGTTGCTTCAGGCTTTTTCATTTTTTCTCCTTTTTTAAGAATCTTTTCTATTAGATCTATACTCTTTTCGTTATAAAATTTCAAGAAAAATACTCCAACTGGGAACACTTTTCTGCACCATGCGTCAGGCCTCCAGCCACTTAGCAATCTGTTGCCTTAGCGGAATCGCGTTAGGGACAGTTACCCGAAGGGACGAGACTTACGTAAGCAAGGCTCGGTGAGTGCGCCGTTAGCGGCGTGCGAGTATGGCCCGACCCGTCAGGGGAACGCCCATAAGGAAAATTTTCACTACGGTTCTAGTTTGTTGTAATTCGGGATGGGTAAATCGTAGGGCAGAATGCGGCTGTCGTCATCGCCTTGGACTTCGTTGTTGAACGCCCCGATGACGCTCATCCAGTTGTTCGTGCACTTGTCGCTAAATATGCTCCTGCATTTTGTTCTCAGGAAATCCACGAGCATTTCTTTTTCGTTGTCGTCCAGGAACCAGACGGATTTATTGTACGAGGTGCCTAGTTCGTATTTGGGTTCCAGAAAGGAGATGCGTGCGCACTTGGTCGCGAGTCCTCGTTTCCAATGGTTGTACAGCGTGAAATAAGGCTTTTTGCCGGGGCCGATGTCGATGACGGCGCGAAGGTCTATATTCAGATTTTTACTCCACGCCCCGTTACAGGACATCATGTTGAATTCAGAAAGCTGCAATTTGCCATCGGGCGAATAGACATTGATTTGCCGTTCAGATTCATATTCCAAATCGTCATTGACGGGCAGGAACATGATGGAATAGCTATAGACCGGGCAATAAAAATTTCCACTCTCAACATAATCTCGCAGGATTTTTTCGGCAGTGCGTAGCGACGTGAAAATCCCCAGATCATGGTCAATGGTGTCATTGCCCAGCCCATTCGGCAGTATCGTTGCTGCCAGCTGATAAATATATCGTCCTCTCATAGTACCTCGCTGTTTAAAAACTCAGCTTGTATCTCACTTCGAATTGTTCCGGGCGCATGTGCACGATGTCCTTGAACGCGTAAAGGCTCGCTTCGCTGTCGTATAGCAACGCGTCGAGTTCCCATGTGACACCGCTGTTTACGAATCTATCAATGAGTTGTATTTCTTTCCAGGCAGGAACGTTGTAGGCCTTGTGGCGTTCGTGTTGATCCTCGTTCGTGCTCAAGCAAATGTTGATGGATTCCCAGTTCGCGTACCAGAAGAGCAAATCGCTGATGTATTCATGTTCGCCGGGAATGTCCCAGTCGTTTGCGGGGCAAATTTCGGCTTCGAGTTCGTATTCCCTGTACCACTTGTGATTTTGCACGGAGAGAGCAGCGATGTCCTTCTTGGTCGCTTCGAAGGTGCGGGCGATGCTCCGGTGCAGTTCCCTGAAATACTGGTCGAGCGCGATGAGCTTTTTCATGTTCGCGTAGGTCCAACGGAAATTCTTGTTCAGCATCTTCTGGCGGTCGCGCAGGAATTCGGTGTGGATTTTTGTTTCGAAAA
Source organism: Hallerella succinigenes (assembly GCF_002797675.1). Taxonomy (NCBI): domain Bacteria; kingdom Pseudomonadati; phylum Fibrobacterota; class Fibrobacteria; order Fibrobacterales; family Fibrobacteraceae; genus Hallerella; species Hallerella succinigenes. The sequence continues at coordinate 855,952 of NZ_PGEX01000001.1, read as the reverse complement.
GTTCCTGTTCAAACCTGCTTTGGGGCATTTCTTTTTTCCACTTTTCGACACAGCCGCGCTTGCGGCCGTTATCGAAATCGCGGTAGAAATTCCGGAGAGTGTCCCACCGCGGTGCACGTGAAAGGTCTGTTGTCATTATGGCACCCTATTTTTGCGAAAAACCATTGATTTTAGTGAAATTCTTATTCACTAAAAATACATAATGACTGCGACAAATAGCGTCGCATAAGAACGCATCCGTAAAAAAACGAAAAAAAGTGGCATTACACCACCTTTTAACGAGATTTTATAGATTTTGGGGCGATACGGTTCAACATTTTTACGCCGCATAAAGCGGAACATTAGTCAAAGATGCTTGCTCCTTATAGGGGCGCATGGAGTAGCGAATTGCCTGAAGTCCTGGCGTGTTTTGCAGCAGAGTCGAAAGGGAGTTGGAGCGCACTGATTCTCCGGACTTGACTTCGATGGGCAAGAGGCGGCCTTCCGACTGTATCAGGAAATCTAATTCTAGCCTTGAATCGTCCGTCGAGTGGTAGTAAATCGGGTCAATCTGTTTACTTTTCATTTGTTGCAAAATAAACTGTTCTGCAAGTCCGCCATTGAATTCTGCAATCAGGTCGCTTTTGATTAGAATCTGCGAAGAATCTGTATTTGCCATCGCACCCAACAGACCGACATCCAATGCATATAACTTGAAAATGTTCAGTTCTTCATAAATGCTTAATGGCAAAGCGGGTTTAGAAACGCGAGACACCTTGTAAAGCAAGCCGGAATCCACAAGCCATTCGATAGCTTCTGCGTATTGCGTTGCACGGGCGCCCTTGCGGAGTGCCCCGTAAATAAACTTCTTGTTTTCCTTGAACAGTTGCGAGGGAACGCTTTTCCAAACAAGCTTTATCTTTGCAACCTGGTCTTTGGGCGCATGTTTTGAAAAATCCTGCTCATATCCACGCAAGATGCTTTTCTGTATTTCGCGCACGCTCTGCAGAGCCCCGGTTTCAGCATACTGTTTAACGGCTTCGGGCATGCCGCCCACATAGTAGTATTGCCTGAGCAAATCGACGCACTTTTCGTGCAACGGAGCAATGCTAGCAAAATCTCTTTTTGCAATGAGATCCGCAGTGTTCTGTTCGCCGATGGCGTCAAGGAATTCCATAAAATTCATCGGGAAAATGTCTAGCTCGTCCACTTTTCCGACAGGGAACGACACTCCCTGATGGAGCGAAATTCCAAGCAACGATCCCGCAACGGCAATATGATATTCGGGCGCTTGCTCGTAGAAATATTTCAGCGCTTCGATGGCTTCGGGAACATCTTGAACTTCGTCCAAAATAATCAACGTGTCACCGGGAGTGATGTCAACCTTGCTTAAGGCCCTTAAATCGCGCAAGATTCGTTTTATGTCAAAATCGCGGGCGAACACCTGTTTCACCAACTCATTTTTTCGGCAAACGATATAGGCTTCTTTCTGATATGCAGTCTTGGCAAATTCCCGCAAAAGCCAGGTCTTGCCGACTTGACGCGCCCCGTTAAGAATCAAGGGCTTTCGGTTTGCGCTTTCTTTCCATTTAAGCAGATTTTCTAGGGCGATTCGTTTCATTTTACATTTTTCCGCATATATTTCCCCTTGTAAATTACATTTTTCCGCACATAAAATCAATTCATTTCGACATTTTTTCGTACCTAAATTAGTGAACAAATGTATAAAATTTCATCAAAAACTAAGCAAAAAGGCAGTCCATAGACTACCTTTTTAGCTTTTTTTGATAATTTGGGCCGTTTTCGAGCGTTACATCCCTACGCGCGCTTTAACGGCGTCATGCTCTTGGCGCAAATCGCCATGGTCGAGAGGTTATGCAGCAGGGCCGAGGTCGAGGGGGCAAGTGTCCCAAAGAAACCTGTGGCCAGGAGCGACGTGTTGAAAGCGACGATAAAGCGGTAATTCGCCTGGATGCGTTCCATGAGCTGCGTACTCAATGTGCGGAGTTCGGCGAGGTCGCGCAGGTCTTCGATGCGGAGGGTCACATCGGCGGTTTCGCGGGCAATGTCGCTGGCATCGCTCATGGCAACCGACACGTTCGCGGCAGCCAATGCGGGCGCATCGTTGATTCCTTCGCCCACCATAATCACGCGGCGGCCTTCGGCCTTCATTTTTTCCACATAGCGGTGCTTGTCTTCGGGCAGCACCTGCGCAAAGAATGTGTCGATGCCCAAAAGTTGCGCCGTGCGTTCAGCGGCTTTCTGGCTATCGCCGGTAATCATCGCCACATGCCTGATTCCGCGTTCGCGCAGCATGCGGATGGCTTCGGCGGCTTCGTCACGCGGAGGGTCGCTAATGCAAAGCACTCCCGCGAGGTTCCCGCCAATGGCAAGGTAAATCACGGATGCGGCTCCGGCGAGTTCGTCAATCTTTTCTTATAGTGTTTTGGATTGAAGCAGCCCTGACGGAATCATACTCCGTTGGGGCTTTTAGTCAATAAAACCTTCTTGATCGTAACCCTTATGGTATTTCCTGATAAGGTCAACTAGTGGCTGGACGCGTTTGTCTGCCACTTTCATTTTTTCAAATTTCAAGATTTGATCGTCATATCGTTCGCGGCATCCGTTTGCAATGCGACTATCGGCATCTGGTGGAATCAGGAATGACGCTCGGTCACCAATCCTTGCAAAAAATTCGGTCAAATAGATGTTGATGCCAGCAAGGTCGAGGTCGCCAAAATGTATATATAAATTTTTGCTGTTTTGCAGCCACTTGACAAGATCGCTAGATTGCGGATAGCGAGATACAAAGAGAAGTGAGGCATGGGTGTAATTGGAGTCGCCAAAACATTTGATGAGGTAATCTTGAAATAATTTCTGTTGACGACTGATGTAGCGAAAATTTTCCATATTTTCGACGCCCACAACAATCACATTTTCAGGTATAAAAAAAGATTCGTAATCAGCGATAAAGACGAAAGAGCCTTCGGGAGGATTTATTTCAAATTTTTTTTCATTCAAACTCACTAAAATCGGTTCGTAGCAGTTTACCAAGAACCCCTTGCAACTGCGAGTTTTTCGTATTTTGGAATTGCCGGTTGTTGATGCCTGAATATTTCTTGGTGCAAATGGTGTAGCTCCATCTTCAGAGCAAGAAATTTCACGATAGATAGCTTCTGTTTTTTCAAGATCTTTGAATGCGTCATCACGTGTCGCAAGGTACACTCTAAGGGCTTTCCCATTTGGGGCTTTACAGCATGAACCTCTGCCTTTGGGAATTGTAATGAGTAAACCTTCTTGGACGAGTTCATTAAAGATGGTTCCCTTACAATCGCTCGAAGATAGTTCCGCCCCTTTCGCCAATGCAATGAGACGATTCAGTAAGGACGTTGTAATAGTATATGCCATAAAAATTCCTTCTACCCTTTGGCTGGCGATGTGGGTTGAACTCTCGTCATGAGAGGCCTTACCACGGTCTGCGATTTTGCGTTCTTTTCGAGCAGATAGGTGTAGCGGTATTCCGATACGCTTTGCGTGGTAGGCGAACCGTTGACCAGATAGATGTTTCGGCTGTTCGCAAATTTCAAGATGCCGTTTGCGTTTTTCGGGTGAAGTTTTCCGATTTCGTCCATCATACAGTGGAGCTTGAATTCGCCGAACTTGCGCGATGCCTGCGTCTTGAAAACGTTGATGAGCATAATGTTCACCATCGCTTTCACGAGCACGTCCGTGCCTTCGGAGCCGACATTCGAAATTTTATCAATCCAGCCGGTATCGTTGTCGTTTTCTTGTACGCGGAATTGCAAACGGAACGAATCGCTGAGATTCAGCTGCGTGCGGTTGGATTCTTCGTTCAGAGATTTCACGAATTGCAGTAGCAAGTTGACCGCTTCGCGGTTCGCATTTTCGGTATTGCCCGTGGAGAATAAATTAATCTCGCCAAGAGCGTACTGATTTTCGGTGAAAAACTTTTGGATGGCTAGCATCAGCCGCATCAGTTTGTCGCTTGATTCTTCTGTGCGGAGCGCAATACTTTTGATGACTCCTGCAAAATTTTTTTCGATAAAGTCCCGGTTCACGCCGCTGATGATTTTCTCGATTTCCGTTTTTTGGCGTGTGACATCGCCAATCTCTTTTGCAATTCGTGCGAGAATATCGGAGTAGCGGTTGCTGGTGCGTTCGCGGTAATCTTCGATTTTCTCGTTCAGCAGAAAATCGCTCAGGTTGTCCGCAAATTCCATAAAGTCTGCTTCGGTGTTGAGTTCCGTCTTGAATTTGAACGTATTGCGTTTCGAGAATCTTCCTCGGAATATATTTGATGCGACTTCGAGATCCTTGCTTCGCTTTTGGCTGTTTATGAGCGATTCTTTGAGTTCACTCAATATTTCGGTACAAAGCCGTGCGTTGGGCGTTTCGCCAAGGTCTTTGATGTTTTCGGGGCAAAAACTGGATGCGGCGAACTTGTCCGTTTCTTCGATAGATTGTTGCAGTGTTTTTTCGCGGTCGCGGTGCTGTTGCAGCGTCTTTTCTTGTTCTGTTTTTTTCGCGTCGAGCCTAACCTTCCGAGCGTTGAATTTCTGTTGTAAATCGCTTAGCTTGTCTTCTACATTCTGCTTTTCGCTTTTGAATTCGTCTTCGTGGTCGAAAAGTTCCTGTTTGTCGTAGCGGTAACGTGCAACGAATTCGCGGTGATTTTCGATGTCATCTAGCTTGCGCTGGACTGTTGCAATTTCAGCTTCGCAATCCTTGAGTGCAGTTGTATCGATGTTCTTGTTTCTAAGTTCATCATCGCGTTTTTGGAGCAAATCTTCGCGTTCTTTTTCAAACTCTTTTTTACGAGATTCGATTTCGGCGAGAATCTGGATTTTGAATTCATCAAATTCTTCTTGTTGCAATTTCTGTTCTCGCTGTTTCGCCTTTTCGTTTGCTTTGAGTTCTTGTGTCTTTTCTGTTGTCAGTTTTTTGAGCGAATCTTCCGCATTGAGAATTTTTGTCGCGATATCGTTTATCTTGGACTGGATTTCTTTTTTGCGTTTTTCGATTTCAGCTTTATCGGCTTGCAGAATGGACGCAAGTTCGTTTTCGGATCGTTTCCGCTTTATCGGAAGTTGCACCAATTCTGTATCGCAATCGCGGATTTTGTCAAGCAATGACTTTATCTTGGGTGAATAACTGCGATCAACGGCGGCATTCATCTTTTCGAGTGCATCGGCTAACTCGGTTGCATGAGCTTTGTTTTCTTCGATTGCTTTTAAAGTGGTTTTGCGTTCGGCTGAAATTTCTTCGGGTGTGCGTACGCGAATGGGCAAATCTTCGAGGTTTACCTTGACTCCAAATAAGGATTCGTCTATCGCTTCCTGAGCCGCAACCTCAACAATTAATTCTGGCGAAAGTCCTGTGTTGTAAAGAATTGATTCTTCGTCAGCTACTTTGCCGATGGTGTTTTCCCAGCCGGGTTTATTCTGCGTAAGCCATTCATATAGCGACCCTTTTTGCTTTTCGAGAAGGTTATCCAGTTCTTTTAACTTCGCCACGTTTTGTTTGGCTTCGACGAGCAGGGAGTCATTTTGTTTTTCGTATTCTGTGCGGTTTTTCGCCTGTTCGGCATCTCGCTGTGCGGTGAGTTTATTCAGTTCGGCTTGTGCTGCGGTTTTTGCAATCTTGGTTTGATTTTCGCAAACGTCTAATTTCGAAATTTCCGAACGACATGCTTCAATTTTTTCTGCAAACGGGTGAATGTAGTTGAGCTCAAGCAACTTCTTTTCGCAGGAATTTTTCTCGCTGCTAAGAGCTTCCTTTTCTGCACGGACGTTTGATATTTTTTCTTCGAAACGGTCAAAAATTAAGGCTCGCGACTGTTCAAATTTTTGCAGAATATCTTGTTGTTTTTTGAGCAATTCAGCATTGCGTTCGTTCAGACGTGCATTTTGATTTTGCTTGAATTCTTCAAAAGCTTGCCTTGCTTGCTTTAGAAGATTGTCGTATTTTTCCTTGACATCGTCAAATTCTCGCGTGAGCAGATGCAATCGTTCTTCGAGATGTTCTTTTTCGACTTTGAGTGAACTTTCGCGTTCTTGCTTTTTTAGAACTTCTTCGATGTTTTGTGCTTGGTATTCCTGCGATTTTTCGCGGCATTTTTTCAACTTGTCTTTGACAAGAGTGAGGCTCGCATTTAAGCCATCGCGTTCACGGTTATACTTGCCGGTTTCTTCACCGATTAAACGAATCGTATCGTTAAGAGATGCATTCGCCTTTTCAATTTCAATCGCAAGTGAAGGGAGCTGTTCTTTTGCGGTGCGGTAAGCGTAATTCAATTGCCGTCCGCAATCGTCTATATTTTTCTTGAGTTGCAACAGCGTTCGATAAAGCGTTACGACGCGTTCTGCGTCAATGCGAGTTTCGCATTCGCCACGTTTATTGTAGCTAAACCACAATCCGATATCGGTGTATTCCTGCTCGAACTCCGAAACTTGTTGCCGAAAATATCCGAGATCAATAAACGAACTTTCGCTATCCATTGACTGGATAATCGTTTCCTTGATAAAATCGGCATCCAATTTCGAATTTAAAAACACGTTCTGGATGCTTCGCGGAATATTCTGATAGCGGCTGCTTTCTGCGATGGAAAATTTATAAAATTCTTTGCGTGCAACGGCCTGATGATTTCCATAAATGATGTCTCGAAACTGCTCGTAGCGATCGACAATCGGGCTCATATAGGCTCCTTCTAGCCGGGTACGAATCGTCGGTATTTCGGCGGTGACTTCTCCTTGTTTGTCAATCAACCATTCTTTTTTGTAAGGAGCATCAATAAATCTGAATACAGCACGCCCTGCAGTTTTGTTTACGAGAACGCAGAATGCGCTTTCGTCGCGAACAACTTCATAGACAATATACGAATTTGCTTGTTCAAAATAAAAATCGTCAAAGGATTTCTTTTCTTTCGGGATGCCGAGACGTTGCTTGTCTGCATTGTAAAAGAACAGTAATGCACGGAGCAACGTACTCTTGCCTACGCCCTGCGTTCCAATCAGGTGAACATTTCCGTTAAGCCCGATTTCTGCATAGCGTACATGAGCGCTGTTGATGAAAATAATCTTGTTAAGGAACCTCATCGGTTGCCCCCTCGACAATGTTCAAGCAATTCACCATTTCTTCAAGATAATGGAATGCGGCGGTCACTTTGTACGAACCTTCTAATTCATTTTCCTGTTCGACAAATCCGATTTTCTCCAAGTCGTCAACGAGTTTTTCAATGACTTCTGCGTGTGTCTTTTTGTCTGCGTAAAGTTTTGAAACTTTTTCTTTCAGTTCTATATCGCAAGAAATGCGTTCTAAAATTTTTGCTTTGGTAAAAACATATCCAGAGCCGAATGCTGAATTAAATGTTTTTAGAAAATCCAAACGGTCAATCCAGTCGCAGAAACGGGCCAGTTTGTCAACCGCATTTACTTTAGGCTCTGGTCTCGAAAAATAAAAATAACCGTTACCGCTTTCCAGTACGAAACCGACTCCCTCGTAGTAATCGCGGTAGGCATCAAAGCCGTCTTCTATCACATCGTAATAATTGCGGTTTGCCTGCACAACGCTATTGAGCGAGAGAAATCCGCCCTTGCTCAGAATATCAAAAATTTCTTTGGAATGTTTCAGCATAAAAACCTATCTTGGATAAATTAGCGGATACTCAAAGCCTTCAGCGACAGTGTATTTGTCCGTAATTTCAAGTTCATCGGAAAACTGCGAGACTAGTTGGCAAAACAGCACCAGTTTTCCTTCAAGGTCGATTGGGTAAGGATAACTGTAGTTCATGACAAAATAGAAAAGGTCTGTACCTGCGGCCATGAAGCCGTTTTTCATTTCGGTTTGATCCACCATGGGGATGATGATGCTTTGAGCGGCCATCTCATTTTGGTCTAATGGATCAGCGAGTTGTTTGCGCTGTTTACCTTGAATTTTTCGGCGGTTTTGAACCTCGCGGAGAACAGAAAGGCCGCCGTCCGTTGAACGGAGCCAATCAAGCGAAACTTTGATGCGATACCCGGTGCTAGGCTCCATCCACACGGGATTTTTGTTAGCAAGCATATTTGCCACATCGGTATTCGTTTCGAGCACTTGCTGATCACGGAAGTATTTCACCTGACGGATTTTCTTGAGCAGTTCGCTTTGGTAGTCTATCAAGTTTAGGTAATCGATAATCTGCTTTTCGATTTCGATGAGATTGTGCGAAGATTCGTTGAGGTCGTATCGAAGGTCGTCAATGACAATTTGCAAGTCCGCGTCCATCGCGACTTTGAAAAATGCGGTCTGATTTTCAAGAACTCTTTCCGCTTCTTTTATTTGTAATTTAATGCCGTCTCGTTTTTCGTCAAGGTGCTTGAGTTTTGACTTTTTGATTTTGTAGTTCGGCTCGTTTTTGTAAGTGTTGTCAACATTACGCTTGAGGTCGATTACGTTTCGTTTTGTGTTTAGCGCAATATTTTTCAGGCTACGACGAACTTCACGAAGATAATTGTATTTTGACGATTCGTTGGTCTCTTGCAAATAATATTCGATGGTTTCGTTCAAGTGGTCAATATTTGCCTTGACGCTTTCAACATTGATTTCTTCGTTGACTTTGAGGACTTCCTCGAAAAATTTCAGATAGACGTCTTCGAGTTCCAGAAAGTTTCCGTTGTCGCGAATGACTCCGTAATCTACGAGATACTGGATACGCGACATCTTGTAATCCACTAGCGTCTCTGCTAAATCTAGCCGGAACGAAAGCGTCTTGCGTTTTGCGAACATTTCTTTTAAGAGCGTCTTTTCCCGTGAAAGAGCTTGTATGAGTTCGTCGATAGAGCGAAAACTGTTCATAGTGGGAAAAATATTAAAATAAAGGCTTTTGGATCCTTTTTCCAATGTTCAAAATGTTGTTGTGGGAGGAAAGTTTCGTTGTTCATACTACTCTAGTTTATACCTTTTTCATTCCTCGCTTACAAAGGGTGAATTGAAAAAAAAGAAGCCTAGTCAAGTAGGCTAGGCAAAACTCAATAAGTAGAGATTTTTAATCAGACCAAAGCATAGCTTTTACCAGGTCGGCGGCTTGATTCTTGCCACCACGGGCCGTTTCGCTGGCTGTTGATGCTTCTGAACCAAGGAAACTTTCGCTTTCATCCTTGACAAATCGTATTTTGCCGTGATTATTCCCTTTCTTTACGATTTCCATGTTAAACGGCTTCATCGCTTTGGTCCCATCACTGGAATTAAGATTCTGCTGTTTTGCAACGGATTCCAGAATTTCTTTATTCTTATTCATTTCCTCATAGCAATTCATTGCGTTCACATTGGCTGCTAAGATTTTTTCAATTATATCCGCCGTTCGCATTTTGGGTGATATGGTTGTTTTGCGAACATTTTTTTGAGCCAGCCGTAAGATGCTAATAAGCTGACATTTATATTCATCGGGGAACATCTGGATATCTTTGGGCATGACAAGTGGCAAGTTTTGTACGTTCTTGCTAGAAGCTGTATTAAAGTTCTTTTCAAGAGCTGCGTTTTTGACGTTCGTATTATGCAGCGATTGTTTTGCGTCGGCGAGTTCCTTTTCGGCGGCAATTCGTTTATCATCAGACTGTATCGCAAGATTCTCCCAAGAATCACGCTCTTCCTTGCAGCTCTTGTACAGTTTTTCCAACATAATGTATCGTGCGTGTTCATCTTTGTACTGGTCCCGTTCTTTGGAAACAGCCTCCAGTTCTTGCATCAGCTTCTTTACTTGCTTAGAAAGCTCCTCGGTCGTTGACTTGGACGCTGCCAATTCATTGCGCATTTTCTCCACTGTCTGAATCTTGGCAAGTCGTTCTTTTTCAGTTTGTTCGACAGTAAACTTTGTCTGCGCATCCAGGAAATCATCCCAGGTAAAATTAAACTTGAGAGACAGATTCTTCTTTAGAATCTTGAGGAATATGTCTTGGACAAGTGTTTCAGGATTTTCAGACCAATCAACCACAGAATAGCGATTAAAAATATCTATTGGCTGGCCTTGATAACAGATTCCTATTTCACCTCTTTTGGGATAATTAGCGCCCTTCATGTCGATGCGGAGACGCTCATATATCGTCTTATCTTTTTCAGCAAGAACGTGGGCAACCCCAAAAAGTTTTTTCGCAACCTCGCTTGGTTTTAAAGAATGTGTGCGCTCGGAACAGCTCAAATAAACGATGGGCAAAACGTTGCCTAATTTTGCTGTCAAGGCACATTTTGCTTTCGAAATATCGTTGTACTCAATTATATGGGGCTTGTCTGTTATGTCTAATCCGCCATCTCCATCCTGGAACTTGATGAGATAATCCAAAATCTTCGGCTTAGAAATCGAAGGTAGAGAGGCGCCCTTTTGCAGGTCACATTCTAGCGAGACAAAGCATTGTACATGCTTTGTGTTTCGACAAAAGGCTACGCGGGTGTTCCAACTACGTCCCAACTGGGTGTTTGTAAAAAGGAAGCCCAGATAGTCCTTACCATCAAAAGAGAAGGATTCATATTCAAGCGACTCTCCTGCAAACTTGAACTTTTTGTTCGGTTCCTTGACAAAATCTATACGTGGGGGCAATATTCGTAGAATCGCCTCATAATTCTTTTTCTTGGTCGCACTATTTTTACTTCCGTTTATCCAGGCGAAAATTCCTTTTTCATAGGCATCCTCAGCCCAGCGCAAATCACTTCTTAAATTTAAGGAAGTTCTTACCAACTGCATAAACCATACATCTCCATATAAAAGATGGTGCTAAATGGAATATACAATTAAAATTTGGAAAACAAGTACGGTAAGAGAGGTAAAACAGCGAACGACTTTGAGAAGTCTCTTGCGCGCACTGTTTTACTTTTGTATGTTGTGCGATGTGAAGTTCAAATTTGCTTTGAAAATTGCATTACCTATTTTGCTTATTTTGGTTGCAGGAACACTTTTCTTTCTGTACTATAGCAATCGTATTCCTGAAAATGCTTTGGTGTATTATCGCATTAAAGATCACAAGGGCGAAATTTCAGTATGGCGTGCTTCTAACTGTGAAATAAATGGGGCTGAATTTCACTGTCATGCTGAGCTGTGCCCCGATGATAAATTGAGAGGATATCCGCTTTCGCGGAAATATAAACCGGATACAAATGTGTATCAAGATACTGCCATCATAAATTTAAATTTTGGTTTGTTCAAGAAAACGAGTTATATCCCTCGTCCTGTATATGCAAAATTTGACACCGCTTATTTTAAAAAACAATTTGCTTCGGTAAAGAAAACATTCCCTTGTTCTCATTCAAAAACGTTCTTGTCTTCTTACGAGTTGACGGCTATTGATTTGCCTAGTGGTGTAATGTTCTATGAAACAGGAAAGAAAATGGACTCCCAAAAACCTGCAAAGTCAAAAGAAAAAAGCGAACGCAAAGATTCATTAAGTTCGAATCTCAAGACGAAACCGGCAAAGCTTTCTATTGCATGTCCTGATGTTTTGGGACGTACGCTTCCGCACTTTACATGTTATTGCGTCAATTATCCTACTTATTGCGGAAATCCTAAATACACGAATATGCCTGCTCCTCCAGAACGTCATTTTTATGCGATGAACGTATTGTCTTTAAAGGATAGTTCTTTCACCTGGAAATTGATATACAAGACTCCTTATAGCGAAGCTGATACGCTGGAAGTTACAACGGTGGTCAAGAGAGAGTAATATAAAGTGTTAAATTTTATGCGGCTGCAAAAGAACTTACCGCAATTGGTTTTGTGGAAGCCCCCAAGGCGTATGAACCTGATGAATATTATATCCGCTTGTCGTTTATTCGTACGGATAAAGGAAGGTCTCCATCGTGTGAGTATCTCGAAGGCTACGTTCTGTTGGATTCTGAATTGAACGTGCGCGGAATTAGCACGTGGAATTATCATTAAGTTGATTATCAACAGCATTATTGTCCGATAAATCAATGGGAGCATCAGCACTAAACATCTCTCTGCGTTCAAGATGTTCAATTTTGTAATTGTTAAGATTTTTCTCGTTTCTGGACATAATTCACCCTTCTCAAACAATTATTTTTGATTGACTATCACACACCGGACTGAAAAACCAGCAAGTTTAGTATAGTTTCCATGATTTTCTGGATAAAATGCCGTTCCTGAGTATGTTGTTGAACCTGATTTGGGATAAACATTCCCATTGTCAACTAATTCAGCAGGATAATACCATAATGTGATATCATTTAATTGTGAAAATTGTCCATTATCCTTACGCAGACCAGCTCCTACAAGACTAAATCCAGTAGTGTTGAAGCCTCCAAAACCGAATGTAGAACGCACCCCCTCGACACCATGGGTATTCCCGTTACTATTGACTATGATATAAAAATCATCATAAGTCAAAAGTCGCCAACCATTCGGGCAAATTCCCTGATGATTCTCTTGAATCAAATGGGCACAACTCTTGGTATTACAACTATCGTTGAAGCCCATCATTTCAGCCCACTGGTAAAGCCCGCCATAGCGGTCACAATTCGTTGTATCATTGTCATAGCAATAGCGTTCGATTTTAGAATCATCTTTTTGATCTTTGAAACCACGAACCATTTCACCAACATTCAGATTTTCAGCCATTACAGAAATCGAAGTATCTTTAGTAGAAAGGCATCTGTCAGTTTCACTGTATTCTAGACATTTTTTACCATCAATCTGTAAGTAATAATATTCACGATTATTCCTTTCATCAACAAATGTTTTATAAGCCCCCTTACGCCACAATGTTCCATCAAAAGCTTTAGAATGATCAAATGGTACATACTCACTGCTACTCGAAGCAACTGACGACGAAGACTGCTTCTCAGAAGAACTAGACGATCCTACAGAACTACTACTTTGCTTTTCACTCGAAGACGAACTCACCGACGAACTGGACTTATCCTTACTACTGCTAGAAGATTCACCCGACTTCACAGAACTGGAACTCTTGGAGTCGGCCGAGTCCTTTGTTTCTTTCGCGGAACTGCTTGACACTTCGACAGGCTCAGATCCCTTGACACTACTGGAAGACTTGTCTTTTTCTGTAGATTCATTTCCCGACGACTTCTTGTCAACAGAAGATGACGACTCATCCAAATCAGAAGACTCTACCGATGAACTGGAACTACCGGTTTCGTCGGAACTAGCCGACGAAGAGTCATCGCAAGCCGAAAGCGCAAGCATTGCAAAAGCTACAGCGCTCACCAAGCCGAGTTTCTTTATCGTTTTCATTATCCATTCTCCTGTTATTAAACTTTTGTGTTGCCACTGCCGCCCACACACCAATCACCGCCGGGGCCTCGATAACCGCTTCGGGCGGTACCTCGCTATCCCCGAAATATAGCACAATCCCAACCAGCCTAGGCACCCCTATCGGGGAGTAATGCCCGCCGAAAAAATTGTATTTTGTTACCATGGCGTTAAAGAGATTTCCCATCGGTGTGCAGGATTTCGCGGTGATTCGCGAAGACGGCAAGTATTACGTTGACAAAACCGACTTGATCTATAAATTGGTCAAAGCGGACAGGTATTTCTTTTTGTCCCGTCCGCGCCGTTTCGGGAAATCGCTGCTGGTCAGCACGCTGCAATACTATTTTGAAGGGCGCAAGGACTTGTTCACTGGCCTCGCGATGGAGAAACTCGAGACCGAGTGGAAAAAGTACCCGGTGTTCAAGTTGAGTTTCGCGGGGAACAAGTTCATTACCGAAGAGGACCTGGCAGATACGCTCAATTTGAAGCTTGGCGAATGGGAACGCCAGTATGGGCTTGTGCCGTCCGACAAGTCGGCTTGGGGTGTGCGTTTCGAGTTGCTTATCAAGGCTGCTCATGCAAGCACAGGCATGCCCCCTGTGGTGCTTGTCGATGAATACGACGCCCCGCTGCTGGATTCCATGGAAAATCCGGAACTCCAGCTCACGCTCAAGAACGAGATGCGCAAGCTGTTCAGCCCGCTCAAGGATTTGGGCGGCATCCTCCGCTTCGTGTTCCTCACGGGCATCAGCAAGTTCAGCCAGCTCTCGATTTTCAGCGAACTCAACAACCTGAACGTCATCACTATGGATGACGAGTATGCGGCCATCTGCGGTATCACGAAGGAAGAAGTGCTGACACAGATGCAGCCCGAGATCCAGGCCCTCGCCGACAAGAACGGCTTGACTTATGACGGTGCCTGCGAGACGCTAACGCGCCAGTATGACGGCTACCACTTCAGCAAGAACTCGCCGGACGTGTTCAACCCGTTCAGTTTGATAAACGCTTTGAGCAAACGCGAACTTGCCAACTACTGGTTTTCCACGGGAACGCCGACGATTCTGACCAAGCTCATGCGCAAGTACAAGGTGGACCCGACGCCTTTCGATACCGGGTTCGAGGCTACGCAGGACATGTTCGACGCACCGACGGAGACTGCCAAGAACCCTATCCCGATGCTTTACCAGAGCGGGTACTTGACGATCAAGAATTTTGATGGTTTTGCTTACACGATTGGCTTCCCGAACGAAGAAGTGCGTCTCGGCTTTCTGAAGGCGCTGATGCCTTATTACGCGATGGACGACGTTGTTGACAACGACATGTTCATGCTCCGTTTCACGAAGGCGCTGCGGAAAGGTAAAATTGATGATGCGATGACTCACATCCGCGCGTTCATGAGCGGCATCCCGTATAATGCGGAACGCAAGGACGAAAACCACTACAAGACGGTGCTGTTCCTGATTTTCAAGCTGTGTACGCCATACGTCGTGCGTACCGAGGAATGCAGTGCTGCGGGCCGCGCCGATGCCGTCGTGGAGACCGCCGATGCTGTTTACATTTTCGAGTTCAAGCTGGACTCTTCCGCGACTGTGGATGACGCGTTAAAACAAATCGACGACAAGGGCTATCTGATTCCATACTCGGTCACGATGACCAAGGACGGCTCGCCGAAAAAGTTGTTCAAAATCGGCGTTACGTTCGACCAGGAAAAGCGTACCATCGGCGAATGGAAGGTTGTGGAATTATCCCACTAGGCGGCAAGAACAGAGAGTAATGTTGCCTTATCAACACTGACGATTTCGCCATCCTGCCTTACAATGCCAGGCAAACCGGCATCAGGATCATTCAACTGCGAGGCAATTTGATTTTGCAGGGTATTATTTACAACACCATCTTTCCCAACATGGTATCCATCAACAAAAAGCGACCCGCAATTCGCAAGCCGCTTTTGTTCAGATTCCGGCTCTGAGGCAGGAATGACGTTTTGTTTAAGCAATCACTTTTACTTCAAATTCGCTTGGAAAAATTCGTTCAGCTTTTCGAAGGGGATTTTTTCCAGGTTGTCGTAGAGGTCCACGTGGGAGGCTCCGGGAATAACGAGTAATTCCTTGTTGCCGACGGTCTTGCTCCAGTTCTTGGTGGCGTCGAGTTTTGCAGGGACGTTTGCCTTTTTGCCGGTCATCTTTTCGAAAGCGCCTTCGCCGAAGTAGCGGCTGTGGGCCTTTTCGCCGTGGATGATGAGCACCGGGTTACGGATTTCGTCGGCGTATGCGAGGAGTTTCGTGTTCAGGAGCGAGGTGCCTGCGGAGGCAGCCCAGCCCTTGTTGCTGTTCAGCGAGCGCTTGTGATAGCCGCGCGGGGTCTTGTAGTAGGCGTAGTAATCCTTGACAAAGTAAGGAGCGTCGTCCGGGAGCGGGTCCATCACGCCGCCGGCCAGGTCGTACGTACCGTTCTTGAAGTCCTTGGTGCGCTGGACCATCAGAGCCTTGCGGGCCTCGTTGCGGGCGTCGGCGTTGTTTGCCGCATCGAAGTAGCCGTTCGCGGTTACGCGGCTCATGTCGTACATGGTCGAGGCCACCGTCGCCTTTACGCGGGTGTCAATGCCGGCGGCGTTAATCGCCATGCCGCCCCAGCCGCAAATGCCGATGATGCCGATACGTTCCGGATCCACGTTGTCGCGGGTCGAGAGAAAATCGACAGACGCCATGAAGTCTTCGGTGTTGATGTCCGGGCTGTTCATGTAGCGCGGTTCGCCGCCCGATTCGCCGGTGAAGCTCGGGTCGAATGCGATGGTCAGAAATCCGCGTTCCGCCATCTGCTGGGCGTAAAGGCCGCTGGACTGTTCCTTGACGGCACCGAACGGGCCCGAGACTGCAATCGCCGGGAACTTGCCGTTCACCTTGAGGCTCGTGTCCTTGGGCACGAACATGTCTGCGGCGAGTTCAATGCCAAAGTGGTTCTTGAAAGTGACCTTGGAATGTTCGACCTTGTCGCTCTTGGGGAAAACCTTGTCCCATTCGGCGGTGAGCGTGAGCTTGTTCATATTTTCGTCCTTTGTCTGTTGTGCGGTTTCTGTTGCGGACTGCGTGGCCGGCGTGGCGGCACCTTGCGCAGCAGCCTTGTTTTCTTTTTCGGGGCAGCATGCCATCAGGGTGCATGCGGAAACCACGGCGAGTGCCGCTTTAAAGAATCTGGATTTCATGATTTATCTCCTTGTGGTTAAACTTTCTTTCCCATGGCGAACGCTTTTTTCAGGAGCGCGGAATTCTTCTGGACATCGCCTGCGCTTTCGGCTCCCGTGGCACAGAGGGAGCCCTTGAGCTTCACGCCGTCGAAACAGGCGATCCACCCGCCAATGCCGCGTTTTGCGATGTTCATGGCCTTCGCGTCCGTATCGGCGGCAGATGTGAGCAGGTAAATCTCGCGGAACTTGTAATCGCTCGCATAGAGGGAATTAGCGCGGTCGAGCATCGTCTTGAGCTGGCCGCTCATCTCGTAATAGTAAATCGGCGTTGCGAACGCGATAACATCGGCCGATTCCATCTTCTTGGTAATGGCGGGTGCGTCGTCCTTGATGACGCACTTGCCCTTGTTCTGGCAAGCGAGGCAGCCCATGCAAAAACCGATTTTCTTGCCGCGCAGCGATTCGAATTCCACCTTGTTGCCCGCCTCGGCGGCACCCTTCGCGAACTCCTGCGCCAGGGTTTCGGAGTTGCTTCCCTTGCGCAAGCTGCTGGACAAGACCAATACTTTTTTCATAGGTTCCTCTCGGTTGAAGTCTTTACGTGTTCAAATATACCTTTGCTTTTCAGACATTATAAATACTTTGTTTTCATAACTAGATATGCTTATAAGGCATAGAATTAAGGCAGAAAACTCGCAATACGACACATACTTCGTTGAATTTTACTTGTAATTATTCTTAAAATTTTGTATTTTAGGAAAGGAGGTTTCCCATGCCCTGTATTTTGCCAGTTTCTGATTTGCGCAATTATAACGAAGTTCTTCAGAACGTGACCGAAGATTCCCCAGTCTTTTTGACCAAGAACGGCCGGGGTTGTTACGTTGTAATAGACATCAAGGAATACGAACGCATGGTCGCCGAACTGAAGTTACAGAAGGCTCTTGCCGAAGGCGAACGCTCCGCCGAACAGCGACGATGGCTTTCCGCCGCTGATGTGCGGAAAAAATACGAGGTCTAGATTCCCTTCATCGTATTTTCGCCGAAAGCCGTCTAAGATTTAGACGGCATCAACGCTTATATAGAATCCGAGCTAGGCAGCCCTAAAGCGGCGAATGAAAAGGTCATTGAAATTCTTGACGCCATTGACAACCTAGCCGTTTTCCCCGAGATCGGCCCTTCGTTAAGAGGTAAGGTAAATAGCTTGACGAAGTATCGTTGCCTTTCTGTCAGCGGGTATTTGGTCTTTTACCGGAACGAACGTGATAAAGTTTTTGTCATTCGAATTTTGAATAGCCGGATGGACTACCTAAGGATTTTGGGATTGTGATGTTGGCAACAGCAGAAAAACATTGGCGGAATTTTACGGAACGACTCGTTTAATGGATCCCCCCCTCCAAACGAACCTGTGCATTTTTTACACAAGTTGAATTTCCATACAATTCCAGCATCTGAAAAAATGTTGCGAATATGCCGATTTATTGAAGTTCAGTCCGTATTGAACAGCTCCGCCATTTGCACTATGTGCAATCGGCTGCAACTCGGTCATAAAATCAAGCTAGCTTGATTTTGCGACACTCGTTTTGTACGATTTTGCGCCTGCGTCAGCCAGACGGTATCCTGATCCACGCGAACTTCGATGTGAAATTCGCCCCCTTCCGGCTGATACACGATGATTTCATTCTTCTCGCCGTCAACTTCACCCGACGACAATAAACCGGCATTCTTCATCGTTCCTCCCTCCTCCTACATGCATAAAAGGCGGGGCTACGGGCTACTATAACGTCATGGTTATAGATTACGGAATCTTGAACTGCAGGATTTCATCGGCAGTCAGATCATCAAAATCCTTTCCCACACGCTCGGCATATCGCCCTAATTCCAGCAGGTTCAACTTGCCTTTAGGCGGGTTTTTATAAGGATTCGGAGGAGTCAAGTACTCTTCCATGGAATCCGCCAGAATGACGGCGGGCTTTCTAATTCCACTCATAGGTATAGACCTCCAGAAGTTTTTGTGATGCCATCCTGCTAAAAGCAAATTGATATGGATGCAAAGCACCCAAATAAGTTGCACCTAGAACATCAAGATAGTGATTTAGCAGCTCTTTGTTAAGGGCAAAACCATGAATAAATCCGTCATATCCCCATGCAAGGGAACGGTCCGCCGCTATGGCAAAAAGATGACCCCCAACACCGATGTATTTTTGCTTACCAAAAGCATGTTTGTTATTTTGCGGAGCGGTGCAAGCCCAATGCAAATAGGCAGCTTTTACATCCACATCATTTCTTACTCCGACAAGCCCTTGAATTTCATTATTTTCTTTCAAGGCAAGGGCAAAGACCTCAACTTCTTTGGGAATTTTGATCCAATTAATTTCCCACCCGTTCTTTTCGTTGAATTTTTCCAGGAAAGACCTGCTTTCAATCCTGAATACCACAGTTTCCTTGATTTCCCCAGTTTCGGTATCCTTGAGGCAGGGAACAATTTCGTCGAGCCATATGCCGACACCACCAGCGATTACGCCATTCTTCATCTTTCCTCCCTCCGCCTACATGCATAAAAAAGGTGGGGCTTTGATTGGTTTGCTTCGTGCGCAAAAAAGTAGTTTACTACACACTTGTGCACTATAATGTAAATTACTAGAAGGCGACTGTCAAGAGCGAGACGCGTTATTTTTTCTTTATTCGCTTGGATTTTTTCACGAGTTCCTTGGCCTCGTTGATTTCGCCGACCAGTTGCTCAGTGGTGGGCAGATACAACTTATACTCACTAGCAAGGATAGTCTTATTGTCTTCGGGCAAAGTCATTTTCACGGCAGTGTCGTTTTTGCCTGCGCACAAAAGAATGCCGATGGTAGGATTTTCATCGGGCAGTTTTTCAATGCGGTCGTGGTAATTCACGTACATCTGGAGCTGGCCGAGGTCCTGATGCGTGATTTTGCCCGTCTTGATTTCAATAACCACAAAACAGCGAAGCAACCTGTTGTAAAGAACGAGGTCAATGAAGAATTCATCGTCTTCGAGCATAATCCGCTTCTGCCGAGCAACAAAGGCAAATCCCTTACCCAGTTCGAGAAGGAAATCAGTGATATGCGAAATAATCGCGCCTTCCAGATCGCTTTCATAAAAGGCGGGATTCCTTTCCAGCCCAAGAAATTCCAGGACCATCGGATCCTTGATGACCTCTTGCGGGGTTTCGGGGATGCGTTCCTTGCGAGCGACCGCCAGCACGGATTCCTTATCGTTACTGAGCAAAAGGCGCTCGTATAGCTGGCTGTTGATTTGGCGTTCGAGTTCGCGCCCGTTCCAAGAATTGTTCACCGCCTCAAGTTCGTAATATTCGCGCTTGTCGGGGTCAGGAATCTGAATCAACATACGATATTGCGACCAGTTCAATTGCGAACGCAGTGCGTTCGCAATTGGATAGGTAGTTGACCCTTAAAAAGTCACTTCGCGAGCGCAGGATAAGGAGGTTCGCCGTTTTTATTCACCCCTTCCCGGCAAAGGAAGCAACAGTATAGCCATTCCAACAGGACAAAAAAGCGCCTCATGGCCCTCTTGAAGTTGAACGCCGCTGCTGCAAGCTTTGCATTGAGCATGTCGCCAAAGATTCCCTTGTAGAAATTTCTACCCATACGGTGGTCGCTTTTCAGGTGGCCGTTGATAGGCTCGATGCCTGCCCTCTTGCAAAAAAGCTTGTGAGCCTTTTCCTTCTGGTAGTAAGTCGCGTTTTTCTTCGGGACGTCCGGTATCACGATCTTTGTCGTTCCGGATTCCTTTTGTCCGCGGTAGCCTCGGTCGCATGCGGCCTGGCTCGGCCTGAATCCAAGCATTTGTTCAACATGGTCAAGCGTATCGTCTATCGTATGTCCGTCATACTCGTCCCGGAACGAGACCGCGCCGACAATGATGCCGCTGTAGCTCCGGGCGATTGACACCTTGTTGCCGAACTCGTATTTCTTGTGTTCCTTGCCCTTGCCGATGCATTTTACTTCGGGTTCGTGAAGCGAATAGACCTTGTCCTTGTCGCATTTCTTCTGTGCCAGAACTTTTTTGAAAAGCTCGATTTTTTCTTTGTACGTGTTCAACAAGTTCTTGCTGGCGAGATTTCGCTCTAATTCACGGACGAGCCGTCCCGCGATTGTCTTCAGCCTGCGATCTGCCTTGTGAGCCTTCTTGCCGTTCTTCGGGTGATTGCGGAAACGCTGGTCACGATGGACCTTCTTCAAGGTTCTCTTGTAGGACTGTCTTTGCGGAAGATCATGCTCTTCCACGATCCTCTGTACCTGTTCTATTATCTTGTTCGCAAGTTTGGCGTCTGTAGGGAACGTGATGTTCTTTTCCTGCACGGTCGTGTCAAGAAAGACCGTGCCGCATCCTGTCGGTCCTTGTTTATCGTGGTCATCGTTGACGAGGATACTTTCCTTGAGGATCATGTCCATGCCCGCTTCGCCAATCATGTGCCGGAAGTGAACAAGTTCGCTCGGGTCGCAGGGTTGCTCCGTCGAGAAGAACCGTTCTCCGCAAAAATACTGGTAATAGGCGTTTTCCTGAAACTGCTCCACGACGGACTCGTCCGATACGTTGCGGATGTGCTTCAGGATGATGAGCCCGGTCATGAGACGGATCGGCTTGTTCGGCGCACCCATTTTGTCGTCAAACCGTTTCGAAAACTCGGTCTCGAACTTGTTCCAGTCAATCTTGTTCGCGAGAACGTAGAGGGAATGCTTGTGGTTCAACTGCTCCTCAAGGGAACAGAAAAGGCTTGTCTGTGCGTGGGATTTTGGCGGTCTGTACATAAAAAATTGCAAGGTTTTCAATCATATTTTAGAAAACCTTGCAATATTTTCACAGGGTAGAAATCAGTTTTTCCCAACAGTTATGCGGGCTGGGCGGGATTTTAAGGGATGACTAGGTAATGAAAAATTGGCGGCAAAATTCTAATTGACGCTTAGAAAATCCGCTGCCATATTCCGCTTCCAGTTTTTCTGCAAGCGATTTCACGATATACGCCCCATAATCGGCACGCTTCTTGCCATGCTGTTCTTCTTCGAAAATACGCTTGCCAAGTTTCCAGTACATCTGGACACGACAGAAATCAACGCTCCTGACCGCATTTTTCCGCGCAGTCTCGATGATTTGCTTGGCATCTTGGACCAGCTTCGTAGAGATAACTTCTTTAGCCATATTAGCCTCCATTTGGCCGCAATTAGCGACACCGCTTTCGCGGCTGGTTAGTGTTAGAGGCGTCTCTTGTATTCCGAAAATCCAGAATAAAAAAAGGCGCATTTTTCCATTAGACGGAAAAATGCGTCGGGCATTATTGTACCTAATATTTGAAAAACTGGCAAGGGGCGTAACGAAATTTTACATAACCACTGGGGTTATTCGTATTTCAATACTACGAGCAACAAAGACCTTGTGGAAACTCTTGATTTGAACCTGTCGGAATTTCCGACTGGTTTGCCCGAATTTGTAATTTGCAAAAAATGCAAAATGGTATACTGAAGAGAAATAAAATCAAACAAGTTTGATTCTGCGCCGTTCGCCTTGGTTTTCCGCCTACATGCATAAAAGGCGGGGCTTTGATTGGTTTGCTTCGTGCGCGAAAAGTAGTTTTCTACACACTTGTGCACTAAACGTAAAATACTAGAAGGCAGATGTCAAGGGGGATATATTTAAAATTTACTTAGAAAGAGTCTTTTCGATTGTAAGGTATTCTACTTTATTTTTATCAAGGCGAATGAATTTACTTTTTTGAAGGTTTTCTATAATTTTTGTAACCTTAGCATCTTCAATGCCACCATTGAAATTGTACATTGCTTTGATGAAATTTGTAAGGGCATCATATTTTGCAGGCTTTGATTTCAACAAACGTTTTTTTATCGTTTCCATTTCTTCTGCTTGAGAAGCACTATTTAGCCGTTCTTCTTCAATACAAGCCATTTGAATTAGCTTTTGAGCCAGTTTCAGCTTTTCTCGATACGATAGTTCTTTGACTTTTTCCACTAGCCCAGAAAGTAACATCGACATTTACGCCTCCTTGTTTGAGTTAAAGACTTGATGAATACGGAAGTGACTTGATGTAATCTTCCATAAATTGCCAATCAGGTTCATATTCGTTGGGAGTGATTTTGCGAACAGGAAGTTTTATCAACGAATCAGGCATCC
Organism: Hallerella succinigenes; assembly: GCF_002797675.1. Lineage (NCBI taxonomy): Bacteria > Pseudomonadati > Fibrobacterota > Fibrobacteria > Fibrobacterales > Fibrobacteraceae > Hallerella > Hallerella succinigenes. Next base: position 833,351 of record NZ_PGEX01000001.1, on the reverse strand, counting down.
TTTTGGGTCGCCACTTTCGCCCATAATCCCATCTAAAACGTTCCTTTTCAATAAGAGAACATAAGAACATTGCTATGTAAATATTGAGTTCCTTATTCCATTTCTTATGGATATATAATGGATTTACATCATGAGTACAGGTGAACTCCTTTGGCTGATAAAAAGCGTATCCTACAGAACCGTTGTTTGATACGGTTATGCAATTGGACTTGAAAATCTTTTGTTCAAGGGGAGCATTGGGTTCATCGCCAGTTTTAGACGCATCCTTAATCGTGTCTAAATCATGCATCGATGTAATTCCGTTGTTTGAATCCGTTGCTCCAATAAATGGAATATCACCAATGGGATTTTCTTCAGGCTTTTTATTATAGAAACCTTTGCAGATTTCAAATATTTCATCATAACGAAACCACTTCCAACTATCCGTATTTAATTTGATTTTGTTAGAAATAATGGGCTTGTTGCAGAAGCGAATCTCAGCTTCTTTTGTTCTTACATATTTTGGAATTTCATCTTTAGACGGAACTAAAATACTTCTAAACGTTTTATTCGCACCCCGGCCATAATTGTATCTGTATTTATTTTGCTCAATTACATAGCAGTAATAAAGCATTTCTTCTTTAGTCAGTTTAATTTTGGGCTTTGCCACATAGATATCTCGACCGCTATAATACTCATAATCGTGATAAAATGTTGAAAGGACACTACCACTGACGGCAATACTTAATGTATGTGAAGGATTAGGCTCAACATCGTCCATCTTTTTTACATGGCATACAACACCATTATTTACAGATTGCCTTGAAACAAATGGAATGCCAGCCGATACAACCTCACTATTGACAACCTCTAAATTGACGCCATACCATACATCAAAAATATCAATCAAAGGAACCATAATTACTCGCTTAAAAATTTGAAGGAGATGTATTCCTTCATTTTCTTTTCAAAATCTTTTTGATTGAGTGTACTATAATCCGTTTCCATGTAGGCTTCGGCACACCATTCATCCTCGGCTTGGACTTCATAGCGCACGGAAAGGCCTGGAACTTCTTTGAGATTTTTGTACGCAGCAAGCCATTTGTCCTTTATGGCGGCAAATTTACCACGAGCATCAATGCGTCCCTGGTTCTTGCGCTTTTCAAATCCATCGTCCTTGAAATATCCGAACCAACTTTCAAGTCCTGCATTTTCCTTAGATGTGTCAAAAACCATTACACACGTTACAACGCCGACGGGATAGAATAAATCGTCAGGCATGCTTAAAACAGCCTTCAAATGAGCCTTTTCAAGGATTCTTCTCTTAACCTCAATCAAATTCTTTTCATCCTTGATTCCGCAACTCATTTGCACAATAGCAGCAACTCTACCTTGCTGAGGTTTCACCACATCAATAGCATGTTCTATGAATTCCATTTGTTGGGCCGTCCCCACATCGTAGGGAGGATTCAAGAATGCTACGGTCGGTTTATGAGTTTCGATAGCTCCTTTGGTTTGAAAACAGTCTCCGCAATAGATATTAGAGCGGCCATCGCCTCGGAGCATCATATTTGAACAAGCGTAGGTGTACATTTGCGGACGGAGTTCCACGCCGACAAGTTGCGACGAACGAATTTTCAAATGCCTTCGCTTGTCATTTCCGGCCAACTTGAAAAGACGCTTCATTCCTGCAATAAGGAAACCAGCCGTACCACAACAAGGGTCATATGCGACATCGTTCAAATTCAGATCAACTAAATCGCAGAACAAATCTGTCACATGCGACGGGGTCAGGACGAGACCTTGCTTTTGCTCACTTCCCGCATAGCGAATGAATTCCGTATAAAAACGCCCCAAAACATCGAATCCTGAATCGTCCATTTGCGTTAAGGGATATACGTTCTTGTACAGATAGTCTATGATGTTTTTCATGACTTCAAGGCTGTACACGAGTTTCTTGGTGGTTTTATTTTTTACCGCATTTTCGCGAAAGATTGGTTCGTTCAAAATTTTGCTGTATTCGCCAATCATGGCGTTTTCGTTACGGACTTTGTTTGCAGAAAGAGTCGTCTTAATCGCTCCCATCATCGCTTCGCCAAGACTACGAATTGTAGGCTGCGACATAAAACTTTCACGGAAGGGCTTGTTCAAGAGTGAAAGCAGAATGGCGCTCACCATGGTATTGCGAGTCAATTCAGGAATTGAATAATCATTATATTCTTCGTTCAGATATATTGCTTTTGAAATGATATCTACACTACGCAGGTTTTCTGCAAACCGTTCATTGTCAAAAATCTTAAGATAATCATTCAAGGAAAGAAGTTTTTTATCCGTAAGTTTCTGGCAGGTGTTTGCGCCGCATTTCCATAGGTAGTGCGAAATTTTCAATTCTGTTTCAGATTCACCGCTTGACGCAATCGCAATAACCTCAAATTCCTTTGAAAGAGCCTTGGCGTAATGCAGAACGCCATCAACCGCATAATCTTTGGGTTTGTCTTTATTCTTAGACTCATGCATTGATGGCAACGCCTTACATTCCACAACAATAAGATAACGGGAATCCGTCGGGAATGTAAGTATGAATTCTGGATAACCAGCGCCGTTTCCACCACCCTTGGACATACCTTTCAGAAGTTCCGAAATCTTCTTGTTCGTGGATTTTTGTTCTTCGAATTTGATAGAACCAAAAAGAACATCACTCTTAAAGTGATCTCGGATTATCGCTTCGTTCAATCTTTCATTCGCCATACAGGACTCCAGTAGGAGTGACGACGCTTATTGTTTTCGGTTCGCACAAAAGAAAAAGGCGTGGAGCCGAATATGGTTTTTGTAGCTGAGCCACTAGACAAGGCCTAACACAAGAAAACGCACAAACGGCCCACGCACAGAGTGCGTGAGCAGATTGGCCTTATCCCTTGTGTTTTGAAAGTGTCTAGTTTCCAGCTACACGAATAAGAGCAATCACTCAAAAAAATATGTCGTTTGAAATATACATAATTAGAAGTGAGAAGGACACGCCCCGTCAAGCGGAGCATGACATTAGGGCGGGTGGGCGGGATAAGCCGGGGGTTTTAGGGGGCGGAGCCCCTTAGGCGAGGGGGTGCTGGAAGACTTGCCCTGGACCCTATCGCTGCTGTCATTCTGGAGCGTAGCGATAGAATCCAGGGTGACAACGGGGCAAGGCAGCAAGCGAGGGGGATACATCCCCCCACCGTCAAATCAATCAGTTATTCCTTTCGAGCATTATTCTCGCAAATTCATACCTGCGGGGCTTGGATTTTGTTAGTTTTCGGGTATGGAACTTCGAGTTTTGCGGTATTTTCTGGAGGCGGCGCGGTTGGGGAATGTCTCGCGCGCGGCGGATAATCTTTGCGTGACGCAGCCGACGGTGAGTCGCCAGCTCAAGGAGTTGGAGGAGGAACTGGGCGAGAAGCTTTTCGAGCGCACGAATTACGCGATTCGGCTGACGTCTGCGGGGGAACTCTTGCGGGAGCGTGCGGAGGACATCCTTTCGATGGCAGACAGGACGGTGCAGGATTTCAAGTCGCTGAAGGAAGACGAGGTGGTGGGTGAAATTGCCATTGCCTGTGCGGAATCGCGGAACGTGAACTTTCTCTCGAAGTGCATCGGGATTCTCCGGGACGACTATCCGAAGATTAAGTACAACTTATATTCGGGCGACAGCGAGCGCGCCCTGGAAAAGCTGGACAAGGGCATTTTCGATTTCGCGGTGGTTGTAGATAACGTCGATTTGGAAAAATACAACTGCCTTGCGGTGCGTTCGGTGGACCGCTGGGGCGTGGTGATGCGTCGCAACGACCCTTTGGCCAAGCGAGATTTTATTGAGCCGAAGGACTTGCTCGACAAGCCGCTGATGGCGTCGCGACAGGCGATGGTGGCGGATTTGCCGAAATGGTTCGGCGACGATATCGCAAAGCTGAATTTGATTGTGGGGCTCGACCTTTCATACAACGGTTCGGTGCTTGCGAAGGAGGGCACTGGCTACCTGCTCACTTTCGATGGTCTGGTGGATACGAGCCGCACTTCGCGTTTGTGTTTCAGGCCGCTCATGCCCGAGCTCACCACCAACATGTACATCATTTGGCGGCGGGGCCAGCAGTTCACGCGGGCGGGGGAACTTTTCCTCGATACGCTCCGGCACGTGCTGGGGGATTGATTTATATATCTGCATCTAATTCATTTTTCAATATAAGGCTCACCAATAGACATTTTCTATTCTAAATTTCGCCTTACCGCCAGATGTCGTATTTCTGGGGAACCGGGCGAGAACCGCCCACAAAAAGGATTAATTATGTCTCAAATCGAACTCACCTTCCCCGATGGCTCCGTACGTTCCGTAGCATCGGGCATCACCGGCCTCGAAATTGCGAAGGGCATTTCCGAAGGTCTTGCACGCAAGGCGCTTGGCGTCAAACTCGGCGATAAGGTCCTCGACCTCACGCGCCCGCTCACCGAGAGCGGCACCATCAAGATTATCACGCCGAGCAACGACGACCCGGATGCTCTGATGCTCCTGCGTCACAGCTGCAGCCACGTGCTTGCCGAAGCCATCTGCGACCTGTTTCCGGGCACCAAGCTCGCCTACGGTCCGGCTATCGACAAGGGTTTCTACTACGATTTGATGACACCGACCCCGATCCAGCAGTCGGATTTCGAGCGCATTGAAAAGCGCATGAAGGAAATCATCAAGGAAGACCGTCCGTTTACCCGTTGCGAAGTCAGCGCCGCCGATGGCCTGAAGCGCACCGAAGGCGACAAGTACAAGACGGATAACGCGCAGCGCGCACTCGCCCGCGAAGGCAGCGACGGTACGCTTAGCTTCTACGTGACTGGCGAACCGGGCAAGAACTTCGAAGACCTCTGTGCCGGTCCCCACGTGCCTTCTACTGGCAAGCTCAAGAATTTCAAGGTGCTCTCCATGTCGGGTGCATACTGGCATGGTGACCAGAACAGCGACCAGCTGACCCGCGTCTATGGCACCTGCTTTGCCGACAAGGAAGGTCTCGAAACATACCTGAAGTTCCTGGAAGAGGCCGAAAAGCGCGACCACCGCAAGATCGGCAAGGAAATGGACCTCTACCACATCGAAGACCATTCTCCGGGCATGGTGTTCTGGCACCCGAAGGGCACCAAGATGGTGAACGCCCTGAAGGACTACATCCGCGGTAAGATTGACCGTCGTGGCTACCTCGAAGTGATTACGCCGGAAATCGTGAACAAGACTTTGTGGATCAAGTCCGGCCACGCCGACAAGTACAACGAGAACATGTTCAAGACGCTCGCGGGCGACGTGGAAATGGCCGTGAAGCCGATGAACTGCCCCTGCCACATCCAGATTTTCAACACGGGTCTCCGCAGCTGGCGCGACCTGCCGATGCGCCTTGCCGAATTCGGTAAGTGCCACCGTTACGAACCTGCCGGTACCATGCACGGCCTGATGCGCGTGCGCGGCTTTGTGCAGGACGATGCCCACATCTTCTGTACCGAAGACCAGATTGCAAGCGAAGTGGCCGATTTCTGCGCCCTCGTGAAGGAAATCTACCACGACTTTGGTTTTGACGATATCGTGGTGAAGTTCTCCACCCGCCCGGAAAAGCGCGTGGGTTCCGACGAAATTTGGGACAAGGCTGAAGCCGCCCTCGCCGAAGCCACCAAGCTCGCCGGCCTCGACTACATTTTGAACCCGGGCGAAGGCGCCTTCTACGGCCCGAAGCTTGAATTCACGCTGAAGGACAGCCTCGGTCGTGACTGGCAGTGCGGTACCATCCAGGTGGACTTCAACTTGCCGCAGCGTCTCGGCGCCGAATATGTCGGTAAGGACAACCAGAAGCACATTCCGGTGATGCTGCACCGCGCCGCCGTGGGTTCCATCGAACGCTTCCTCGGCATCCTTATCGAAGAGTTCATGGGCGATTTCCCGCTGTGGCTCGCTCCGGTTCAGGCCCGCGTGCTCCCGATTTCTGAAAAGTTCGTTGACTACGCTAAGAAGGTCGAGAAGGAACTCGTGAACGCCGGCGTCCGCGTGGAAGTTGACGAATCCAACGAAAAGCTCGGCTACAAGATCCGCCAGTGCGAACTCCAGAAGGTGCCGTACAAGATCATCGTTGGCGAAAAGGAACAGGCTGAAGGCGTTATCGCAGTCAACAAGAGAAAGGAAGGCGACAAGGGTCAGATGACCGTCGCCCAGTTCCTCGAAATGACCGCCGAAGACCGCAAGGTTGTGCGCTAATCGCCAAACATGTCATGCCGGACTTTGTTCCGGCATCGCCTTTTAGAAAACGCAGACTCATTGAGCCTGCGTTTTTTTTGGTATAGGGGAAAGCCTTCCCCTGGTTCGCACTTCGTTGTTCTCCACCCTTTCTAGCGGATGTACAGTCGCCGCACCCGCAAAGCCATGCAAGGCGAGTGCCGCAGCCATGCTTGCATGGCTATGGCCGAGCCGCAGGGGTTTCTGTAACGCCCGGGCTTACCCCGCCCTCCCGCCCAAAACAGAAGACCATTGCTTTATCAGCAATGGCCTTCTGAAAAATATGTCCAACGTTTAAATTTCGAACAGTTTCATTTCCTGCTCTGTGAGCGGACGTCCCAAACTGTTTGAATAGGCAATTGCTTCATGCAAACGGAAATGTCGTTCTGTCGGAGATGGTTCAGTCAAACGACCGTCAGAAAAGTCTTCTCCGAAGCGGTCGAAATTTTCTCGCAGCGTATTACTCTTGCGTGAAGCAACGACGGGTTCGAGTTCTGCTACAATCATATTATGCCTCCTCGGGAAAATAGGTTTGAATTAGTTTCAATGCTCCATAACTGTCTATGTACATTTTTTGAGAATCGATGTTTCGCGCACCTAAAGTTTCACGATAATGTTCTACAAGATTCGTTTTTGCGGTAAATTGGATATAGCCCTCATTGCCGACATCCCAGCTTAACTTGCAAGCTATTGCAAAGAGATGAGCTCCTACGCCCTTGTATTTTCCTAAATGCCCGATATTCTCCGGAGCAGCTTCTACAATATCTACATGTGTATAAAATTGATCGCGGATATGCTTCAGTGCTATCATACCTTGCACTTGAGTGTCATCCTTCAACAACAACTCATAAACCTCATAATCGTGCTGATGTGGTATGCTCCAATCGAATTTCCATCCTTTTCGTTGTAGTGCTGCTGCATCCTTTTTTGAAATAGTTTTTAGGACAAGTCGAAATTCGGTATCGAGTTGTTCTCCTGTTTCTCGGCACACTAGGCAATTCGTTAGGGAATCTATTTGGATGTCAATTTCCATTGGGTCGCGTCATCCTTATCAGTGTAAATATACCTTTTTCGCACCTCAAAGGCAAGTTTTAGGGAGGTCCATTCCAAGTAGGAATAGCCCGTTTGGCTTTACAAATTGGCTCAAATTCGCCATTTTCTTCACAAAAGCGCTCTCTTTTGTTTGTTAAAGTTCAATACACTTATTTCTAGGAAACCAAAAACCATGTCCGCCTCTGGGGTAATAAAACAGCACATATTCCCCAGCCTTTGCATAGGCCCCAAAATACGCGATCCACTCGCCTTGATAACTATAGCGGCCATTTCCTGGAGACCAGCCATTACGCGATTGACATTTAAAGTTATATGCATTCGCCAAAGATGAACAAAGGCAAATAATTAGTAAAGCCAATACTATTTTAGGTAAATAAAATTTTTGCATGGATTCTCCATCTTACTGACAATCGTCCGGTCCCTTGGCAAAATCTAGTGCTTTTTTCCCGTTTTTACTCATACAGAAACCGAGATTGACACCTCCAATATATTTGATAGAACCGTTTTGTCTGTAAATCTTGAAGGGAGTTTCTCCGTTGTTTCCTATGGAAGCTAATACGCCAATTTTCATCATAGCGTCTTTTCTAGAACCGAAAATTCTAATTGCGTCAGCCGTGAAATTCAGAAAATCAACTTTATCAAGGGGTTTTTGTAATTTTGTTTCTGCGAACAGCACCTTTGCTAGCTCGCTTTCTTGATATTCGCATTCCGAATAGAAAATTCCGAAAGTCCCATAATACGAAAAATCCGTATAGCCGTTATCTTCATCCCCCCAACGAGTTTCCTTTGTTCGGAATACTTGATGCTTACAACAATATTGGTCTAAAGCATAAGTTGCATAATGAATCCCGTTTTTGGAAAATTCTTTGGCATCCTTATTTTCTGATATTCTGAATTTTTCAAAGCAAGTAGTTCCTTCTTCGGGCTTTTCTTCGCCATTGTCATATTCAGGCCAGTTTTTGCTTACAAAAACGAATTCGTCCCCAAAAGAAAAACAACGGGTGTTGTAGATTTGATACTCTTCGGTGTTATCACAAATGGGATTGTCTGCAAATGCAACACTGACTATCACGCACAAAAAAAGATAGACGAAATTTTGATGCATCAGTAGTCCTTTATACAACGAACAGATACGCCTTGATATTCCTCAACAGTGTTATCTCGAACAACGTTCGTATATTGTCCTGGAAAATAATACCCCACATTACTAGAGGATGTTCTAAAAATTGCCCATTGGCCTTTATAACTAAACTCCCATCTATCCCTGCCATCTTGATACATAATACCATCGTAACGATTGTAAGAACCTGCTAATAAAATATTAAACTTGTAACGATTATCTCCCGCATAATATTTTGAACGTAATACGTAGCCCGCAGTCTGTAGTCCGCCAACAAATGCAAATAGAGTTTCCCATTCTGATTCAGACGGCAAATGCCATCCAGATGGGCAGGCGTTCATTGCCGTGTAGTATGTGTAAAGCCGTCCATATTTTTTACAATTTCGATATTCGTTGTCGTAGCACCAGCTCCCATATCCGTTATCAACCGCATAATTCAGATTCTGCGCCATCCATACTTGGTTGCCAATTTTTACGGTCTTATAAATTTGACCATCTCTTTTATCCTTAAATGAACCTGCTGTAGATAAAACCGCAAAGCAAAGTATCAGTATCCCTATTTTCATCATAAAAATATCTTCCCTATTTACGATTTTTCTTTCTAGCAGACGAATTAAGGAAATCACGCAAGTAATTTCCAAACTCGGTATATTCAACTTGGTCGCAATATCCGGTGCTTGTAGTAGTCTTACAACTTACAACATTTCCACCATTATATACAATTTGTCCGTAATAACGAAATTCACCCAAAGCGTAATAGAATTTTGTCATCATAACATAGCCGTCAATTTCAACAATCAAATTGCCTTCTTGTCCAAATTGTCGCTCGTAATAACGAGCATAATTATCATTACCATTGTAAAAGTAAACATCTTGTTGAACATTTTTCAAAGTTTCACAAGATATCTTTTTGACGCGAGTACCTGAATCATAGCTTGTTCTGCGCGTTTGGAAATAGCACTGTTCAGCCAATGCCGAAGAATACAAAGCAAGAAGCATTGCTACAATAACTTTTTTCATACATCATCCCTTTCCGCCAAAGGCGGCTTGCGAGAAGAGCTCTTGTTCGGTAGCCCGCAACTATAGATTGTTTCGTCACTTGCTTTTCTCGCAATGACGCTACAACTTCTCCGCACGATTTTCAGGAAACAAAAAAAGGTGCGAAGTCGCAGGCTTACGTATTGAAGGCTCTGGTAACCCGTTAGCGATAAGCAACAGACGACCCGCACCACATGGGTGCGAGTAACATCCTGTTCCCTGCTAACTTCAAGTTTACCAGACTTTTCAATACAGGAACAAGATTCTACTCTAAAATCATTATGTCTCTATAAATATAGCATCGTCTGCTCTACCTATTCAAAGACAAAAATGAATTTAGGCCGTCTGTTGCCGATTTTGTTCACCTGTAAGGCTTACATCTATTAGTTGGCTTTTACCCTCTCAAAAAGCCACACTTTTATGCAAATTTTTTCTTAACAATCCTTGTTGCGAATCGTATAAAAGCCTATGACTTGCCTTTTAGACCTGAAAAAAGTCTATATTTAGGGTATGGCATTAGCAATTCGACCATTACCTGTTTTGGAAAACGCAGCAGCTGACCGCTTCGTGAAAAAAGCGAACCGGACGCTGAAAGCGAACAGAAAACTTGACCTGTCCAAAAAGGTCAAGGCTGCACTTTCTATTCTCAAAACGGCGAAGATTTAGCCAAATGAATTATCTTTCGACCAACTGCAGGTTGATAAAGGCTGATCAACAACTATCCTTCGGTGCTAATCGGTCGCCTTGCTGTAAGCAAGGATTTTCAAGGACATGGTATCGGTTCAGAAATCTTAGACTTTCTAAAGATTTGGTTTTCAGACTCTCACAATAAAACTGGTTGCAGGTTTCTTGCTGTTGATGCCTACAACGCCCAATCTGTCTTAAAATTCTATGGAAATAATGAGTTTTCGTTCATTTTCAAATCCGAAAACGAAGAGCGAGCTAGTTTACAGTTGCACGAGAGCGAACCTTTACGCACTCGCATGATGTGTTGCGATTTGTTCCATTACGCAGAAGCCCTTAGAAATAACAAGTAGAACTTCTTTTATGCGAATTTGAGCGGGCGTATGCTCGCTCATTTGCGTTAGGGATTCCCCAAAGGGGATAAGAACACTAAGGGAGTTAACTCCCAAGTGTTTCTATAAGTGACCCCTTGGGACGGCGCTGTGGCGCCGTTTTAGGAGGCAGGTGTCGAGCGAAGCGAAGACAACCGCCCCTAAAATATAGCCCGACCGCACAGAATGTGCGGGAACGCCCATAAGACCAACATACGAAGTGGCCGACTTCTGCGCCCTTGTCAAGGAAATCTACCACGACTTCGGATTCGACGAAATCGTGGTGAAGTTCTCTACCCGCCCGGAGTAGCGCACAAGCCGAATGCAGCGAAAACAAACTCGTTTGTTTTCATTGCTGAGGCGAAGCGCAGACGCCAAAGGCGTCCAAAGCGCGTGGGTTCCAACGAAATCTGGGACAAGGCGGAAGCCGCCCTCGCCGAAGCGACGAAGCTCGCTGGCCTCGACTACATTTTGAATCCGGGCGAAGGCGTCTTCTACGGCCCGAAGCTTGAATTCACGCTGAAGGACAGCCTCGGTCGTGACTGGCAGTGCGGTACGATCCAGGTGGACTTCAACTTGCCGCAGCGCCTTGGTGCCGAATATGTCGGCAAGGACAACCAGAAGCACATTCCGGTGATGCTCCACCGTGCAGCTGTCGGTTCCATCGAACGCTTCCTCGGCATTTTGATTGAAGACAGATGACAAGTCGAGTGTCGCGGTCAAACTTGTTTGACCATGACCGAGACGCATCATCTGGGGCGAAGCCCAATTCATGGGCGATTTCCCGCTATGGCTCGCTCCGGTTCAGGCCCGCGTGCTACCGATTTCCGAGAAGTTCGTTGACTACGCGAAGAAGGTCGAGAAGGAACTCGTGAACGCCGGCGTCCGCGTGGAAGTGGACGAAAGCAACGAGAAGCTCGGCTACAAGATCCGCCAGTGCGAACTCCAGAAGGTGCCGTACAAAATTATTGTAGGCGAAAAGGAACAGGCTGAAGGCGTTATCGCAGTCAACAAGAGAAAGGAAGGCGACAAGGGTCAGATGACCGTCGCCCAGTTCCTCGAAATGACCGAAGACGACAGAAAAGTCGTGCGCTAGTCAGTCATTTGTCATTGCGAAGGGCGAATAGCCCTGAAGCAATCTCTGAAAATTTCAAACGTCCGTCTTATTAGGCGGATGTTTTTTGGTAAAAGGGGAAAGCCTTCCCCTCGCTTCCGCCCCGGTCCCGCCCTTATTGTCATGCCCGCATAGGCGGGCATCTTCTGTCGAATCCGCCCGACCGGGTCTTTCGCTACCCTTTCTGTGAGCCCTCAGTCGCCGACTCGCAACGCCCCGGCTAATCCCGCTGTTGACCCTCTTTTTTTTGTCAAAAATGTGAGCTAGATGAGTTTTTATCCCCAAATTTTGATTTTAACTGTAAAATGACAGATTATGACATTGGATTGAATATATACTTGTAATGACTAAGGTTAATTTGATGAGAAACGTCCTATGTTTATAGATAAGGAATATCCTGCAACTCACTCAATGTCCACGGGTTGGTTCATTGCTGATAAAGACGGCAACATCGCCATTTTTGATTTTAATGAAAACGGCCCTATTCCGTGTGACATTCCTGAAAGCAGTGCTAACGGAGTCTTGGAAGAAGATTTTGTTTTACCAGATGAAAAAGGCATTCGTAATTTTAATTTTGATGATAATCAAGCCGACATCATTATTGAAAAATTAAAAACGCCTAGTGAATTTGATGAATATGGTGAATATATCGTTTTAATTGATGTGGCGCAAACGGAAGAATTTCTGAAGTCGGCCTTAAAAAATAAGTATCTACATGCCTGTTATTCCAAATCAAAAGGACTTTATCTCATTGAACCTTATGAAGCGAAGACTACAGCAAATGAGTTGATTCAAAGAAAAATCATTTTAAAGTCAAAGATATTTTTCTTTGATATAAATAATGATGTGTATGATGAAAAAACAGGGTCGTATAATTATGTTCACGATGATTTATTTGAAATTTTCCCATTCTATCTTTATCAGCAACCGTATTGGACTGCTCATTTAACGGAACGTACCTTTGTTCCTAAATGTAAGTTTAAGATAACTCAATTCAATCCAGATGATCAAAAAAGGGTTTTGCGGCTACCCATAAGTTTTGACGAATGTTCAAAACTTCAAATAGCAGAATTTTTACCTTCTTACAGTTGTGGCAATGATTATGTTAGTATAGGTAATCATGGCTTTGATTTGTTGCCATTGACTAATGGAAATTTCAAGTATATTAACACATCTTATTTGCCAGTTTCGTTATTTACGAAATGTTATACGGAAAGACCCACAATTCTTTTTATTGGAAGCTGTTACGATGACAATTCTTTACTTCAAGAAGACCCTGTTCTTTGTATGAAAAGCGGTGCTATATTCCCGTATGAAGAAAGATCTTATTTTGAAGAAAAAGAACGAATTAGAAGTTTTTCTGGGAAAAGGGACGAAATGTTCATATCCAAGATTAAAATGCTCAAAAAAGATTGGTGGAAATATTTCTCTGGTTTTGTTGAATATTGGGATCAGGTCTTTGATATTATAAATCCGCATGTCGTTATTATTGAAGATAGTATTTTTGAAAATGTTTTGAATGAATTAGAAGTTTCTAATAATAAAATTTCCATTCTTGGAATAGAGTATCCATATTATTTGTTAAGTGAATTAGATAATCGAAAAAAGGAAATTGAATGTTTGGCAAATAAACCATATAGAGGAAAACAACTTCTGTTGATTCTAGATAAAGAAGACATTGAAAAGTGGTTGAAAATGCAATGAAAGAACTTCTCTCCATAGATTTGTCAAACTATTGTTCCAAGCGTTGCTCGTTCTGCTATAACCACAGCAATCCTGAAGGTGCAATAATGTGGAAACCTGCGGAGGTAATTGATTTTGCCTCCGATTGTGTAAAAAATGGAATCAAGGCAGTTTCTTTAGGTGGTGGGGAACCTTTTGAGTATGAAGGCATTTTTAAAATAATGGATGCTCTTTATCCAATAACCTATTTAAGTGTGACGTCAAATGGGCTTCCGCTTTTGAAAAGGGATGTCTTTGAAAAATTGTTGAAGCATAGCCCCGATAAAATTCATTTGACGATACATAATCCAGATAATCAGAAAGAAGTGATTAGAGTGATTGAACAAGTCGTTGAATTGAGTAAAACAAAAATTAAGCCCGGTGTAAATCTTTTGGTTTCTTCGTATTGTATTGCGGAATGTCAAGAGGTTTATGCAAAACTTTTAGAAACTCTGCAATCAAATCAAATTATTCTAATTCCGAAACGATTCGGTGATACTCCTACGGCAAAGCAAATGGCTTTTGTTGCAAATGGCAAACCATTCCAAAGTCCGTCTTGTTTGTTAAAATGCGAAATCCCTTCAAAATTTGTGTCGGTGTCTTGGGACAAGAAAGTCAATCACTGCAGCTATGCTGGTGGAAAAGAACCTTTGCGAACCCTTGATTATGCTGGGCTTGTAGACGCATTGAAACGGGTTGTTTTTAGCAACTGCTCTAAAAGAATTAATCTACATAGCCAAACTGAATGAGAAAAAGAGTTTTATCATTCTTTTAATGTAATTATATTGTATTATGTGGACGGAGAGTCCCTGTCAAAGATTCAGCGTTCTATGTCAAATCCGGCGCAACTTTTCATTTTAGAATTTACACAACCAAATCTAAAGGCAAATCACTGATATCCTTCAGTCGCTTTCCTTTAATAAGTACATCCAAAAGTTCTTTGGAATCTTCAGCCCCACTTTTCTCAACGGCTTCGATTAACTCGTAGAGAGCGAAGTGATTATGGGGAAGCTTACAATTATGGGGAAGCTTACAGCGGCATTAGCCCTTTTTGCAAATTGCTCTGAAAGCCCGAGCGTCCCACACCTTTCACCGAAGAAATAAGCACAGAAAGTTCATCTGACATGGATTCGTCAACTTCAATCAGTTCCAGTTCCGTTTTCGAATCAAGTTTCATCAAGTTCCATTTTGGATTCTTCGACAGAAGGTCCGAGTGTCAGTTCGAGTTCTGTCACTCCATCATCATCCAGCAACATTTTTCAGCGCAGTAGTTCCAGCAAAAGACATAATGACTTGGTCGAACCCGACGCACCCCTGAGTTCTTCCGGTAGCGGTGTTGCAACAATACCATTACGGTCTTTTATCGATTCAAATGAAACACGCACTGTAAATTTGCGGGTGCTCTACCCAGCGGAAGAAGGAAAACTAGACACGGGATTTTTCTCCCTCAATTAATGTTTTTTGTATGAAGACGGAAGTTTTAAATGCAAGCAGGGACAATGCATGGAAAATGTCGGCGGCACCATCAGTGTTCCGTATGGTGGAATCACAATACAAGTGGATTATCATGACAACGACAGTAGCGCATACGGCAGATACTTTCACGAAAGCACAGAAACAACACTTCTCTTTGATGTGAATCTCGGGGACAGCGCAATCACCTCATATATCCCATACAGCAACATTCCCGAATTTGACAAGGCAAATGTCAAAAGTCATCTAGAAACGCTCTCGGCCAACGGGTGCGAAGTCCTTTTCCGTTACGAAGGATGCTATCGGCTTTATGCCGAAGGGCTCCCAGAAGGAATCATCCTCTACCATGACGGAAGCGGCCTCAATCCTACTGTTAGATACTCTCCATTTGCTTCGGCAAATTCTGAAGACTTCGAGAAAATAACAGAGCATTACACGAGCCTTTCCAATCCAGAAACGACGGACTCCATAATAAATGAAATTCCCTGTATACAATCATTAGTCGATTATTGCGAACAAGAACATGTGTCACTGTTTCCAAGAACGAATACGGTTGCAGGGTCGTTGCGCATTCCTATTACAAGGACGATATGGCAGGATACTGTCATGGTTGGGAACTGCCCGACCTCGCCAAAAGGTATTCCAGCCGCCTCATCTACAAGGACCAATATGGATGTAGCGGCTCAATGCAAATCACGAGCGAATTCAAGTAACTTTTTGAGGAAGAACGCCTGTTTTTGATGAATTTTTGAGGAAAATTTTCTAATTTTGACGAAAATTATTGATTTTTGACGAATTTTGATTAAATTTAACGAAAATAGGATTCGTCAAAAATATGCTAGAGAAGAAATTAAAGAAAATCGTTGAAGAAGTCTGTTTGCAAAAAAGCGAAAGCAATCATATCGAAATCAAGAAATCTGCGGGCGGCTGCCCTCGATTATTCGATACGTTATCTTCATTTTCAAATCAGAAAGATGGCGGTATTATCCTGTTCGGTATAGACGAAGAAAACGATTTCAAAATTTGCGGCGTATATAACGTAGCCGACTTGATAAAGAAAATATCTGAGCAATGTCTGCAAATGGAGCCTCCAGTAAAAGCTCTTTGCACAACAACAACGTTACATCGTAAGACAGTCGTCTGTGCAGAAATCCCCGAAATGGACGATTTCCAGAAGCCCTGTTTTTATAAGGGTGACGGGCGACTCAGGGGATCATTCGTACGCGTCGGCGATAGCGACCGACAAATGACAGAATACGAGGTTTACACCTTCGAGTCGTTCAAGAAAAAAATCGAAGACGAGTTACGCCCCGTCGAACGCGCCGATAAAAAAGAATTGCAAACGGACACCTTCAAGAAATACACTTTGGCCTTGCAAGAAAAAAAGCCCCATGTATTCGCACTTCCGGTTCAACGATGGATGATGCTGCAAGGTTTTGTGTCAAACGGGCACCCAACTATTGTAGGATTATTCATGTTTAGTGCCTACCCGCAAGGGTATTTCCCGCAACTAGGGATAACAGCGGTTGCAGTTCCTGGAACAGAAGTCAGTGGAATTGGCGAAATTGGCGAGCGTTTTTTAGACAACAAACGTATCGAAGGGACAATTTCACAAATGAAGGATGATGCCGTAGCTTTCGTCATCCGAAACATGAGGGTGCGCACCGTCATCGACGAAAAAACAGGCGAACGAACAGACAAGACTGAATATCCCGTTATCGCCATTCGTGAAATCATCCTGAACGCCCTCGTCCATCGCGATTACAGCATTCATACGGACAATTGCCCCATTACAATCAGAATGTTCACAAACAGAATCGAGGTTGAAAATCCAGGCGGACTTTATGGCCGCAATCGCATAGATACGCTTGGAGATTATGGCGCGGACACCCGAAATCCCTACCTTGCAAACGCACTCGAAATTATCGGGCAAGCCGAAAACCGCTACAGCGGAATACCGACAATCCGCCGAGCCATGGAAGAAGCCGGATTGGAACCTCCTAAATTTGAAAGCGCTCGAGGCATTTTCCGCGTGACTTTGTACAACACTCTAAAAAAAGTTTCCGCACCGCTAACAGAATTGCAGCAACGGATTTTAGAATTCTGCAAAGTTCCAAGAAGCCGCAGCGAATTGGAAACCGAGTTCAAAAGCGAATTGACCGGGGCCTATCTGATGACTCGGCATATCTACCCGATGGTTAAGGAAGGGCTGCTTTCACTCACAATCCCTGACAAGCCCAAGAGCAAAAACCAACGATTCGCGAGAAACAATTCACGCGGTTATTCGTAGCAAGCGAGATGAAGGTAAAACCGTCAAAATATAAAAAGGTATTATTAGTGTCCGGTAAAAAATATAGCCAAAAATAAAAATGGCAGGCTCCTCAGACGAAGAACCTGCCCGTTTTGTTTTTACCTTGTAATTACCACAAAACAAAGGGAAACAAAACGCTATGGCCAAAAGTACATTTTTTACCGGACAGCCGGTCTTCGCGCAACTCTGCAAGTATCTCGACAGGGACGAAATCCTCAGAATCAGCACGGAATCCGGCGGAGAACGCTACAGAAAGTCCTTTGACGCATGGACTCACCTGCTTTCGATGCTCTATGCGGTCGTGATGCGGTTCGATTCCCTGCGGGAGATAGAGGCGTCTGCGCTGACATTCGTGAGCAGAATGCCGCACCTGCAGATGAGCTGCGTGCCCAAGCGGAGTACGCTGGGGGACGCCAACGCGAAGAGAAGCGAGTCCATCTTCGGGGACACCTATTTCAGCCTGCTAAGAGCGCACAGAAGCCGACTTTTACCGGACAGCCGCCTCAACGGGCTGCCCGGATGGCTGGGACGGCTCAAAATCATCGATTCCACAACGGTGACGCTGTTCTCCAACCTGGTTTTCAGGGGTGTCGGCAGGGACCCGAAAATTGGAAAGAAGAAAGGCGGCATAAAGGTCCATACAGTCATCAGCGCGAACGAGGGGGTTCCCGGCGACATCAAGTTTACTTCCGCGGCCACCCACGACAGCTTCATGCTCAAGCCATGCGACTTTGACGACGGCGACGTGCTCGCCATGGACCGCGCCTACATCGACTATGAAAAGCTGGAGGATCTGACGCAGCATGGCGTTACCTACGTGACCAAGATGAAAAGAAACCTGACCTACGAGACGGTCTCGGAGAGCGTCCTGCTCGACGATGGCAGGTACCGGAACAGGTCGGTCAGGGACGTCGTGTTCCACAAGGGCGCTACAACGCATAGGGCCCGGATTATCTCGTACACCGAGACCAAGACTTCGAGGAGAGGGAGCAAGGAGCAGGAGGTCCAGCTGCTGACAAACAGCCACGATCTCGGCGTGGATGAAGTTATCGCCATCTATCAAAGGCGCTGGCAGATCGAATCGCTTTTCAAGCAACTTAAGCAGAACTTTCCCCTGCGCTACTTCTCTGGGGTGAGCGAGAACGCCATCAAGACCCAGATCTGGGTAACCCTCATCGCGAACCTTCTCCTGACCCTTGTGCAGCGCAGCCTTGAACGGCGCTGGAGCTTTTCCGGACTTGCGACAATGATGCGAATAATCCTGATGCTCTACATTGACATGTTTGACTTTTTTGAACATCCCACAAGGGACTGGGAACGCATGCTGCAGCATCCACCTTGCCCATCGTAGCGTCCAAATTTCTAGGGAGGGGGCTTGCAACGGCAAAGTCAAAGTCTAGACCGCGTAAATTCTGGGGTCTAGACGTTCTGAAAATTTTCTCCGGACACTAATAAAAAGGTATATTAAACGGTGTGACATCTAAAAAATACATTCAACATGGATTGAAGATTCTAAAAAAAACAATAATTTATCTCACAGTTATTGCTGGCGTCGGTTTTATTGCCCTAGCGTGTTATATTATCTATGTTACATATATGATTTTAAAAACACCGTCTCCCCATTACGAGGAAAAGGAGTTTGCCCCCGAATACGAACTTGACGACATCAATCCTAGGGTAAGCAATGGACCCCCAAAATATATAAAGAAAAGAGATTTTGATTACAGTATTGCAATCACAGATAAATTCATATACAATGATGGATTCGCCCCTTATTTAATTATTAACGCGACCCAAAATGAAATTTATACAACAGTCCATTACGTAAAAGATGAACGCTGCTACCACACTCCCGATGGTGGGTGGTTCTGTGACCGGATAATCATTGGTAGCTGTCCTGCACCCCAAATAACGAAAATACAAGCGGACAATCTTTTAAGAGCATATCTCAGTTTCAATGCAGAAAACACATCTGTTTCACTTCCCGGAAAAATTTTTTCGCCATTTGACATTTATGTCATAAGAAAAGACAAACACCTAGACGAAGCTTCTATCATACATGTGCCAAAGCTTTCCGTTCGAGCAAAAAAATCAACCATGGTCTTAATTCAAGAATTGCAAAATACAGTCCCCGGAATAGAAAAGCTTTTTCTAAATTGTCGAGGCCGATTCAATAGAGACTAATTTCCCAAGAGCGGACATGCAAAATTCAGTTGTTTTGTACCGAATTTGATAATCGTTGATTATCAAATCGTCTGCATTGCAGACGATTTTAGAGTTTCTCTATCTTTCGTCTCTGACAAAATAGCGCATTTCTGAAATAATTGAACTTGTACTGTATAAATGCACCCTAAATTCGAAATCAAGCCAACAATGAAAAAACGAAAAGCCCCTGTACAGTCTGTACAGGGGAGAACTCTGAGATGTTGTTAAACCTGTGGTACCTTGAGCGTCCATGTAGATATAGGTCCAGATTTCACCACCATCTATCATAGCTTTATTCATTGGAACGCCAAATTTTTGGGTAATTTACTCAGCTGTTGTAACATTTTTTCACACTTGAAGCGTCAAACAAAGCGGTGGTCTGCGAATATAATCCAGAATTTAAATATGGCTATTGCGTCGAGAACGGCCCAACGCATTTGTAATTGTGATTCTGCGTTAGGGATTCCCCAAAGGGGATAAGAACACTAAGGGAGTTGACTTTCAAGTGTTTCTGTAAGTGACCCCTTGGGGCGGCGCTGTGGCGCCGTTGCAAGAGCGGCGCGGGCGTACCTATACAAGACTTAGAACTTTAGTTCTTAGTCGCTGTTTTCTCGAATTTCATACACAAAACGATACAAACCCTGAATGATTTCTCTATACCGTTCAATACCTTGTCTGTATAATTCGGAAACGATTCATCCGCTTTCGGGAAAATGCGACAAGGAGAATGCGTCATAGTGAAAGAACTCCCCTGAATCTGATTCACTAGAGCAACCTAAAAAGAGGGAACAAAAAAGCTAGTACCATCGATAATTTTTCCCCAAATCAGCTTTTTCTTCTGTCGTACTGGGCATATCGGGTGTAGAATTCGCGTTTGTTTTCGTACATCCGCTTATCCAGTTCGTTCACAAAGTCATCGGTCGTTTGCGTGTTCAAATCCAACTTGCACGTGCCTATGGCGACGGACAGCAGATAGTCGGAATGGTTGTGATAGTTGTACTGATCAATTCGGGAGTTGATTTGTTCGATGCAGGTCTGAATCACCGGGTCGGACTGGGTCTTCAGCAGAACAATGAATTCATCGCTCGAATAGCGGGTCACAAGTCCCATATCGCTGACGGCTGCCTGGAGGATTCTTGCGGTTTCCCCGAGGATCTTGTCGCCTTCCTTGTGACCGTAAGTCCGGTTGATCTTTTTGAAGTTGTTCAAGTTCAACATGATGCCGGTAATCTTGTATTCTCGAATACGCGGATATTTGCGGAGCAGGTAGTCCAGATAGGCCCGGTTGAAAAGTCCTGTGAGGTTGTCGCGGAAAATCTGTTCGTTCTGGAGGTTTGCCAAAATGCCGGCGACAGAAATTGCGAGGGTTGAAGCCACCACGGAAACGCCGTAGAAGAAGGATTGAATCAGGGCGCCGATCAAAGCTGGAATGAAGTATGCCCACATCGGGAAGTGCTTCAAAATACCGCCCTTCATACGGGTTTTGCTGTAGAAAATCAGTGAATCGATCAAAATACCGTAGTCTACGGCCAGGTAGTACCAGTACCAAGCCTGACGGCGATAGACGTTGTTCGAATCCACCGAGAAGACGATCGGCTGGGCAAAGTTCGCAAGCATCAAGAAGGCGCCTGTACCGATAAAGACAAGTAGGACTCCTTGGTGCAATTGTGAAAAGCGGCCGTTCAAGTGGATGGCAAGGAATCGCATCCAGTATAGGCCGGTCAGCATAATGGATGTGTACAGCCAAGCGTTCGATAAATAGATGAGCGCACGGGCGACATCTCCGGGTTTGCCGTCGAAGTAATAGGAAACCGGGTCCGCAATACAGTTCGAAAGCGTCAGGAACATCAACACCATCAGGGTCATGTTTTCTGGAGTTTTGTCCCTAAAACGCCAGATGTTCCCCGCAATCAATACGCCAATCAGGATGATGCCCAAAATGTTGGCGATACAGATGGTTAGTAAGTCAAAAGTCGGTTGCATATTTAAAAGATAAACGTTCTTCCCCTATATTGTAAACAAAAAAATATGCTTTTGCTTTGAAAAATGACCGACTTTGTTATCTTTTTTTTAGGTTGTTCACCACCTACAATGAGGTATATATGAAAAAAATTCTCGGCGGTTCTCTCTTTGCGATGGGTATGGTTATGCTCGCCGCTTGCGGTTCGAGTTCGAGCAGCGCATCGGATAACGACTCGGAGACGCTTTCTGCGGTCATCGATGAAGAAGCGCAGACGATTTCGCTCCTGCGAAATCTTTCGCGTGACTACTGTGTCCGATCCGAAAATAATACCTATATCTGGAAGAAAGTCCAGATGTATGACGATACCTTGGTATGGGGCTACAAGTTTGCAAATGATACCTTGATCGTGATTGACAATCCGGGGTCTTCTTACGAAATCGGTATGGTTTTGACCGGCGGTACGGCTGGCAAGCTCTATGGAACTTGGACGAGCAATCACTGCGTATATAAAGAGGGTGAGATTGATTGCAATTCCGATTTGAATATGGCGTCGTACATCTATCAGTACACGTTTACCAAGTCCTCGGTAAGTGGCAAGATTATCTTCTTTAAAGATGTAGATGCCGAAGAAAAAGAAGGCGTACGATTTGACGACTACATGAATTCTTCGTTCATGAATCGCTTCTTTTACAGTCTCTATATGGAAGACGATTTTGACCTGAGCGTTTGGAGTCTTGGCAATGAGGATTCGTCTGCGGTTATGAGCTACTCCGTTTACTATCCGGTCAGCTCCAAGTCGAAGAACAAGATGACGTTTACCGTGAACGATAACAAGGTGACGGTGAGCATGGATGAATTCAACTACGACGAAGATTCGGAAGAGGTTTCTTTGAAGCTTTCCGTTGTGTCGGGCACTCAGACTTGCGCTCTCGAATATGCGAGTGTCTACGAAATGTCTAGCAAGTATTGCAAGGCAGAAAATGCCGCTTACTTCGACATCGATGAAACGGATGATGCTTATGGCTATGAATTCTCTTATGTGGATGAATATGAAAAGAATACAGAAGATGAATTCAACGACTGCTTGAACAGGATGTTCTTCGGCAGTTCTAAGGATCAGGTCCTTTACAAGACGTCAGCAAGCTCTGTCGATTATAAGAAGTTCGGTAAGCTTCGTCGCGAATTCTACAAGGCTGTGAAGAACCTTAAGAAGTAATTTTCAGACTGATTGAATCTGAAGAAAACGGAGACGCAAGCGCTTCCGTTTTTTTTTGCCCATTCCGATGCGATTCTCCCGATGATGGGCGATCCGCTTTATTGCGAATTGGCTTTTGCAAACAATGTGGAGCCGGGAACGGCGACAGTGGCTCTGATGGGCCTTGGAAATTACTCCGGAGAAATGCATTTTCCGTTTGAAATTTTCTATTTTGTGTCGCGTTGATTTATAAGGGGAATTTATGTACAAAAGACTCACGGCACAGATTTGGGGGGTGACTGCGTTTTTTGCGGTGGCTCTGTTTGCGCAAGAAAGTTCGGGCGTAGCTCCGAAAAAAGATTCGGTC
Organism: Hallerella succinigenes; assembly: GCF_002797675.1. Lineage (NCBI taxonomy): Bacteria > Pseudomonadati > Fibrobacterota > Fibrobacteria > Fibrobacterales > Fibrobacteraceae > Hallerella > Hallerella succinigenes. The sequence continues at coordinate 810,488 of NZ_PGEX01000001.1, read as the reverse complement.
GCGACGGTACAGGATTCGGTCGCTGTTGCAGATTCTGCTGCAACGGACTCGGTGACGACAGATCCTTTAGCTTCTCCCGAAATGATGGCGATGTCGGAAATTCCGGCGGATTCGATCGTTTATGCGGCGGTCGATAGCCTTGCCCTGATGGAATCTCAAATTTCGCAGTCCTGCTCGGGTGTAACGGATGAAAACCTTTGCGTGGAATGGATGAAGACGCAGAGCTTTGCTACGTTGCAACGCTTGGATTCTCTTTTCTGCCAAAATCAGGAATCCATTCACGCATGTAAAATTTACCTCGACAGCGTTCCGCGTGAAAAACTTGGCCCGTACCTGCGCTCTCTCGATAAAAAGTTCCTTTTGGAATTCTACCAAGTCACAACGGTTGATTCCGTTTACGACAAGGAAATGACCAAGGGTGAATGTTACCGAGATCTGAACGAAATCGTCAAGACTTCCAAGCGTCGTATTGCCGATGCCGAAGAGGGGGATTCTCTCCAGTTTGAATTCGGCGCCTGTGCCTTCGACGATTCCAAACAATCGAAGCTCGCCTGCACCAAGATGCTGAACGCCTTTGTCCAGGCTCGCAAAAAACAGTGTGCCACGGAAGTCGTTCTCAAGGAAACTCGCGAAAAATTTGAACACCGCGAAAAGGTCAAGCTTTTTGACCGCAACATGGATGCCCTCTGGGCGGGCCTTTGGAACTTGGACTGGTTCGATCGGGACTCCAACTGGGTCGAAGACATGAAGTTCTTGCAGAGCAAGGGCTATGGCTATTCGGAAGAAAACCTGGTGGAACAGATTCGCACGGGCTTCCAGAAGACCGATGACGTTTGGAACTTCTTGCTTTTGAACGCTTGCTCCGTTTACCCGACGATCGATGACGCTTACGAAAAGCGCGTGTCGTTTAGACTCTTCGACTGCGATAAGATTTTTGAAATGCACAAGACTTCTTGCGACGGCTCCGTCAAAAAGAAAAGCGTTCCCCGCACCATGAACGGTTTGCAGGCTAGCGAATTTGTTTGCGATGCGGAATTGCACCGCTGGCGCCTCGAAAGCGATAATGAAAAGATGTTCGGCCTTTGCACCGAAAAGAACATGGGCACAGAAAAGAAGACATCCCATGGAATCGTCATCTGCGACAAGAACTGGAAAATGCTCAGCAAGGCAGACACCTGGGACAGCGATTTCTCGGGCAAGAAGTTCGTGAAGGGCAAGTTCCGTCCGAAGCGCACTTACTTTAAGGATTCCCGCGACGGTAAAATCTACCGCGTCGTACAGGCGGGCGATCAGGTTTGGATGGCGACGCATTTGAACTACAGCACTCTTTGGGGAAGCAAGTGCGCCGAAGGTTCCAAGGAACAGAGCTGCACCACGCTCGGACGTCTTTACAACTGGGAAACCGCCAAGCACGTTTGCCCGGAAGGTTGGCACTTGCCGGATTCCACGGAATGGACCAAGCTTTACACCTATCTCCGCGGTCGTGCCCACGCAAATCTGGCAAACAAGCTCCTGACTTCGGGCACCTTCGTGTGGCAGGCTTCAAAGGGAGAAACCTCTGTTTATTACTGGCTCCCGAACCAGGATGACAATGAAAAATTCACTGCCGCAGAATCGATGCAGGCAGGCGTGGAATTTGGAGCCCGTTCCAACAAACACGAATACTATCCGGTCCGCTGCGTCCAGGATTATTAAGCGTTCATAAAAAAAGACCGCTCAAACGAGCGGCCTTTTTGAAAATCAGATAGCAAGAATTACTTCTTAGCGCCCTGGTTCTTCACGGCGTTGATCTTAGCGTTGATGGCGTCCTGATCGCCGAGGTAGTGATGTTCGATCGGCTTGAAGTTGTCGTCGAGCGTGTAGACGAGAGGAACGCCAGTCGGGATGTTGAGACCGGTGATTTCGTCGTCAGAGATATTGTCGAGGTATTTCACGAGAGCACGGAGAGAATTACCGTGAGCCGCGATGAGAACCTTCTTGCCTGCAGCGACGTCTTTCTTGATCACATTTTCCCAGTACGGGACAACGCGGTCGATCGTAATCTTGAGGGATTCGGTAAGTGGGAGAATCTTCGGATCTTCGTTCGCGTACTTGGCTTCCTTCTGCGGGTTACGCGGATCGTCGGCTTCGAGAGCCGGCGGAGTGATGTCGAAGGAACGACGCCAGATCTTCACCTGGTCTTCGCCGTACTTTGCAGCGGTTTCGGACTTGTTCAAGCCCTGGAGAGCGCCGTAGTGGCGTTCGTTCAAACGCCAGTTCTTCACAACCGGAATCCATTCGAGTTCCATTTCTTCGAGAACGTGGTTGCAGGTGTGGATTGCACGCTTGAGGAAGGAGGTGTAAGCGATATCGAAAGTGAAGCCGTCCTTCTTGAGGAGCTGGCCGCCGAGCTTGGCTTCCTTGTGACCGGTTTCGGACAGATCAGGATCGCTCCAGCCGGTGAACAAGTTCTTGAGGTTCCATTCGGATTCGCCGTGGCGGATAAGAACGATTTTGTAACTCATTTTTATTTCCTTGTATTTTTCAAGTGGAATGATTTAGACAGGTAGAATATAAAAAAATTTTTCCTTTGCATTATTTGTGAAAAAATCGTTTTATTATTTTAAGAGCAGCGGAGTTTATGATGGAAGAGAATCGAGATCTAAAATTTAAGTGTGAAGAATGCCAAGCGGATGGCTGTTCTCCCCTTTGCAAAGGGGTGGCGATTGCTTTTGCGGTATTGGTGCTGATTTATGATATTTTCCCGGTCGATTTGATTCCAGATTCGGTGCCTGGAACTGGCTGGGTGGACGATGCCGCCGCTACATTGCTTGCCGGTTTGAATCTCTATCAGCATTTTGCGTCAGATTCCAAGTCGAAAACGGTCAAGATTGCCCGTTATGTGAAATGGATTTTCGGCGGTTTGGCGGTTTTTTCGGCTTTGATAATCGTCTTTCTGTTCTTTATGGGAATCGTTTTGTTTGAGGGTTAGTCTAATTGCTTCAAAATGCTCTGCAAAATTCTGTTGTTCAAAAAATACGCAAATTCTTTCCGGCTGCCGCATTTTTTGGCGGGTTTACGTGGGATTCCATTACACTTGGCAAGCTCGTTCAGACGACGGACTTGGCGATTCTTTTGCTGTACTATGTGGCGTCGCTTGTCTTTTTGCTGTTGCTCGCCGCAGAGCCTGGTAAATTCTTAAATCGCGCATGGAACGAAAAATGGCAGAACCGTTTTACCTATGCGGTACAGTTCTGCTTTGGTAGCCTTTTCAGTGCGCTGGTCGTGTGCTACTTTAAAAGTAGCGGGTCGTTGGGCGCCTTCTTTTTGGTGGCGCTTCTTGCGGTGTTCCTGGTGGCGAATGAATTCTTGCAGCAAAGCTATGCCAAGTTTGAATTTTCGCTGGCTCTCTTTAATTTGCTCGGGACGATGTACCTGAATTTTTTGATTCCGCATCTGGTGAATGGGATCGGCTTTTTTTGGTTCTTGGTTTCGGTCGCGATGTCTTTTGGAATTTGCTTTGGGGCCTTCAAGCTTTCGCGCCGTTCGAAGCGGGCGTTGATCGCTCCGGCGGTGATTTCCGGGATGTTGCTCATCGCTTATCTCGCGAACTGGATTGCGCCTGTGCCGCTCGTGCTCAAGGACCAGAATGCTTGTACGGGATTTTCCAAGGATTATACGTGTTACGTCGATGAAAACGATTTTCTCGGCGGACTGAGCGTTTATTTGGGATTTTCTCCGACACTTTCGATTGCTGAAGGGGAAGGGGTAACCTTTGTAAGCGCGGTTTTTGCCCCGGCGAAGGTCGAAACGCAGCTTGAACACCGCTGGTACCATCAGAATGCAAAGACGGGCAAGTATGAACTTTTGAACACGATTACCTCGGCGCGCATGACGACCCGGGGCAGTCGAGAAGAAGGTTTCCGCATCTATACAACCAAAAAGAACGTTCCCGAGGGCAAGTGGAAGGTCGAAACTGCGGCGAAGGGCGGCTCGGTCATCGGCTCCAAAACTTTTTACGTGCAAAAAATCTCGGAAAATGCCCCGAAAAGGGTCCTGTGGAAAATCCGCTGAGCTCTTGGGAATCTTGGAATTATGTAGATTGGTAGAACTATGAAAAAGCTCAGCCAAAGTCTAGAAGATTACTTAGAAGCGGTGCTCGTGCTGCATTTGTCAAAAGGGGCTGTTCGCCTCAAAGACATTGCTGCGGAACTTCGCGTTAAGGCTCCCTCCGTCGTTCGGGCTTTGGGCGAGTTGAAAGCTTTGGGGTACGTGGAACAGGAACCTTATGGGCTCGTAGAACTCACCCCGTCCGGCATGGCTGCGGCCAAGTCGGTCCTTTGCCGTCACAAGCTCTTGCGCGGCTTTCTTGAACAGTTAGGGGTCCCGTCGGAAATCGCAAATGAAGACGCCTGTGCCATTGAACACGTCCTTTCTAGCGAAACTTTGGACCGAATTGAGTCCTTTGTCGAAAAAAACGTCAAAAAAAACTCAAAAAAGAAAGAATCCAAGAAGACCACCTAGCAAGGTTGCCTTGGGTATCTGCAATTTCTGTTAAATTTAGCCTTGACTAATTATTTAGCTATAGCTAAATTTGTCCTAGAAATTAGCCAAAACTAAAAACTCTAGTTGAATCTAATTCAGATAGCGATCGCTAAGATTCAGATAGGTCAATTTGGCAATAACGAAAGGAATCATGATGACAAAGACTTTTGGTTTAATGCTTGCATCTGCACTCTTTGCAGCTCCGCTTTATGCTCAAGACGGTAATTACGAAGAAGAACCGGCTGCCGTTCAGAAAGAAGTTCAGCGGGAAGCATCTCAGCCGGCTGATGTCCAGCAGGCTGCAACCGCTGCCGCAACGGAAGCTTCTGCTCCGGCCGCTTCGAATGAAGGCCCGAAGTTCACGGTGGCTGGCGAAGTGGAATTCGAAGCCAATACGGATTACAAGAAGGTCGATCCGCGTGATGAAACGAACAACAACGCAGAAGAAAACAAATGGTTCCACGATTACGCTTCGACGTTCAATCTCGTGTTCGGCGTGCAGTTCACGGACAAGTGGTCTGCTGAAGCGGCTATTTCCGCTGACGGCGACGGTACCGCTCCGCATTTTGCCTATGACGGTGCTTTCATTCAGTATCAGCTAGGCGAAGGCGTCGCTATCAAGGCTGGTGACTTCACCTATGCAGAAGGCGCCTTCCGTTACTACGATTACGATGATCCGGGTGACTATGCGATTGGCATGGTGGAACGCAATACCCGTGGTCTCGAATTGAATGCACACGGTCTTCTCGTGGGACTCGGCTGGGGTCGCGATGACGATGACTGCAGCGATTCGGACGTCGGCTGCACCACTTACGACTTCCATGCCGCTTATGAACTCGCCCTGGGCAACCATACAATCCGTCCGTTCTTCAATTACAAGAGCTACCAGACGGAATCCCATAACAGCCTCCGCTTCGGCGTGACGGCTAACCTCGCTCTCGGCTCGATCGGTACCCTCCAGCTCGTTTACGGCTTGAAGTCTGACGCTCTCACCGAAGACACTCCGAAGATGACCCACGCTCTTGCTGCAGAACCGGAATTCAACTTCGGCAAGGTAAGCCTCAAGGCAACCGTCTTCAAGGCATTCCTCGATGACGATGATCCGACGGACTTGGAAGTTCCTGAACACTTCTTCGTCTATGCGGAACCGGTCTTCGGCCTTACCGAAAACTTGAGCCTCGGTGCACAGGTTGAATTGCACTCGATGACTCTCGACACCGATGCAGAGCTTTCCCAGCTTTGGCTCGCTCCGAAGGCTTATTACACCGTTTCGGATAACTTCGGCTTCGATGGTTACTTCCGCGTTTGCGTCCCGATGGGTGACGATTACGGTGAAAGCGATGAGATGTACCTCGTCGCCGGTGCATCCGTTGCGCTGTCTTTCTAATCCAACTCAAAGAGGTTCAGAGATGCCTTTAACTTTTTGCACAATTGGAGAAATTTTTACGGTCAAGCGTTTGGGTGGCGATAACGTTGTGAAACAGCACTTGAACGAACTCGGTTTCAGTGTCGGTACGCCGGTGACGGTCGTGGCGAGCCTTGGCGGCAACGTGATTGTGAAGGTGAAAGAATCTCGCATTGCTCTGGACCGCAAGTTGGCATGCCGTATTATGGTCTGATTTTTAATTCTTTGGAGATGACATGAAAACTTTACGTGATGTACAGGTTGGCGAAACCGTGAAGGTTGCCAAGCTCCATGGTGAAGGTGCTCTCAAGCGTCGTTTGATGGACATGGGTCTCACAAACGGTGCAGAAGTGTACGTTCGCAAGGTTGCTCCGCTCGGGGATCCGGTGGAAGTGACTGTGCGCGGTTATGAACTCAGCATTCGCAAAGATGATGCGGAACGTGTTGAAGTCAAAGACGCATAAGGAGTGTTCTGAAAATGGCAACGACAATTGCTCTCGCAGGTAATCCGAATTGCGGTAAGACTACCATGTTCAACGCCCTGACGGGTGCAAACCAGTATGTGGGTAACTGGCCGGGCGTGACGGTGGAACGCAAGGAAGGCCGCCTCAAGAAGTCCAAGGACACGGTCGTCACGGACCTTCCGGGTATCTATTCCCTTTCCCCGTACACTCAGGAAGAAGTCGTTTCCCGCGACTATTTGATGAGTGACGCTCCGAACGTCATTTTAAACATCGTTGATGCGACGAACATTGAACGAAACCTCTATTTGACGACTCAGCTTCTCGAACTCGGCAAGCCTACTGTCATTGCGCTTAACATGATGGACGCTTTGAAGAAGTCCGGCGACACGATCGACGTGCAGAAGCTTTCCGAAAAGCTCGGAGTCGTGATCGTCGAAACCCAGGCCCTTTACGGCAAGGGTGTTCAGGAAGCCGCTCAGAAGGCTGTGGAACTTTGCCAGTCCAAGGCTACACAGGCTCAAACGAAGTTTGCCGATGATGTCGAAAAAACAATCGCAGACGTGACCGCTCTTCTTCCGGCAACGATCAAAGAAAGTCTCAAGCGCTGGTATGCGATCAAGCTGATTGAACGCGACCAGAACGTGAAAGAACGCATCGCTTTTTCTGATGCGGACAAGGCTAAGGTTGAAGCATTGGTGAAGGCCCTCGAAACCGCCCGTGACAATGACAGCGAATCGATCATCACCGATGAACGTTATAACTACATCTGCGACATCCTGCAGGGCGTGCTCAAGAAGTCTGGAAAGTACTTGACCCTTTCTGACAAGATTGACCGCATTGTAACGAACCGCATTCTCGGCCTTCCGATCTTCCTCTTTGTGATGTGGGCTGTGTATTACATCTCCGTCACGACTGTGGGCTCCATGGCTACGGACTGGACGAACGATGACTTCGTCGGCGGTATCATGGAAGCTGTCCAGGGATGGATGGAAGGTGCCGGTGCAAATCCGATCCTGACCGATGCTCTCGTGAACGGTGTCATCGGTGGCGTGGGTGCCGTTGTCGGCTTCGCTCCGCAGATGTTCATCTTGTTTGTTTTGCTCTCCTTTATTGAAGACTGCGGTTACATGGTCCGTATCGCATTCGTGATGGACCGTATCTTCCGTCGCTTCGGTCTTTCGGGCAAGAGCTTTATTCCGCTCCTCGTTTCTTCGGGTTGCGGAATTCCGGGCATCATGGCTTCGAAGACCATTGAAAATAATAATGACCGCCGTTTGACGATTATGACCACGACTTGGGTTCCGTGTGGTGCAAAGCTTCCGGTGATTGCTTGCATGGCGGGCGTGATTGCAGCTGCGGGCGGCTTCGGTTCCTGGGTTGCTCCGGGCGTGTACGCTTTCGGTCTCGGTAGCGTTCTCCTCGCCGCCATCATGCTCAAGAAGACGAAGCCTTTCCACGGTGAAGCGGCTCCGTTCGTGATGGAACTCCCGCAGTATCACATGCCGCAGCTCAAAACCGTTTTGATGCACGCTTGGGAACGTACCAAGGGCTTCTTGATCAAGGCCGGTACGATCCTCTTCCTCGCTTGCTTGGCAATGTGGTTCCTTTCTACTTACGGCTTTGAAACTCCGGCTCCGGAAGCTGAAGAAACGGCTACGGAACAGGTAGCTGAAGCTCCGGCTGCGGAAGAAGTCGCTTACGAAACAGGCCTTGCCGCTGATTCGGAAAACCTCCAGTTCGGTATTGTTGAAAACTCGGCTAACTCGATTCTCGCCCGTATCGGTGACAAGCTCCGTTACATCTTCATTCCGCTCGGCTTCGGTGGTGAACAGGGTGGCTGGCAGGCAGCTGCCGCATCCCTCTCGGGCTTCTCCGCGAAGGAAGCGATTGTCGGTACCATGGCGGTTCTCGCCGGTGGTAACGAAGCCGCTGTCGAAGAAGCTTCGGGTGCAGAAGACGATCTGGATGCGGATAACCCGTTCAGTAAGGCTTTGATGACCTGGTTCCCGTCGGCTCTTGCAGCCTTCTGCTTCCTGATCTTCAACCTTCTCAATTCTCCGTGCTTGGCTGCGATTGCGACCATGGCTCGCGAACTCAATGACCGCAAGTGGTTCTGGTTCGCAGTGATTTTCCAGAATGTTTGGGCATGGGTCATCACCTTTATCGTCTACCAGATTGGTAGTGTGATTTTGGGTGCAGGTTTTGGCGTGGGAACCGTGATAGCAATCCTCTTCCTCGCAGGCATTCTCTTCCAGCTCTTCCGTCCGGATCCATACAAGGGTAATGCCTTTGGCGCAGTCCGCTCGGTGGACGCGATTGCGAATCAGAAGTAAGGATGAGAGGTTTATATGCTCGCAAATATCCTTGTCGTTGCAATTCTGTTGGTATGGAGCACTGGCGCAATCGCCTTCGTGTGCAAGAACGCAAAGGAAGCGGTCGTGAACCATAACCTTGGTTGTGTAGGTTGTTCCCAAGGATGTTCTTCGAGCGCCTCTAAACATTGCAGTCGATAGAATTGCCATAGACGATTCCCTCGGGGCGAAAGCTCCGGGGGGGATTTATAAAAAAGCTTCCCCCCTTCTTGAGGGAATTTTTTTGTGGAAGAACTTTGAAAATGAAAAAGGCTTTCCTTTTTGGGAAAGCCTTTTTAAAGTGAAAACGATTTATTTCTTTTGCGTTAAAAGCGGCTGAGCAGCCTTGACGCTAAAAAGGAAGGTTGGTAAGGTGTTGACTCTTCCTTACCAACCTTCCAGGAGACAATATCTTGGGAAATTACTTGGAAACGGCTGCGCCGAGTTCCTTGCACTGAGCGAGAACATCATCGCTCGGAGCTTCTTCCGAGATCACGCTTTCGCAAGCCTTCACCGGAGCGCCTGTGAAACAGTCGGCTTCCCAAAGTTTCATCCATTCGCCACCGCCCCAGCCGTAAGAGCCAAAGAGGGCAACTTTCTTGCCAGCGAGAGAAGATTTGAGATCGTTGTAGAACGGAAGGAATTCAGAATCTTCGAGTTCTTCAGCACCCATGGCCGGGCAACCGAGAGCGAAACCGTCGAAGGAATCTGCGGTGGCGAGGTTGAAATCAGAACAGGTGAAGAGCTGTGCGTCTGCACCGGCATCTTTAGCGCCTTCGAGAACAGCATTTGCCATGGCTTCGGTGTTACCGGTGCCGCTCCAATAGATGACTGCAATTTTCATAGTTGTCCTTTATTAGTCTTGTCTAATTCTTCCAAGATAATATACAACGGAACTGGATGTTAGTCAAGACTAAATATGGAATCTTTCAAAGAATTCTTTTTTAGCCGAGTGCCACATCGAGAATCATCATGAGGCTAAAGCCGAAAGCGAAGAAAAGAGTTCCGATATCGGAGTGATCGCCGGATTTTGTGCCGGGAACGAGTTCTTCGATTACAACGTAAATCATGGCGCCTGCGGCAAAGCTCAACAGGAAGGGCATCGCCGGGGTAATCATCGATGATGCAAAGAATGTCAAAGCGCCTGCAATCGGTTCCACGGTTCCCGAAAGGACACCGTAAAAGAAAGCTTTGGGCCGATTAAAGCCCGAAGCCTTAAGAGGCATTGAAATAATCGCGCCTTCCGGAATGTTTTGAATGGCGATGCCAAGGCTCAGAGCAAGGGCGCCTGCCCAAGTGATGGTCGCGTTCCCGGCCAGAATTCCACCGTAAACAACACCGACAGCCATGCCTTCTGGAATGTTGTGCAACGTCACGGCGAGCAAGAGCATTGTCGAACGCTTTAAATGGGACTGAGGACCTTCCGGATGATTCGCGTGATTGTGCAAGTGCGGAATAAAATGGTCCAAAAGCAGTAAAAAGAGAATGCCCGCCCAGAATCCAACAACTGCAGGAATGAAGGAAAGCTTTCCCATGGATTCGGCTTGGTTGATCGCCGGAATCAGAAGACTCCAAATAGACGCTGCAATCATCACGCCGCCGGCAAATCCCATGAGCATCATTTCTACGGAACGCTGGATTTTGTCACGCAGAAAAAAGACCATCGCAGCGCCGAGCGAAGTTCCTAAAAAAGGAATCAGTAATCCGGTAACAGTTGGATTCATATCCAAAAGTTAGTAAATTGTAACTTTTGGGTAGGCTTGGTGCGTTATAAAAGGTGCGTTTAACGGGCGTTCAGAAACAGGAAAATGCCGAAAAGGGTAATGCCCGTGCCACAGAGAAGCGAAATCAACGTGTTGATGGTGCCTGCGTACTTGTGGAGCTTGCTCATGTGGTGAACGCCCTTGTCGAATCCTCGGCGGGCAAGGATCGCTCCAATGCCAAAGACTGTGTTGGTCATGGACATGCCGATGCAGATGGCGGCGGCTCCGAGTAGGGCGATTCCCGGAAGGTCGTTCAAAAGGCAGAAGAAGACGATCAGGGCGACAGCGGGGCAGGGGACAATGCCCGTGATGAAGGCGAACCAGAGAAGTTCCTTCCAAGAAGCGTTCGCCTGTACGGTTTTATTTTGATGGCTGTGAACCGTTTCGCGGATCGCGATGATGGTCAAAATCAGGCCTGTCAAAATGATGAGAGCGTAACTCGCTTTTTCGATGTGGATACGGCTCGCTTCAAAAAGGGGGAAGAGCGCTGCCTTGGTCGCGCCGTACAAGGCAAAAAGCAGCGCCACGGCAGAGAGCGTGTGGATTGTTGTAATCGCTGTTCCAAGTCCCACGCCCTGTAGGATTTTTCCTCGGCGTGCAATGAAGTAACTCGCCACGATCGTTTTACCGTGGCCAGGCCCTAGGGCGTGAATCAGCCCGTAAATCAGGCAGATGAAAAGGAAAATGCCAAGGCTCGCAAGCTCCCCGTTTTTAAGGTGCGTCACGTGCTGCGAAATCTTTTCCCGAAGATTCTTTTGGCTTGAAACGAGCCATTCCCACATCGCGTCAGAACCGATAAAGAAATAGCTTGAAGTCGTCTTGACTTCAGAAGAGTCAGCAACGACAGTCGTCTTTGCAGGCTCGGGCTTTTTAAAATCAAAACGCTTGTTGCTTGCACCGGCAAAAGAAAGGGCGCTTCCAAAGAGAAGACAGATAAAAAAAATGCAAAAGAAGTCACTGTGCTTTTTGATATCGAACATAAAGCCCCTTTACTGTGCCAGAAAAATTCTTGAACTGAGTAAGACCGTCGAGGGCGTCCATAAAATATTCCACTGCCATCGCATCGGGAGCATGAACTTCGCTCTGTTCCATATCGACGGTAATCAAGATGTAATTTGTCGGATCGGTTACGGCTAAAACGAGCATTGTGTAATCATCGGGATTGCTTGGAATGTGGAACGTGTTCAAAAATTCCACCACGAGCTTTCCTTCTTTGGTGACCGATGCTTTTAAGTTTTTGCTTTCTTTGGGAGAGAAAAAGTGGGTACCGTCGCCGATGTAATTGAAACGGCTGTATTCAGTCGCCGCGTCGACGATCTGATTTTTGTAAAGCTGAAGTTCGTCTGTTTCAAAAGTGCCGTTCCCGTTTGCATCGGCTGCGGCAATCATCGCCTGGCTGTAGATCAGGTCGAATTCCCAGCGGTTCTGCACGCCGACGAATTCGTTTTCGTCAAAAATAAGGTCTACTGTTGCATGGATGAAAACGTGCGGATGCGAAAAGGCAATTCCGACAAAAACACAAAAAATGCAAAAAAGAGACTTGAACACGCCATAAATATACCCTAAAAAGGAAAATGCGTAGGCTATTTTTATGCTTTATTTTTCGACGATTTTCCCCGAAATTTCACGCAGATGGGGACTTTTGAACGGATCGTTCTTGCCGAGTTCCAAATGGTAGAACATCTGGGCTGCAAGAACTTCCGTGTTGAAATCGAACGAATCCAAGCGCAACAGGTAGCTTTCGACAGAGTTGTCGAATCCCACCATATAAGGCGTCTTGGCTAAAACCTTTTCTTCTTTCAGTTCAAGCAAAAGCCCAGCGGTTTCGTCGTTTACGGTGACCCAAGGAATTTCAGGAGAGGCTTCGCTCACCAAGGAACGGAGAATTTCTTTTTCGTGATTCTTTGCTCGCAAATCAATCGTGTGCTTGGGACCGTTATCCTTTTCGAGTTTTCGAAAATCCCAAGGACTCGCAAATTTTCCATCGACATGCGGAATTACTTCGAGACCGCTTTCTTCAAGGCCTTTTAAACGATCCCTGGACCAGGTGCTCGCATGGTACGGGGAAATGTATTCGATTTTTTGAATGCCTTTTTGCAAAAGATATTTGCCGACCGTTTTGCCGGGGTTCTTACCGAAGGTGGAATTGAAAAAGGCCCAGCCTTCTTTTTTCAAAAAAGATTTTGGCAAATCTAACGCGGCGTGTTCCCACCAGATTGAAATCGGAAAGTTCGCGTTTTGCAGTTGACTTAAAATGCGGAAAGGCTTTTGCATCAAAAGCGTTGAAACGATTGCGCCGACCACATTCGGATATTCGGAAATCTGCTTCGTGTTTCCGTTGCGGTCAAAGAACTGTTCCGTTTCTTCGTTAAAGCCGAGCAGTCGCAGGTTTAAATTCTTTTCGGCACCAGTGCGGTACACGAATTTCAAAAAATCCATTTCACGTTCGCTGACCGGGCTATAGGCACCCCATTCGGTTGAACGTGTAATAAAAAGGATTTCCGTTTCGGAACGTTCATCCTGCTTCGGGAAGAAGTAGCGACTCTTGCCCTCGCGTTCGAGCATTCCTTTTTGCTGAATGTCTTTTAAGAATTGGCGCATGCGCGTAATCGATACGCGGTAGCGCAAGGCGAGTTCTTTTTGAGAAGGTAAAGCGCCTTGCAGGGAAAAGTAACCGGAGCGGACGTCGGCAAAGAATTTTTCCGAAAGTTCGTTCTGGGCGGAAGGCTTGAGCGGTGGAAGTTCCACCGCTTTCCGCTTTCCCCAAAAGCATCCCTTGCCCGGATCTGTGTAAATGAATCCGCGGCTTGCAAGTTCGCGCAACGCGCTTTGTACTGTACCCGAAGCCGTGTGTAAGTACTGCATCAGCTGACGGACGGATGGAAGTTTGTCTCCATCAGCATGCGGACTGTTTAACAGGGCTTCGATAACGGTATTCTTCATGGGAACCTTTAGCGCTTCTTTTCGCCTTTGTAACGACCGATCAAGTCAAAGGTGCTCAGGTATTCCGGGTAGCTAGCACCGACGCTATTCACGGATTTGCTCTTGCGGATAGCAGTATTGTCGGTGTCTACCGGAACGACTCCTGTAAAGCCTTCTTGGCCTGCCTTGGTAAGGCTCAAGATCAAGGTGCCGTCTTGGACGTTCACATTGTCCGGGCTCATCGTTACGCGGTTCTTGTCGAAGGTCCAGTTGCCTGCGCCCCAGCGGGAATCGTCGAAGGTGTCGAAGTCATCCGTCCAGGCGAGAGTGAAGTCCGAGCCGTTTTCGCCAGCGCCCGGTGTGTAGGTGTAAACCTTCACCCAGTTGATGTACTGATGGACAGGAAGAATGGCGTCGTTCCATTCACCGACCCAGCTGGTCACTTCCGAAGACCACAGGTTAAAGCGGAGGCCCTGTTCGCGGATCAAGGCTGCAACCTGATTCTTGGTGTCGTTCGAATCGGTCATCGTTTTACGGACCTGCACGCCATCGATAAACCAAGCGACGTAATTCGGAGTCCATTCCATTCCGTAGGTGTGGTAGCCTTCGTTGGCGTTGCCCGGAAGATCGTGATGCTTTTCGCTCGTAATCTGCTTGGCGGCATTACCGGTGATGATGTTGGACTGGAACTTTCCCGGAGCTTTGCCCAAGATTTCAATATCCACTTCCACCCACGGTTCCGGATCTCCCTTGTAGGAATCGTTGTGATACAGGAACATGGAGCTGACAAGGCCTGAGCCCGTAGCCATCATCATGCGGGCTTCGTACTTGCCGTACATCTGAGTTTCGTTGGTGAAAAGTTCGGCTCCGGAATAATCCTTGTCTTGAGCGACTGCTGTAGAAGAAAGAAGTCCGAGTCCGAGCATAAAGAGAACCTTTTTGAATTTCATGGTGATACCCTCATTGTTGTTATGAATAAAGTAGATATCAAATCGAAAAGTACTCCTGAGCGCTATTTTGAATATATAAAAACTGTATCAAGTGTGTTAAGTTTATCAGACAAAATCATGCAGAATGCGTATAAATGAAGTGGTCGGTAGTCAAAAAGGCCCCGCATTTGCGGAGCCTTCCCAAATTTGGATTTTGAAGCGGGACTATGGTTAGGCTTTCGGTTCGATAACCTCAAGCCCGCCCATGTACGGACGGAGAACTTCCGGAATGACGAGAGAGCCGTCTTTCTGCTGATAGTTGTCGCAGATGCCGACCATCACGCGCGGAGTTGCAAGGCCCGAACCGTTCAACGTGTGCACGTAAACGTTCTTGCCGTCGATCTTTGTCTTGATGTTTGCACGGCGAGCCTGGAAGTCTTCAAAGTTCGAGCAGGAACTGACTTCGAGCCACTTGTTTTCGACCGGAGCGAACACTTCCAAGTCATAGCACTTGGCTGCACCGAAGCCGAGGTCGCCCTTGCAAAGAGCCAGGCGGTGGAACGGGAGTTTGAGCTTTTCGAGAAGCTTTTCGCCGAACTGGGTGAGTTCTTCGTGCATTTCGTAGCTATTGTCCGGACGGGAGAAGAACACCATTTCGACTTTGTTGAACTGGTGCAAGCGGAGAAGACCGCGGGTGTCCTTACCGTAGGAACCTGCTTCACGGCGGAAGCAAGCGGAATACCCGCAGATGCGCTTCGGAAGTTCGTTTGCTGGAATCACTTCGTTTGCATAGAGGTTCGTGAGCGGAACTTCTGCAGTCGGAATGAGGAACAGGTCGTCGTCCTTGTCGCAGCGGTACATGTCTTCTTCGAACTTCGGAAGCTGGCTCGTGCCGCGCATGGAAGTGCGGTTTACGAGATACGGCGGGGTGATTTCTTCAAAGCCGTTCTTCTGGTGTTCATCGAGGAACCATTGGATCAATGCGCGTTCGAGGCGCGAGCCGAGACCGCGGTAAACCGGGAAACCGTTGCCGGAAATCTTTGCGCCGCGTTCGAAGTCAAAAATGCCAAGACGTTCGCCCAGGGTCTTGTGATCGACCGGGGTGAAGTCGCGATTCTTGGAGTAGTAGTCAAACGGAAGCGGACCTTCTTTTTCCACAGTGTTGTCGCTCGAATCCTTGCCTTCCGGGGAACGCGGAGCGATGTTCGGGACGTGCATGAGCATTTCGGTCTGCTTAAAGGCGAGATCCTTGAGCTTCTTGTCGAGTTCGTCGATCTTGTCGCCGAGATCGCGCATGGCTTTCACGGCTTCATCGGCGTTTTCACCCTTCTTTTTGAGTTCGCCAATCTTCTTGGATTCCGCATTGCGTTCGCTCTTCAGCTTTTCGACTTCGGTCAGGAGCGGGCGACGCACTTCGTCGATGGCCAAGACGTCCTTGATGTCGACGGTCGTGTACTTCTTGTTGGTTTCTTCACGATAGTAATCCGGATTTTCACGGATTTTACGAATATCAAGCATGGGATGCCTCTTTAAAGTTTGGTACGGGCAAAATCTAGTATTTAGAATTTATCTTTGGAAACATGAATCGTTTGAAACTCCTCTTTTTCACGTTGCTTCCCCTGCTCGCCTTGTGCGGTTGCTACAGCTTTACCGCGAGTACACTTCCGAGCCATATCCGGACGGTACAGATTCATGAAGTGGATAACAAGACTTTGGATCCGGTCCTTGCGAATACGCTCCGGGACAGCGTCGAAAAACTTTTCCGAAAAAACGCAGGCAGTGTTCGCCTGGTGAATTCCGAAGCCGATGCGGACTTTCAACTCACCCTGTTAAGTTATACGAACAAACCAGAAAACTTCACCAGCGGTTCCGAAGTCGAAACGTACCGCGTCACGATGAAGGTAAACGTTCGCTTTTATGACAACGTGGCAGAAAAGATGATTTACAAGGGCGACAACCTTTCCGCCGACGGAACCTATGACGTTCTGCAAAACGAAACGGAAGACCGCCACGGTCAGGCGCGCGCCATCGAAAAACTACAGGATCTGATCATTGCCAATGCCTTGGCGAAGTGGTAAGTCTAGACAAAGTTCTTGCCGAGGATTGCAGAAACGTTCTTCAAAATTCCTTCAGCCACATCGGGCTTGTTCATCGAATAGACGTGAACATTCGTAATGCCGTTTGCGTAAAGGTCAATAATCTGATCGCTTGCGTAAATGATGCCTGCCTGCTTCATCGCATCCGGATCGCTGCCGAACTTGTCCACAAGAGACTTAAAACGTTGCGGCATAAAGGATCCGGAAAGCTTGATCGCACGTTCCACCTGGTTCGCGTTCGTGATCGGCATAATGCCCGGAAGAACAGGGCAGGTCACGCCCGCTTCACGCAGCTTGTAGAGGAAGCTGAAGAAGAGGTTGTTGTCAAAGATCATCTGCGTCGTTAAAAAGTCCGCGCCAGCGTCGACCTTTTCCTTCAAGTGCTGAATGTCTTCGCGCTGGTTGGCACTTTCTGGGTGCTTTTCCGGGTAGCAGGCCGCGCCAATGCAAAAGTCCGCATCGCTGGCCTTGAGTTCATGAATGAGTTCAATCGCATGATGGTAGTCGCATTTTTCGCGATTGTTTTCAATCAGCTCCGGGGTCAAGTCGCCACGGAGAGCCATCACGTTTTTGATGCCTGCCGCCTTCATGTCGGCAATGCGTTGCTTCACGGTTTCCTTGCTGCTCGAAACGCAGGTCAGGTGCGCAAGCATCGATACGTTGAATTTAGTCTTCAGGTTCTTGGCGATTTCCAAAGTGTACTGGCTAACGCCACCGCCTGCGCCATAGGTCACGCTCATAAAAGAAGGGCCTAGAGCGGCGATCGATTCCGTTGCCGATTTGACGCTTTCAAAGCTAGTCGCCTTTTTTGGCGGGAAAACTTCAAAAGAAAGGCTCATTTTGTTTTTTTTGAGAATGTCGATAATCTTCATGCTCTTAAGTCTCTTTGAATCCCATCATTTCGGCAATTTCAGCCCCGATGATGCCATTTTGCATGGTGATGCCCAAAAGTTTTTGTTCGATTTCTGCCGGTGGATTGCGAAGGCCCTTGCTGTTTTCGTCTTCCGCGTCGATCACGCCATCGCGTTCCAAAACCAGGCGCTCGCCGAGTGCCGCATGCAGCGCAAGGGATGCGTCTATGTACTTCAAATGCGTAGGCTCTTCTAGGCTAAAGTTCAACGCGAGCTTTTTGTTCAGAACGCGTTCTTCCGGAAAGTCTTCGCTGAATTCATCTTCGACGCCCATGTTTGCAAGGACAGCCTTTGTGTTTGCCAAGGCGCTTTGCAACGCTTCGCTTGCGAGGGCGTCCTTCATACCGGTCGCTGTCACGACAAAGTCCGCTTCTAGAATCCGCTGGGAAACCTTTGCCGAGTCGTTCTTGTCCACGACTTCGATGCCGTTCGCTTCCAAGGTCAAGATGAAATCGTTCGAAGTATTGCGACGGCTGGTGTCCGTAACCGTCACCACTTCTGCGCCACGGCTTAAACCCTGCAGGGCGATTCCGCAGCCGACTTTACCGCTTCCGAAAACGACGAACTTCTTCTTTTCAAAATTCGAATAGCCGGCCTTTTCAAGACCGCGGAAATAACCGTCGCCAGTGCCAAGGGAAGTCTCTATCCGCTTAATAATGCCGCTGTCGGCAATGAAAACGGGGAAATCGACATCTTCGTAATAGGGAACGCCTGTCTTTGTCAGTTCCACAAATCCGATTCTCGGATGGCAGGCGGAAAACTGTCCAGCGCAGTCGAGGATCAGATCGAAATAATCATCTTCCTGTTCCATGTCCAGAACCATTTCGGGCGAAAGAACGGGAATTTCACTTTCCTGTAAAAGTTCCACGATTTCGACGTCGCATGGTACGACGGTACCTTCGACAGTACGGCCCGCATAAAGATCGGCTCCGCCTGCAATCAAAGCTTCGTACTGGACCAGACTGTTTCGGAAGATCGGTGTTGCGACCAGAACCTTGAGTCCTTCAAAAGGACGGGTTTCTTCCCATTCTTCGGCAAGAGCCGCTAAAGCGGGATACTCGTTTGAGTCGTAATGTTCCTGGATTAGGTCTTCGAAAAGCATTTTTTTAGTGGATGTTAGCCTTTAAGGTTTCGACCACACGCGAGAACGTTGCGTCTTCCCTCATTTCGTTTTCAATGGTTTTAATCGCGTGCATGACCGTGGAATGGTCGCGGTTGCCAAAACGCATACCGACGCTCTTTAAGCTGAGGGTCGTGAGCGTTTTCATCAGGTACATGGCGACCTGGCGAGCGTGGGCGACCTCCTTTGTACCGCGGCCCGCTTCCAAAAGCTTGTCTTCCGGAACTTCAAAGTATTGCGAAACGGCGTGAATCACGGATTCGATTCCGACGCGACGCTTGATGTTCGGGATAATGTCTGCGACGACCTGGCGGGCGAGCGAAATGCTGATGTCCTGCTTCAAAAGGCTCGACTGCATCGCAAGGCGAACGATCGCCGCTTCGAGCGGTCGCACACTGCCTTCGATGTTTTCAGCGAGGTAGGCGAACACGTCGTCGGAAATGTCCAGGTGGCTGTTAATCGCCTTTTTGCGGAGAATGGCTTCGCGCGTTTCGAGCGCCGGCGGCTGAATGTCGACGGTGAGGCCCGAAGAAAAACGGCTCACGAGGCGGTCGGAAAGACTCTTGACTTCGGCTGCTGGGGCGTCGGAGGTCAGAACGATTTGCTTGCCCGCCTGGTGCAACGTGTTGAAAATGTGGAAGAATTCGTTTTGGGTTTCGGTCGAACCGCTCCAGTTTTGAATGTCGTCAATCAACAAGACGTCCACATCATTGCGGTAGAAGGAAGACCATTCGTTCGTGTTACCGTTTCGAATGCTTTCCGTGTATTCGCGCTGGAAGTCGTTTGCCGGGATGTAACGGACGACCTTGCCCGTCGCATTGCCCAGAATGTAATTGCCAATCGCCTGCAAAAGGTGCGTTTTGCCAAGACCCGAAGCTCCGTAGATGAACAGCGGATTGTACTTGCTGTGATCCGGATTTTCGGCAACGGCAAAGGCTGCGCTAAAGGCGAGTTTCGACTTGTCGCCGACCACAAAGTTTTCGAAGCTGAATTCTTCCGCGAGTTTAATCGATTGGCAAAATTCGTTTGTCGGGGTCGAAACGGAAGGGTTGGCTTCTGGGTGCTGAAATTCAAATTCAAGATGCTGGCCGGTCGCTTCCTGCCAGCTCATTTCCAAAAGGACCTTATACGGCAAATACGCCTTCACATCCTTGCCCGCAGGGAACAGGACGGAGACACGGCGATCGGTTACATTCGAAAGCTCCAAATTCGCAAATAAATCATTGTAGACGGCATCAGAAATCTTGCCGTGCAAAAGTTCCAAACATTTCTCAAGTTGCGGATTCATGCTCTATAATTTAACTATTATTGCGAATATGATGGATTACATCTGCTCTGTCGGGGCGTTCTTTTGGCTGCCCCCCATTTTCTGGGTCACACTGTTCTTGTGGGCCCGCTTTTTGGCTTACCCGGTTGCGCTCAAACGTCGAATTCGCATGGGAAAAAACTGGTGCTACGTCCCCGAGTGGTGGTCCAAAAAGCCACTTTTAAGACTCGGAACTTTGTTCTTTTTGGTGATTTTAGGCGTTTTGGCGGCGTTTTCGTCGGCAGCGAGCCTTTTCTCGCTCTTCCCTTCGGTTCCGTACTGGTTCGTTTTTATGTTCCTCGCCTTCCTGATAGTGGTCAAGCCCCTGACGGAATTTGCGATGAATGGCATTTACCGCTTGCAGGTCAATGCGTATTTTTTGGAATATAAAAAGCAGAGCGAATACTACAGCAAGCTCGGACGTCCGCTTTCGGAAGATGACCTTAACGGCCACACGGCTTGGGCTTTCCGCAACGCGATGAAGAAGGCGGAATCCGAAAAGCAACTGCTCAAGTATTTGCGAGAAAGATCTAAAATGGAAATCGCCGCGGAAAAGGAAAGATCTGCTTATGAGCAAGCTTAACGCGACAGAAATCAAGAACGCGTTCCAGTATGCCGACAAGATGCTTTTGCTCGTGTCGCGTACTTTTGCGCTGAATATCAACCGCCTTTCTGGAAACCTGCGCAAGTCGGTGCTTCTCGCTTACCTGTATCTGCGCATGGCGGATACGGTCGAAGACGATGCGAATCTTCCCAAAGACGACAAGCTTCGCCTTCTCGGACTCTTCTCTGCGATCTTTGCGAAAGACGCCGATGTGGACTCTGCGACGGAAGCCTTTGTGAAGGCTCTCCCGGAATATTTCAAAAATTCCGATGATCCGAATTACGACCTTTGCCTGCATTCCCAGACGGTCGTTCCGCTGCTCTGGACTCTGGACAAGGAATATGTGCAGCCGGTCTGTGACACGGTCGTCGAAATGTGCGAAGGCATGGCAAGTTCCATTCAGCAGATGAGCGCATCGCTTGAAAAGGGATGGTTTACCCTCGAAACGATGTCAGACCTTTCGCGCTATTGCTATTACGTTGCAGGAATCGTCGGTAAACTTTTGACCAAAGTTTTTGCCGCCAAAAACTCGGCGATTACCGAAGAAAAACTTTATAAGCTCCAGACCTATGACGTGAGCTTTGGACTTGCCTTGCAGCTCACGAACATCATCAAGGACGTGCGTGAAGATTCCGAACGCAAGGTTTGCTTTGTTCCGGAAATGATCTGCCACTGTCACGGTTTTGAAAGTTCCCCGGCGATGTTTGCCCCGAATGCAGACCGCAAGGCGCGTGCTTCGGTCATGAAAGAACTCGTCGGCGAAGCCTGGAAGCATTTGTCGGATGCAATCGAATACACGGTGACGCTTCCGCGTCGCAATCCGCAGATTCGACTCTTCTGCCTTTGGCCGCTTTTTATGGCGGCCAAGAACCTTTCGATCATGGGCGACTGCTCGCATCTTTTCGATAAGGATCACAAGGTCAAGATTACCCGTGACGACGTAAAGGATATCATCAAGTCAACGACGCTTCACTTCTATTCCAATTCCTGGATCAGGAAGACTTTCGAAGCTTTGAGGGATGGTGTATGAGTGAACGTTTTCGTCTTTTGAAGTCGTGGAAGTTCCACCTTGCCTTTATTTTCGCATCCATCTTTGTCGATCAAGCGACAAAGATCTGGGCGGTGGCGTATCTCGAAGCGAGCGAAGATTTTCCGACCGGAAGAATCGTGCCGGTAATCGGCGACTTGCTGCAATTCCGTTTGGCGTATAACTTTGGCGCCGCGTTCAGCAGCCGTCCGCAGGATCTTTTGCCGTTCCTCTCTCCGACAGTTTTCTTTTTGGTCATTTCCCTTGTCGCCGTCGTGGTGCTGTTCAGCTTTTACCGTTCGGTCAAGCAGGGCGATTTTTTGGTGCGCACGGGAATTGCGATGATTCTTTCCGGGGCGCTTGGAAATTTGGCAGACCGCGTCCGCATCGGTAAGGTGGTGGACTTTATTGACTGCGATTTCCCGGATTTTATTATGCAGCGTTGGCCCACGTTCAATTTTGCCGATTGCTGTGTTACGGTCGGTGTGGCTCTGGTCCTTATTTCCCCGGTAATCTATAAATGGATTGCGTATAATCCAGCAGGTTCGAATGCAGAAGAAAACAACGAAGAATCCCTCTCCTGAGTTTCCTAAGTTTGTCATTTCCGAAAAGGATGTCGGGGAACGCTTAGACAAGTTCCTTCAGGCAAAGCTGAAGGATTATTCCCGCACGGATGTCCAAAAGCTCATCACGGAAGGTCACGTCGTCGCGGGCGGTTCTGTCGCCAAAAAGAATTTGCGATTGACCGAAGGCATGCTCGTTGCCCTCGACGCTCTTCCGCAAAAGGAAGCCTCAGAACTGAAGCCAGAAAAGATGAAGCTGAACATCGTCTATGAAGATGACGATGTGGCTGTGATTTTTAAGCCGCGCGGAGTGGTAGTACACCCGGGCGCAGGCGCTCTTTCGGGAACTCTCGCCGCTGGACTTCTGTACCACTTTAAGGATAAGCTTTCGACCGTGAACGGTCCGCTCCGTCCGGGGATTGTTCACCGTCTGGACAAGGATACGCCGGGCCTAATGGTTGTCGCCAAGAACGACAAGGCGCACCGCAGTCTCGCAAAGCAGCTTGAAACGAGAACGCTTCACCGCAAGTACGAAGCTTTGATTTGGGGACATCCGCGCGATCTTTCTGGAGAAATCGAATTGCCGGTGGGACGCGATCCCAAGTCTCGCGTGCGCATGGCGGTTGTCCGCGATGGAAAGTATGCGAAGACGCGTTACAAGGCGAAGGAATTTTTTGCGATTGCGACGCTCATGGAATATGAACTGGATACGGGCCGTACTCACCAGATTCGTGTACATTCCCGTTATACAGGACATCCGATTGTGGGCGACCCCATTTATGAAGGCCGAGAAGCTTCGTTGCACCGCATTCCGCCGCTTTACCACGATACTGCGGAAGAACTTTTGAAAATCGCTCCGGCGCAGCTTTTGCAGGCGGTCGAAATCATGTTCGTGCATCCGAAAACGCGTAAGAAGATGACGTTCTCGGTGCCTCTCGAAAAACCTTTTGAAAAGGCTGTGAAATTCCTTGAAAAGGAATGCTTGCAGAAGGCTCCGACGTTCGATGAAGATTCGAGCTTCCGCGACTTTGACGAAGCGGAAGTCAACCATCCGTATTTGGAAGAAGATCCGATCGAAGAAGAGGAATCCGATTACGAAGAAGAACCGGTGAAGGAACGTTTAACGCGTGCCGAACGCTTGGCGATGAAAAAGGAACGCATCAAAAAGCGCAAGGCGATCGAAGCGGAAAAACGGGAAAAGAAAGCTAAGCGCGAAGCCGAAAAACGTGGCGAAGTCTATGTGAAAAAAGCCTCGGATACGGTGACCGGATACGAACCGACAATCGACCCTGCGTATTTGGAATAAAGATGAAACTTTCTCAAGATCAGTCGTTCTTTTTTGTAGGCGTCGCAGGCTCTGGCATGAGCGCGATCGCTCAATATTTGGCCGGAAAAGGTTTTTCTGTTTCCGGTTCGGACCGTAAATTTTCGAGCGCCGATGGCGACAAGGTTCGCGCTCAGCTCGAAGCGGAAGGCATCAAGTGCTTTCCTCAAGATGGCTCTGGCGTGAACGAAAAATTGACGGCGATAGTCGTCAGTACGGCCATTGAAGAATCCAACCCGGATTTAAAACGGGCACTTGAACTGAATGTTCCCCGTATGCATCGCAGCGAAATGCTCGCCAAAATTTCGGAAAGCACCAAAACGATCTGCGTCAGCGGTACGAGCGGTAAAAGCACCGTGACCGGTATGATCTGGCATATTCTGAATGACGCAAAGCTCTCGCCTTCGATTCTTTCGGGCGCGGGTCTTGTGACGCTCGAAAAGCAGGGCAAGATCGGAAACGGCGTCGCGGGCACAGGCGAATGGCTCGTTGCCGAAGCCGATGAAAGCGATGGAACTCTTGTCCGCTATTCTCCAGAAATCGGCGTGATTTTGAACATTGGAAAGGACCACAAGGAAATTTCCGAATTACAAAAGATTTTTGCTGAATTTTCGCACAATGTGACGAGCAAAAATAAAACGCTCATTGTGAACGAAGCCGACGAGCTTGCCGAAGCTTATAGTGTAAATCACCTGGACGATTTTGGACTCGAATCGAAATGCGGAATTCAAGGCTCCGATTTTAGGCCGGAAGGCTACTCCATCACGTTCCGCGTGCATTACCGAGGAGAGCTTGTCAAGTTCAAAGTCCCACTGCCCGGACATCACAATATGATGAACGCTCTTGCGGCGATCGCCGTCGCGGTGCGCATCGGCGTCCCACTTCGCAAGTGTGCGGATGCGCTCGAATCCTTCGAGGGCATCCATCGCCGCCATCAAATCCTTGGAACCTTTAACGGCGTGACCGTGGTCGATGACTTCGCCCACAATCCTGCGAAAATCGCAGCGAGCATTTCTGCTGCCCAAGACTTTACCGAGGGCCGCGTCATCGCCTACTTCCAGCCGCATGGATTTGGCCCGACCCGTTTTTTGCGTAACGATCTGGTCGCTTCGATTGCAGGCGCTCTCCGCAAACAGGACAGTGTTTTCTTCAGTGAAATTTATTACGCGGGCGGAACCGTGACCCGAGACATCTCTTCGGGAGATCTCGCAAGCGATCTAAAGGCCAAGAATGTGGATGCCCACTTTGTCGCAGACCGTTCTGCCTGTGGCGTCGAAATGGCCAAGTTTGCAAAACCCGGTGACACGATACTTGTGATGGGCGCTCGCGATCCGAGCCTTTCCGATTTTGCCAAAGAAGTTTCCAAGGAGCTTGCATGAGCGAACAAAATAACCGCTATCAGAACGCGATGAATCGCTTGGAAGAAATCCTTTCCAAAATCGACCAGAGCGATGTGAGCGTTGACGAACTCGCAAGTCAGGTAGAAGAAGCGACCAAGCTTTTGCGCGAATGCAAGGCAATCCTTTCGGATACCGAAAAGAATGTGCAGAAGGCTCTTTCCGATTTGAACGAAGAAGCGGAAAAGGATTCCGAATCTTAAAATGAAAGAAGCTCTGCGTGTTGAGAAAATTTCCGTTTACTATCCCATGCGCAGTGGGGTATTTTCCCGTGTTTCCGATTATTTGAAAGCAGTCCAGAATGTTTCCTTCTCTTTGGCAGAAGGAGAAATTTTGGCGGTAATCGGGGAATCGGGCTGCGGAAAAAGTACGCTAGCGCAGGCTCTGGTGGGCCTTTTGCCGTGGCATTCCGGAACCTATTCCGTCTTCGGAAAAGAAGTCGACGTGAATTCGGCAAAAGCCATTGCACAGGTGCGCAAGTCCGTGCAGATGGTCTTTCAAGATCCGTATTCCAGTTTGAATCCTCGCCAGACGATTGCGCAGATTTTAACGTATCCGTTGATCGCCCGTGGAACTTCCAAAAGCGAAGCCTTGGAAAAGGCGAAAAAGGAACTCGATCTCGTCGGGCTTCCAAACGATTCGCTGTCACGCTATCCGCATGAATTCTCGGGAGGCCAGCGTCAGCGCATCGGAATTGCCCGCGCTTTGATGGTCGATCCCAAGGTAATCATTGCGGACGAAGTCACAAGCGCTCTCGACGTCTCCGTTCAGGCTCAAGTCTTAAAATTGCTTGAAAAGCTTCGCCAGGAACTCGGCATTTCGATCATCTTTATTTCGCACGATCTTTTGACAGTACGTTCTTTTGCAGATAACGTCATTGTGATGTACAAGGGTCGTGAAGTCGAAAAAGGAGTTGCCTCGGAAGTCTTAAAAAATCCACAGCACGCTTACACCAAGGCCTTGATTGCAAGCGTTCCGACGTTGGATTTTGAACGCCCTCCGCAGGTTTTTACCGGTGATCCGAGCCTCTTCCTTGCCGACGTGGAAACTCCGACGGAGTCTGCTTCATGAATTTTCGCCGTTCGCATAAACGGAACTTTTCTAAAGAGTCCGCACCTGCAGAAACGGTAACGCTTCGCATGGAACGCATGGCGCAAGGCGGTGACGCTTTGACCCATTTGCAAGATGGCCGAGTCTGCTTTGTTTCGGGCGCATTAACGGGCGAACTTGCCGAAGTCGTTCTTTCGCAGAACAAAAAGGATTTTGCCAAAGGCTTTGCCAAAAGGATTTTAGAGCCTTCGGAATTTCGCACAGAACCGCAGTGCCCATTTTACGGCAAGTGCGGTGGCTGCTCCATGGAGCATGCGACTTTTGAATTTCAGCTGGAAGCGTACCGCAAATCGATCGAAGAACTGTTCCGCCGTTTTGCCAAAACGGAACTCCCTGCAAGTTGGAAAATCCATTCTGGAAAGCCTTACGGCTACCGCAACCGGGCACGCCTTGTCCGCATCGGCAAAGGCTGGGGATTCCGTGAAACGCAAAGCCACAATGTGATTCCTGTTGCGCAGTGCAAAGTTCTAACGCCTGCGCTCAACAAGGCTCTTGCCGCAAACACATTCCCGAATGTGCCGGAACTTTCCGTTTTCGATAACGGCAGCGGAAAAATCTCTTACTACTACAAAGGCATGTCGCCTGCGGAATTTGAAAAGTGCGCCATGAATTCCGTGCAAATCGGCGACGCCAAAATTTCGATGGATTCCGCTTGCTTCTTCCAGTCGAATTTAGAAGTTCTCCCGGAACTTGTGGAAACGGTCAAAAAGGCGGCGGGAACTGGGGAATATCTGATTGACCTTTTCAGCGGCGTCGGATTTTTTGCCACGGTCTTAAAAAAGAATTTCAAAAAGATCGTCACCGTGGAACGTGAAGGTAAGGCGCTTTTCCATGCGAACAAAAATGTACCCGAAGCGCACAATGTTTCTTCCCCTGCCGAAGACTGGCTCGCTCAAAATGATGCTTCGGGCGCAGACGTTCTGATTGTAGATCCGCCGCGCACAGGGCTTCCGAGCAGCGCCCTCGAAGCGATCGCCAAGGCGAATCCGAAAAAATGGATTTACATTTCTTGCGACCCGTCAACTCTTGCTCGGGACTTTAGACTGCTTTCTGAAAATTTTGGTTACAAAATTTTGAACGCAGAAGGCTTTGCCTTTTACCCGCAGACCCCGCATTTTGAAATGTTCCTCGAATTAAAGCGCGTGTAATTTTGTAATTTTCCCGTGTAACGAGGTAACGTGTATGCTTCAAAAGTGGATTCTAGGAATTATGCTCGCCACAGGCATTACCTTTGCCGCAGTCGGTTCGGAAGATAAGAATATGGCTGTCGGCGGATGGCTTCAGGGCGGGAACAGCGGTGAACATGCCGGCTTGGATTTGGAATTTCGCCATGGTGCAATGAACACGCTCGATCTTTACACGAGTTTTGAATTTAGCAAGCACGATAATTCCTTGGGTGTTTACCTGGGCTATTACTGGCATCTTTACGATGTGATTCCGCTACCGCAGCAGTACGGCCGTATGAGCCTTTATTTTGGTCCTGCAGCTGGTATGGGCTGGTGGCAATCGGATCTTTTTGATGAACTCGGCAATGAGTATGATTCGGAATCCGGTTTGGCGTTCCGCGCGGGTATCGTGGGCGGCTGGGGCTGGGAATTCCCGAAGCCGGTCCCTCTGGAATTTTACATCGAACTCAATCCGGTCGGAGAATATCACTACATGTGGTATGATGACGACCATAAATCCGATTGGCAACTGCCGGACTTTTATGTGCGCTTCGGCTTGCGCTTCTGGTTTTAAATCATAGGGGAAACAATGAAAAAACTTCAACTTTTACTGGCTTTCGCTGCAGGTTTGATTCTTGCGGCCTGTTCTTCGGAACCGATGTCGATTGTGACGGGTAAGGATTTTATTTCGAACCGTGCTGTCGTCGTGGACACGGGCAGTGTCTTCCACAGTTCCGATCCGTTCGTGATGCAGTTCCGCTACGGCAAGAACTTTGACTTTTCGAAAATCAAGTGGGAAGTCTTGAGTGCGGACGGCAAGCAGATTTCTTCCAAAACGAGCAAAGTGAATGCAAAGGAAGGTTCCTATACGATTCTCGTTTCTTCGGCTCGTAAGGGAGGCATTGCCAATGCGGCAGAAATCTTTAGAGCGAAAGAAGGAAACTTTAAGGTTCGATTTATCAATGCCGATTCGGATGCGCTCCTCCTCGAAAAGCAGATTCGCGTCGTGCTCAACAGCGAAAAAATTGACGGAGAAGAATGAAGTACAGCATCCTCGCTTTAGCGGCTCTTTCCTTGATGGCTTGTTCCTCGGAAGTTGAAGTGAATTACAAGCTCTCGGAAACGGTTCCTGTAGAACTTTATGTCGAAAGTATTTATTCTACGTTTGACTTAACAGGCGTAGAACGCGTTGGAACGATTACCGCCGACTACGTTCACCTGGACTATTCGCAGAATGGCGACACCACGGTCATCCGTCGCAGCTTCGAAATTGACAATTCCCGCGGCTACCTCAAAAATTCGCACCCGGCGGAACTCCAGTGGAGGCTTCCGGTAGTCGAAACGAAAGGCGTGGACCTTCGCACGGTGAGCATCCAAGGCTTTGACGAATTCGACTCCCTGCTCTACCGCATTCCGATGCCGCAGCGTTGGCGCAACCAGCTTTTGAACCCGGACTACATCAAGCACTTGGAACGTCAGGAACGCCACCGCTACGAAATGACGCATCTGCTCAAAGGCCCGGTTCCCACCAAGGGAAACATCACAAAGATTCTCGAAGAACGCGGACGTCTCAAGTTCGGCTTAATCCAGATTGACTCCGTGGTCACGAGCGGCTTCCAGACTTTAGACAAGCGCGAATGCTTGAACTACACGGTGTACATCAAGGAAAAGGAAAATTTCCCGTACTACATCTGGGAACAGCACGTGAATAGCAAGATAGGCACCGAAAAGTTCCAGGCTTACAACAAGGGGCTTTCGGCGGAATATGAAACGGCTTACCGTGTTGCGATCGATCCGACAAACGGCATTCCTTGCCAGGAACAGGAAATCAAGCATGGCGTGCATACGATGGTGAACGCAAAGACCGGTGACACGGCGACGTTCCGCAGCAGCACAGGCCTTGAACGCCTTTATACGTACGGTGCAACGACTCCGGTGGAAAAATGAGAACGTCCCTTGTACCATTCTTTTTTGTAGGCACGTTCGCCCTGCTTTCCGCTTGCTCGGGCACCAAGTCCGCGCAGCAGACGATGGCCGAAGACCGTGCCTACATGTACAAGGAAGCTTACTCCGCTTACATCGCCGCCGAAAACAAGTATCTGAATTTGCTCTTTAACATCGAGCGCATGCCCGAAGAAGAAGAGCTTTGGATTATGAAGCGCGACCAGATGCGTGAACTTGAACAGCTCCGCGATATCATGTTGCAAACGCGCGGGGAACTCGACGAGTCCATTCAGGACTGGGAAAAGTACCTGAGCGAACTTCAAAAGGAAGTCGCGAAGATGAACGCTCCGTCCAAGGCGCGTTTTCGCAATCAAGATGACCTTCGCACTTCGCCGGGAGAGCTCTTGCCGGGAGAATTCGCCAAGGATTCTATTCGCAAGGTGCAGTCCCGCATGCGGAGGTAAACATGATCGGAGTCTTCGATTCGGGATTTGGCGGTCTCACGATTCTTCACGAACTGCGCAAGGCGCTTCCGGAATACGACTTTACGTACCTGGGCGATAACGCTCGCGCCCCATACGGTTCCCGCACCTTTGAAACCATTTATCGTTACACGCTCGAAGCGGTCAAGGCTCTTTTTAACCGCGGATGTCCGCTCGTGATCCTCGCCTGCAACACGGCTTCGGCACGGGCGCTCAGAACCATCCAGCAGCACGACCTGCCCAAAATCGCCCCGAGCAACCGCGTCCTCGGCATCATTCGTCCTACCGCCGAAGAGGCAGGTTCTTTTTCTAAAACGGGCCATTTGGGCGTCCTCGGAACGGCGGGAACGGTCATTTCAGGGAGCTATCCGCTCGAAATCGGGCACTTTTTTCCTCAGTTGAAGGTGACCCAGCAGGCGTGCCCTTTGTGGGCGACTCTCGTCGAAAACGGAGAAATCGAGAGCGAGGGAACCCGTTTTTTTGTCAAGCGGGACATTGAACGTCTGCTTTTAAAAGATCCTGAAATCGACGCTATTTTGCTCGCCTGTACCCATTATCCGTTGCTCTTGCCGGTCATTCAGTCGGTCGTTCCGCAAGGGGTTCGGGTGGTGTCCCAGGGAGAAATTGTTGCTCAAAAAACCAAAGATTACCTCAAAAGGCATCCGGAAATCGAAAAAAGGCTCACTCGACAGGGAAAAGTGGAGTTTTTGACGACCGATACGCCTGAATTTTTTAGCCGAGGAGCGATATTTTTCGGCGAAAAAGATGTTTTTTCAAAAAATTTGTCTTTTTAACCTATAATTTTATATCTTGCTGTTGAAAAACGAACCACCCTTGGTCCGCTTTTAATTCTTTTACTCTGAGGAAAGGACGAATTTATGCCGCAAATTCAAATTAATTTAACCGGCTGGCAAGGCTTCCGTGGTAAGAACACGGGTAGTTTGCTCTATGTGGAAACCAGCCGCTTGTCCGTTGTCCCGGTCCGTGACCAGTTGAATGAAAACGAAAAGGGTTCTTTTTCGGAACCGAACTACGAAACTTCTACCTACGGCTTCATGTCTTGCTGCAACGTCAAGCAGATCAACAAGATCGTTCAGACGAACAAGAGCCGCTACATCCTCTTCGGCACCCGCTATGAAGGCGGCGATGCAGATTATAAAGACAAGTACCTGATCATGGGCTACATGAAGATCATGAATACGAAGGATGTCCGTTCCCGTCATATTCAGAACTACATGGCTACCCCGGGTGCAGAAGAACCGGAATGCATGACTCTCGAAAAGAACATCGCGGTCCAGGGCCCGATGCACTTTGTGTCTCTTCAGGACAGCTACATTCTGACGGATGAGCGTATCAAGGAATGGGGTTACAAGGGTCACGCGAATCGCCAGCTCAAGACGGTCTTTAACGAAGAACACACGAAGATCATTTTGGATCACTTGGATTCCCGAGACGACAAGATCGACGAATACATCGCAACCGTCGAAGAATTCAAGAAGGCTCTCGCCGCCCAGCAGGCAGCAGAAGCCGCTTCGGAAGAAGCCCCGCAGGCTTAATCTTCGATAAAAGCTTTACAAAAACCCGCCTAATGGCGGGTTCTTGTTTTAAAGGCAAAGTGGAAAAATTATATTAGTCGTATGAACAATGGTATTGAACATCTGAATGTGCAGAATATCGAAGTCGCCGGATTTATTCGCGAAGTCTTCGGTTACATTACCCGTTTCAAGGGTCAGCTCTTCATTTTGAAAATCGAAGACAGCCTGATGGATCATCCGCTGTTCCCCGTGCTGATTCGAGATATTACGCTTTTGCACAAGATCGGTGTCAAAATCTTGATTGTTCCCGGTACGCGTAAGAGCATTGACCGTCAGCTCAAGGCTTGGGAAATTTCTTCGGAATTTCATAACGGTGTACGCCTCACGAATGAAGAAGCTTTGCCGCTTGTGGAACAGGCTTCTTTGGGTGCTGCCCAGCGCATTATGAGCCATTTAACGGCCGGTGGTTGCCACGGTATGCAGGGCAACTGGGTTGCCGCGCGCAGCATGGGTATTATCGACGGTGTGGACTACATGCGCACTGGTCGCATTGAGCGCATCGAAAAGAATATCATTGAACACATTCTTTCGGAAGACTACATTCCCATTATTCCGCCGATCGGCTGGAACAAGATCGGTCACGCGTATAATATTTCGAGTACCGAACTTGCGATGGAACTTTGCAAATATTTGACGGTGGGAAAGCTCTTTTTCATTGGCAGTGAAAATGGCATTTGTGCAGACGGCCTTACGACCGGAAAGAATACCAAGTATTTGGACGTGACCGCAAGCGGTGTGATTTCGGCTTTGGATATTGAACAGGCTCAGGAAATTCTGGACCTGAATCCGGAAAAGCTCACGTACACCCAGGTTGATTATTTGAAGAATGCGATTTGCGCTTGCAAGGCGGGAGCAAACCGAGTGCATTTGGTGAGCGGTGAAACGCAGGGCAGCGTTCTGCAGGAAGTCTTCTCGAGCCGCGGTGACGGTACCATGGTGTACGCGAATCAGTATTCGAGTATTCGTCCGGCGACGATCGATGACATTCCGGATATTCTGCGTATTATGCAGGATTACATTACCAAGGGTTACTTGATTCCGAGAACACAGGAATCGATTTCCGACAAGTTGCAGGATTACGTGGTGTACGCGATAGACAACGCCATTCACGGTAGCGGCGCTTTGCATCCTTTCGAAGACAACACGGCAGAAGTCGCGGCGATTGCCGTAGCGGCAAACTACCGCAAGTCGGGTGTCGGCGCGGCGATTGTGCGTCACCTTGTGGCGACAGCCCGTATGCGTGGTTATCGCATGGTCTTTTTGCTCACGACGCAGGCTCTCGACTGGTTCTACCAACTGGGCTTTAGGGACGGTACTCTCGAAGACTTGCCAAAGACCAAGCGTGACCATTACAATCATAAACGGAATTCAAGAATTTTGATTATGCCGTTTGGAAAGTAAATGGCGTCTAAAATCCGAATCATTGCGACGGGCGGAACGATCGCCGGAAAATCGTCGGGGAACGGCTACGAAGCGGGGAAAACTTCGATCGAAGATATTCTTGCAGCTGTTTCCGGTTTAAAAGAAATTGCTTCGCTTGAATATGAGCAGTTTTGCAATATCGGTTCGCAAGATATGGATGAATCCATTTGGCTTGCGCTTTCTAAACGCGTGGATGAAGTTCTCGCGTTAGAAGACGTGGACGGTGTGGTAATCACTCACGGCACCGATACGATGGAAGAAACCGCGTTCTTTTTGAATCTGACCGTGCACAGCCCAAAGCCGATTGTCCTTGTCGGATCCATGCGCCCTTCGGATGCCGTGGATGCGGATGGCCCTGCGAATTTGCTTGTGGCAGTGAAGTCGGCGGTAAGCGCAACGAATGCGGGTCGCGAAGTTTTGCTTTGCCTCGGTCAAAAAATTTTTGAAGCGAGCGAAGCTTTTAAAAAAGACAGCCACGCGCTCGACGCTTTGGATGCGGTAAAAACGGACTTTCGCGTGCCACACGGTTTAAGCGCAGGATTTGACGTGCGAAAACTTTTGAAACTTCCGCGCGTGGGAATCGTTTACGGCTACGGCGGAGCTTCTACGCTCCCGATACAGGCATTTATCGATGCTCATTACGACGGCATTGTGCTTGCGGGCGTTGGCGGGGGAAACCTTTATGGCGCTGTGCAACAGCTGGCTGAAAAAGCGGTAAAGCAGGGAATTTTGATGGTGCGTTCTACACGGTGTCCTTACGGCGGCGTTTACACGGAAGGCGGTGAAGTCGAAGATTTAAAATTCGGCTTCATAGCGGCAGGTTCTTTGAACCCGCAAAAGGCGCGCATTTTACTGATGCTCTCTTTGACGGTGACTCGCGACATAGAAAAAATCCGACAGTTTTTTAAGCGTCCGATTGTTTGATGGTTGAATTTCTTGCGATTTAAGCCGGTCGGCAGCCGCGAAAGCATCTCCGAAACATCCAAGCGCACCCGCACGACCATGCCCAATGCGATGCTCCGTAAGTTTCCCTACCTGCTTCGGGGCGTGAAGGTTACGCACGTGAGCCAGGTGTGGAGTACCGACATTACCTACATCCGGCTCAAGCACGGGTTCGTGTACCTGACCGCGGTTATCGACTGGTACAGCCGCCGGATGCTTGCCTCGAGGCTGTCGAACTCGCTGTCGATGGATGGCAAGGGCCGCTCGCAGGAACTCATCTCTTGACAACCGCACCCTCGGAGATATATTTTAACCATGTGGCCCTGAAGTCGGTCGCATAAGGAAAAAGTTCAATGAAGAAACCGGCTTTTTCTGTCGGAAAAAACCGGCCACTTTATAGAACTATCAGCGTTCGCCATGCGAACAAGGAGGCAATATGAGAAGTTATACAACATTCAGCCTGCAGTACGCCCACCGTTTCTACGGTTTCAAGGGAGAGGCCCAGTACCTTCACGGCCACACGGGAGTCCTGACCATCGAAGTGGAGGATTCCATCGACGCGGGGGTGAACATGGTGTTTCCCTGCAACGAAATCCAGAAGACGGCCTGGGATATTCTGCGGAATTTCGACCACGCCCTTATTTTGCGAGAAGACGATCCGCTGCTCCCCGCGATTCTGGACGTTTACGAAAAGCAGGGCATCAAAAACGGCCACCCGCAAAACAAGATGAAGGGGCCTGCATTCAAGACGGATCTTGCTACGGCTTACCCGGATTGCCGCCTGGTGGTGACGAAGGAGACCATGACGGTGGAAGGCATGATCAAGATTGTCTATGACCTTCTGAAAACGAAGCTGAACATTGCAAAGATCACCTTCACCAGCGGAGTGAATGCCGCTTCCCAGGAATTCCCTGTTGCAGGCACGGTCAAGCGCTGCCCTCTCTGCGGAATTGCCCTGAACGAAAATGGCGTTTGTCCTAAGTGCGGATACAAGGAAAAGGCGTAAATTACGTTTTGCTGCTTATCGCAACTAAGGCGGTCGGAAATTTTTTGACAGTAAAAGCGCGGTTCCTTAGTTGAAAAAATTATTCGTGTCCGGTAAAAATATAGCCAAAAATAAAAATGGCAGGTTCCTCAGACGAAGAACCTGCCCGTTTTGTTTTTACTTTGTAATTACCACAAAACAAACAAAAACAAAACGCTATGGTCAAAAGTACATTTTTTACCGGACAGCCGGTCTTCGCGCAACTCTGCAAGTACCTCGACAGGGACGAAGTCCTCAAGATCAGCACGGAATCTGGCGGAGAACGTTACAGGAAGTCGTTTAACGCGTGGACGCATCCGCGCTGACATTCGTGAACAAGATGCCGCATCTGCGAATGAGCTTGTACCAAAGCGGAGCACGCTGGGGACGCCAACGCAAACAGGAGAGCGTCGATCTTTGGAGACAACAAATCCATTTCGAAGTTGACTTCAGCGAAATACCTGAACGATTTCCCGAATTCGCGGATGGTCGAGGAGTTGCCGACCAGTCGGGGCCGCGCAATAGGAGGGGCTGTCAACAATCCTTCTGAAATCATTTTACCTTCTTGTTGCTAAAATCCTATCCGAAATGTATATAGTTGACCCTTAAAAAGTCACTTCGCGAGCGCAGGATAAGGAGGTTCGCCGTTTTTATTCACCCCTTCCCGGCAAAGGAAGCAACAGTATAGCCATTCCAACAGGACAAAAAAGCGCCTCATGGCCCTCTTGAAGTTGAACGCCGCTGCTGCAAGCTTTGCATTGAGCATGTCGCCAAAGATTCCCTTGTAGAAATTTCTACCCATACGGTGGTCGCTTTTCAGGTGGCCGTTGATAGGCTCGATGCCTGCCCTCTTGCAAAAAAGCTTGTGAGCCTTTTCCTTCTGGTAGTAAGTCGCGTTTTTCTTCGGGACGTCCGGTATCACGATCTTTGTCGTTCCGGATTCCTTTTGTCCGCGGTAGCCTCGGTCGCATGCGGCCTGGCTCGGCCTGAATCCAAGCATTTGTTCAACATGGTCAAGCGTATCGTCTATCGTATGTCCGTCATACTCGTCCCGGAACGAGACCGCGCCGACAATGATGCCGCTGTAGCTCCGGGCGATTGACACCTTGTTGCCGAACTCGTATTTCTTGTGTTCCTTGCCCTTGCCGATGCATTTTACTTCGGGTTCGTGAAGCGAATAGACCTTGTCCTTGTCGCATTTCTTCTGTGCCAGAACTTTTTTGAAAAGCTCGATTTTTTCTTTGTACGTGTTCAACAAGTTCTTGCTGGCGAGATTTCGCTCTAATTCACGGACGAGCCGTC
The DNA here is from genome assembly GCF_002797675.1 of Hallerella succinigenes. Lineage (NCBI taxonomy): Bacteria > Pseudomonadati > Fibrobacterota > Fibrobacteria > Fibrobacterales > Fibrobacteraceae > Hallerella > Hallerella succinigenes. The sequence goes on along the minus strand of NZ_PGEX01000001.1, from coordinate 774,795 downwards.
CCGCGATTGTCTTCAGCCTGCGATCTGCCTTGTGAGCCTTCTTGCCGTTCTTCGGGTGATTGCGGAAACGCTGGTCACGATGGACCTTCTTCAAGGTTCTCTTGTAGGACTGTCTTTGCGGAAGATCATGCTCTTCCACGATCCTCTGTACCTGTTCTATTATCTTGTTCGCAAGTTTGGCGTCTGTAGGGAACGTGATGTTCTTTTCCTGCACGGTCGTGTCAAGAAAGACCGTGCCGCATCCTGTCGGTCCTTGTTTATCGTGGTCATCGTTGACGAGGATACTTTCCTTGAGGATCATGTCCATGCCCGCTTCGCCAATCATGTGCCGGAAGTGAACAAGTTCGCTCGGGTCGCAGGGTTGCTCCGTCGAGAAGAACCGTTCTCCGCAAAAATACTGGTAATAGGCGTTTTCCTGAAACTGCTCCACGACGGACTCGTCCGATACGTTGCGGATGTGCTTCAGGATGATGAGCCCGGTCATGAGACGGATCGGCTTGTTCGGCGCACCCATTTTGTCGTCAAACCGTTTCGAAAACTCGGTCTCGAACTTGTTCCAGTCAATCTTGTTCGCGAGAACGTAGAGGGAATGCTTGTGGTTCAACTGCTCCTCAAGGGAACAGAAAAGGCTTGTCTGTGCGTGGGATTTTGGCGGTCTGTACATAAAAAATTGCAAGGTTTTCAATCATATTTTAGAAAACCTTGCAATATTTTCACAGGGTAGAAATCAGTTTTTCCCAATAGTTATGCGGGCTGGGCGGGATTTTAAGGGACGACTATATATTGGGGCAATAGGTCAATTTATTTTTAGAAATATCACAAGGGGTTTGTTTTTGTTATCTTTCTCCGCATGATGAATCTAAAGATGATGGAAGACGGCTTCCGCATGATTTTGGAAGGTATGGGCGAAGACATTCACCGTGAAGGTCTCATTGATACTCCGAAGCGTGTCGCGAAGATGTATCAAGAGCTCATGACGGGTCTTTCCGGCGACACCAAGGCGGAAGATATTCTCAAGACCCGTTTCCATGAAAAATACGACGAAATGATCGTCGTGCCGAACATCGAATTTGCAAGCATGTGCGAACACCACTTTTTGCCGTTTACGGGTTGCGCCCACGTGGCGTATATCCCTGGCGATTGCGTGGTCGGCCTTTCCAAGATTCCTCGTGTCGTTGAATTCTATGCGCGCTTTCCGCAGATTCAGGAACGGATGACGCGCCAGATAGCGGAACTCATCCAGAAGGTCCTGCAACCGAGAGGCGTTGCGGTCGTTCTCGAAGCGAGCCACATGTGCATGACCATGCGTGGCGTCAAAAAACCGGGCGCATCGATGGTCACGACGCAACTTTTGGGGCGTTTTAAGACCGACGAAAAGACGCGCGCGGAATTTATGTCTTATATTAAGCCATATATTCGCCACTAACGATGCGACCTTTGACGGCGATTTCGTGGCTTACAAGCATCAATTCTAGAGGGGCTTGTAGGGAATGCAAGAAAAGCCTTTTCCTTTTTCAAAAATAAGAGTCGATTGAAATGGGGTAAATTTGGTCGTTTCGGTGCTTCCGCTGGCTTGTAGTCTGGGCATTGAAGGCCCGGTTCTTTTGGGCGTTTTGACGAGCGTGATTGTGTCGACAAGAGTCGGATTTTTGATTGCGAAATTCGTGTACTGAGAAGTCGACAAATTTTTTTGGGGGGGACTGTTGTATTCGACAAAAAAGACTATTACCTATAATTCTATGCTTAAAAATTGGCGATTTTGATATTAATTTCGCCGATTTTGTTTAAAAAGCACGCAAAAATTTTTCCAAAAATGAAACAACATTTTTGTAACATTCTGATACTTGTGTTACATTTTTGTCGGTTGAAAATTTCCAAAACCCTTTACCCGAAATCTTTGAGCGAATAATTTTTTCCTGTACGATTGAGGTGGCGATGTAGCCACTTTGATGACGAAGGAGACATATGAAGGCTCAAGGTCTATACAACCCGCAGAACGAACACGACGCGTGTGGTGTCGGTTTTGTCCTGAACATGAATGGCAATCGAGAACACGGAATCGTTGAGAAAGGCGTGAAGGTACTCTGCAACCTCCTCCACAGAGGTGCTACGGGTGCAGACGTCAATACCGGTGACGGTGCCGGTTTGCTCGTCCAGATTCCGGATAACTTTTTTAAGAAATCTTTGAAGATGAATCTTCCGGAACTCGGCCATTACGGTGTCGGTATGCTCTTCCTTCCACAGAACGAAAAGAAGCGCAGCGATGTAATGGCTCTCATCGAAAAGATTGCGAAGGAAGAAAATTTCGAAGTTCTCGAAAGCCGAGACGTTCCAGTGGTGGCTTCTTCAATCGGAGAATCTGCCCGCGCAGAAATGCCGTTCATCGCTCAGATCTTCTTGCAGTCCACAAAGGATTTGACGGGCGAATCTTTGGAACGCGCTCTTCTCGTGATCCGCAAGCGCGCAGAACATGAATCGGGTCTCGAAGCTGATGGCGCCGACGGTTTCTACGTGGCAAGCCTTTCTGCCCGCACCATCGTTTACAAGGGCATGATGACAGGCCCGCAGGTTCCGGTCTTTTATCCGGACCTGAACGATGAAAATTTTGAAAGTGCCGTTGCTGTTGTGCATCAGCGCTATTCCACGAATACCTTCCCGAGCTGGCCGCTTGCCCAGCCGTTCCGCTACATGGCGCACAACGGTGAAATCAACACGATCCGCGGTAACCGCAACTGGATGAAGGCTCGTGAAAAGAATTTGGAATCGCCGCTTTTCGGAAGCGATATCAAGAAGCTCATGCCGATTCTCGAAAAGGGTTCGAGCGACTCGGGCAACTTGGATAATGTCCTTGAACTTTTGACTCTCGGCGGTCGTGAAGTCGGTCATTCGATGATGATGCTCATGCCGCAGGCTTGGGGCAAAAAGCATGCGATGGGCCCAGATGTGCGGGGCTTCTTTGAATACCATGCCGGTATCATGGAACCGTGGGATGGCCCGGCAGCCGTCGCCTTTACCGATGGCGAATGGGTCGGTGCAACTCTCGACAGAAACGGTCTCCGTCCGGCACGTTATACGATTTTGAAGAACAACTTCATGGTGTTCGCTTCGGAATCGGGCGTCTTGGACATTGCTCCGGAAGACGTGGCGGAAAAGGGCTCTCTCCGTCCAGGTCAGATGCTCCTCATTAACCTCAAGACGGGTCGTTTCTACAAGGATAAGGCAGTAAAGACTCGCTTTGCCCGCAAGGAACCGTATCGCCGCTGGGTCAAGGAAAACCACATCGACATCCACGGCTTCTTCAACGCAGTCGGCGAAGTTGCTGTGAATGAAGAAACTTTGATGAAGCGTCAGAAGCTTTTTGGCTACACCCGTGAAGATATGGACTTCATTTTGAATTCCATGGCTTCGAATGGCGTGGAACCGATCGGTTCAATGGGCGCTGACCAGCCTCTTGCCGTTCTCTCCGAAAAACCGCAGTTGCTTTACTGGTACTTTAAGCAGCTCTTCGCCCAGGTGACGAACCCACCGATCGATCCGATTCGTGAAGAACTCGTGATGAGCCTCATGACGTTTCTCGGCATTCATGACAACTTCCTCGCCGAAGAACCTTCCCAGGCGCGCTTGCTCAAGTTCCGTTATCCGGTGCTTTCGAACGAAGACTTGGGACGCCTTCGCTCCCTTTCGCAGCAGGACTTCAAGAGCGCTACGGTGCAGATGGGCTTCCCGGTGCTTTCCGATTCCCTTTCTGCAGGAAAGCTTTTGGAACAGGCTTTGACGGACCTTTGCAAAAAGGCAGAAGAAGAAGTTCGCCATGGAAATAAGATCATTATCTTGAGCGATAAGGATCTCCCGGATGAATTCGCCCCGATTCCGGCGATCCTCGCCGTGTCAGCGGTGAACCAGCATCTTTCCCGTGTGGGCATCCGCACGAGCTGCGGCCTGATTCTTGAAACGGGTGAAGCTCGCGAAGTGATGCACGTGGCGAGCCTGCTCGGTTTCGGTGCGACGGCGATCAACCCGTATCTCGCTTTCGAATCAATCGCTCACATGAGCCGTTCGCAGGAACTCGATAAGCCGCTCGGTGTGACGGAAGCCGTGGAACATTACATCGATGCGATGAACAAGGGCTTGAAGAAAATCATGAGTCGTATGGGCATTTCGACGCTCCGCAGCTATCGAAACGCTCAGGTCTTTGAAATTGTCGGTATCGCGAAGGATGTCGTCGACAAGTACTTTACGGGTACGGCAAGTCGCGTTGGCGGTGTCGGTATGGAAGAAATTGCGAAGGAAGTGCTGATGCGCTGGCGTGCGGCAATCGAAAGCCACAGCCCGATTCTTCCGCCTGGTGGTGAATACCGTTTGCGCAAGGATGGCGAACGTCACCTTTGGACTCCGGCAGCGATTGCGGATTTGCAGATTGCAGTTCGCACTGGAAATCAGAAACGTTACGATTCCTATGCAGAACGGATCAATAATCAGTTAAAGTATCAGAGTACTCTTCGCGGCCTCTTCACGTTCAAGAAGACGGTTGCGATTCCTCTCGATGAAGTGGAACCGGCTTCGGAAATCATGAAACGATTTGTGACGGGCGCGATGAGCTACGGTGCTATTTCGAATGAAGCGCACGAATCGATCGCAATCGCGATGAACCGTATCGGTGCCCGCAGCAATAGCGGAGAAGGTGGTGAAGATCCGGCGCGTTACATTCCGCTGCCGAATGGAGACTCCCTTTCGAGCGCTACAAAGCAGGTGGCAAGTGGCCGCTTTGGCGTGACTGACGAATACCTGGTGAATGCAAGCGAACTTCAGATCAAGATCGCTCAGGGTGCAAAACCGGGTGAAGGTGGTCAGCTGCCGGGTCACAAGGTCAGTGAACAGATCGCTCGCGTGCGTCATTCGACTCCGGACGTGACCCTGATCAGCCCGCCTCCGCATCACGATATTTACTCGATCGAAGACATTGCACAGTTGATCTTCGACTTGCGCAATGCAAACGACAAGGCTCGCATTTCTGTGAAGCTCGTGTCGGAAGTGGGCGTGGGTACGGTTGCCGCTGGTGTTGCCAAGGCTCGTGCCGATATGATTTTGATTTCCGGTTACGATGGCGGTACGGGTGCTTCTCCGGTGTCGTCCGTGAAGCACGCCGGTGTTCCGTGGGAACTTGGTCTTTCCGAAGCCCAGACGACGCTCGTGTTGAATAAGCTTCGTAGCCGTGTGCGCCTTCAGGTCGACGGTCAAATGAAAACGGGTCGTGATGTGGTGATTGGTGCGCTTCTCGGTGCAGAAGAATTTGGCTTTGCAACGGCCATTCTCGTGGTTCTCGGCTGCGTGATGATGCGCCAATGTCACTCGAACACTTGCCCCGTCGGCGTTGCTACGCAGGATCCGGAACTCCGCAAGCGTTTCAAGGGCACTCCGGAACACATTATCCAGTACCTGACTTTTGTCGCAGAAGAAGTCCGTCATTACATGGCTCAGCTCGGCTTCCGCACCTTCAACGAAATGATTGGCCGCAGCGATCTTCTTGAAATGAACAAGGCGATTGACTTCTGGAAGGCTCAGGGCTTGGACTACTCCGGAATCCTTTACCGCGCATCGGAAAAGAGCGACGAAGTCCGCTGCACGATGCGGCAGGAAACGGGCCTCGAAGGTGTCTTCGACTACGAAGTTCTCAAGACGGTCGAAAGCTCCATCGAAACGAAGCAGCCGGTGACGCTGAATCTTCCGATTCACAATACGAACCGTACTTTTGGAACGATCATTTCGAGCCGCATCGCAAAGAAGTACGGCTACGCGGGCCTTCCGGATGATACGATTACGATCCACCTCAAGGGTTCTGCAGGCCAGAGCCTTGGCGCATTCGCTGCTCACGGTCTCACGATCGATTTGGAAGGTGAAGCGAATGACTACATCGGCAAGGGCCTTTCTGGTGCAAAGATCATTGTGCGTCCGCCGAAGGAAAGCACCTTCGCTCCGGAAGATAACGTGATCGGTGGTAACGTGATTCTGTACGGTGCAACGTCGGGTGAAGTTTACTTGAACGGTCGAGTTGGCGAACGTTTCGGTATCCGTAACAGCGGTGCTCTCGCTGTTGTCGAAGGCGTCGGCGATCACGGTTGTGAATACATGACGGGTGGCCGCGTGGTGGTCCTTGGACCGACCGGCATCAACTTCGGCGCAGGCATGAGCGGAGGTATCGCTTACGTCTACGATGAAGACGGTCGTTTTGACAGCGTCTGCAACACCGAAATGATCGACCTAGATCCGCTGAACGAAGAAGACGAAACGGAACTCAAGCAGCTGATTGAAAACCATGCAAAGTACACGGGCAGCCCGAAGGCGAAGAGAATTCTCGCCAACTGGGATCTGGAACGCGAACTCTTTGTGAAGGTGTTCCCGATGGAATATCGCCGCGCACTTAGCAACATGAAGAATCAGAATCGCGGATAAGGAGACAAACGATGACGACTTTATCAAAACCGTTTCTGGAGATTCCGCGCCGCAATGCGGAAGAACGCCCGGTCGAAGAAAGAATTCGCGACTACAACAAGACCGCTAAGGAAATGACCCAGGAACAGGTTGTGGAACAGGCAAAGCGTTGCATGAACTGCGGCGTTCCTTTCTGCCACAATTATGGTTGTCCGCTCTTGAACGTGATTCCAGAAATCAACCATGCGGTTTCCCGTGGACAATGGCACAAGGCTTTGGACCTTTTGCTCGACACGAGCCCGTTCCCGGAATTCACCGGTATCGTCTGCCCGGCCCTTTGCGAAGGCTCTTGCGTGAACGGCAAGGACGGCGACTCTGTGACGAACCGTGAAATTGAACACCGCGTAATCGAAACCGGTTACGAAAATGGTTGGGTCCGTCCGAACCTTCCGCTGGTCCGTACAAACAAGCGCGTCGCCGTCATCGGCTCGGGTCCTTCCGGCCTTTCTTGCGCAGAATATTTGAACCGTGCCGGCATCAACGTGACCGTGTACGAAGTTGCGGAACATGTCGGCGGATTCATGCGCTATGGTATCCCGGACTTCCGTCTTCCGAAAACGGTCGTTGAACGCCGCGTGGAACTGATGAAGGCCGCAGGCGTTCGCTTTGAAATGAACGTCCGCATCGGGAAGGACATTTCTCCGGAATATCTCTTGCGCGGAAACGATGCAATCGTTCTCTGCTGCGGCTCTCGCGCGCCGCGTGACTTGAAGGTTCCGGGCCGCGAACTTTCGGGCATCCACTTTGCCGTGGATTACTTGACTCAGCAGAATCGCATCAACGGCGGTGAAATCTTTGAATTCGATGAAACCAAGTGCGCTAAGGATAAGCACGTAGTTGTCATCGGTGGCGGTGATACGGGTGCAAACTGTATCGGTACAGCCATCCGTCAGGGTGCTGCCGACGTGATGCAGATTGAAATCATGCCAAACGCTCCGATGAAGCGAGCTGCGGACAACCCGTGGCCGGAATGGCCGCGCATCTTCAAGGAATCCGCTTCCCACAAGGAAGGCTGCAGCCGTAAGTGGAATATCAACACTCTCGAAGCGATCGGAGAAAACGGAAAGGTCAAAGCGCTTCGTTGCTCCGAAATCGAATGGCTCCGGGGTGAAGATGGTCGCATGTACAATGTTCCGAAGAAGGATGGCGAATTTATTCTCCAGGCGGACCTCGTTTTGCTTGCTATGGGCTTCGTCGGACACGCCATTCCGGAAATTGTGAGCGCATTTAACCTCAGAACCGACGAACGTGGATGTATTTTCCGCGATTCGACAGGTATGACTTCGGCTAAAGGTGTGTATATTGCAGGAGACTGTGCTACTGGACAATCGCTTGTCGTGAGAGCCATTACTGATGGCAAACACGTTGCAAACGGTATCATCAGAACACTTTTAAACTAAGAGAGGATAAATGGCAACGAAAGACGATCAAAAGATAAAGGAACTGGAATTACTTTATCGAGTAGGCCAAATCCTTGACGAAAGCATGGACATGCGCAATGTCCTGCGTCCGGTGATGAATACGCTCGGCGATTACATGGGATTCAAACATGCGACGGTGACTTTGTACAACCGTCAAACGGGTGAAATCTCTATCGAACTCGCTACGGGACTTTCTCCGCTTCAAACGAAGAAGGGACGTTACAAAGTGGGTGAAGGCATCACGGGTAAAGTCGTGGAAACCGGCAAGCCGATTGTTGTTCCAGACGTGACCAAGGATCCTCGCTTCCTCGACCGTACAGGACGTGGAAAGTCTGCAGAAAAAGGCTTTATCTGCGTTCCGATTTCGATTGAAAAAGAAGTCGTGGGAGCTTTGAGTGTTGACGAATTCAATCCGACTTCTGACCAGCTCGATGACGACCTTCGACTGCTCGAAATCATCGCCATGATGATTGCCTCTGCTGTGAAGCTTCGCCGACAGGCAGAAGAAGAAACGGAAATTCTCCAGGCAGAAAACGAAAGACTCCGTTCGGAATTGAAAGATCGTTTTCGCCCGTCGAACATCGTCGGAAACTCCCGCGAAATGCAAGTGGTTTACGATCAGATCGCTCGCGTTGCTAAAAGCCCCTCAACGGTTTTGATCCTCGGCGAAACGGGTACCGGTAAGGAACTCGTCGCCCAGGCAATCCACTACAACTCCGACCGCGCCAATGGTCCGTTTGTCCGCGTGCACTGTGCCGCTCTCCCAGAAAACATCATCGAAAGTGAACTCTTCGGTCATGAAAAGGGAGCGTTCACCGGTGCAATCGCTGAACACAAGGGCCGCTTCGAAATGGCAGACGGCGGCACTATCTTCCTCGATGAAATCGGGGAAATCTCCGCATCGCTCCAGATCAAGCTTCTCCGCGTGCTTCAAGAACATGAATTCGAGCGTGTCGGAGGAAATAAAACAATCCGTGTGAATATCCGCGTCGTTGCGGCTACGAACAAGGATTTGCAGCAGATGGTCCGTGAAGGAAAGTTCCGAGAAGACCTTTACTACCGCCTGCACATTTTCCCGATTTACGTTCCGCCTCTGCGCAAGCGTAAGAGCGATATCGTGCTCCTCGCGGACCACTTCCTCGATCGCTACAACAAGATGCTCGGCAAGGACATTCGCCGTCTTTCCACGGGTACGATCGACATGCTCATGAGTTATCATTGGGCAGGTAATGTGCGTGAACTGGAAAACTGTATAGAACGAGCTGTTCTTGTCGCCGAAGGAAATGTCATTTATCCGCACCATTTGCCATCGACTTTGCAAACCGCAGAATCGACAGGCGCACCGGTCCGTGGAGATTTGAAAAGCATGGTCGAAACCTATGAACGCGACATTATCTGTGACGCTCTCAAGAGCGCGAAAGGTAAGGTGGCGCCTGCGGCAAGAGCTTTGGCAACGACCCAGCGAATCCTCGGCTATAAGATTAAAATGCTTGGTATTAACCCCAAACGTTTTGCTTAATAGCGTCAGACTTCTATTTCGGAATCTCCAAAGTATCCTTAAGTTCAAAAAGAAAAGACCTCGCATTTGAACTGAACCCAAAAAGTTGGACAGTTTAAAGTTAGGATAAAACAGCGTTATGAGTCCGGTATTGTACCGGACTCATTCCGTTTAGGCGCAGCTTTATCCGGTCGTTGTTGTAGTATTCGATATACTTCCTCAGCTCCTGTTTGAAGTGGTCCATGTTTCTGAACGTGTTCGGGTAGAGAAGCTCTGACTTCATTATTCCAAAGAAGTTCTCCATCATGGCATTGTCCAGGCAGTTGCCCTTACGGCTCATGCTCTGGATGATTTTATGATCTTTCAGCGATTTCTGGTAAATCGCATGCTGGTAGTGCCACCCCTGATCCGAGTGCAGAACCAGTCGCTTCCAGGTACGCTTCTTCGCATATGCCCGGTCCAGCATGTCCATTACCATCTTCAGGTCCGGATGGTCCGAGATTGCGTAGCTGACTATCTCGCCGTTATACATGTCGAGTATTGGCGACAGGTAGCACTTGTCCATGCCGATGTTTATCTGAGTCACGTCGGTAGTCCATTTCCTGTTGGGGGCCTTTGTGTTGAAGTTCCGCTTGAGCCTGTTCGGGGCGGTCTTGCCGACCTCGCCCTTGTACGAGCGGTACTTGCAGCGCCTGCGCACGTTCTTCAGGCCATCTTCCTTCATGAGCCGATAGACCGTCTTGTGGTTTATGGCATAGCCCTCGTTCCGGAGCTGGGCCACGATGCGGCGGTAGCCATAGCGGCCCTTGTTCTGGGCGTGTATGGCCTTGATTCGCTTGCGCACGACGGCGTAGCGGTCGGGGCCATCCTTGAGGTTGTAGTAGTACGTGGAGCGGGACAGCCCGCTAGCCTTCAGGAGATGTCTCAGGGCGTACTCGGCGCTCAGTTCGCGGACGACTTGGGCCCTATACCGAACATCTCGGCACTTTCTTCCTGGTCTAGGGCCTTTAATTTTTTTAGGTAGGCGTTCTCCGCTTTTAGATACTCATTTTCTTCCCTGAGGCGTTCAATCTCGCTCATTCCCGTTGTCCATTTCGGCTTGGCCTTGTTCATCTTGGGTGGTCTCCCTCTCGGCTTGGTAGCTAGCAGTTCTTCGTATCCGCCATGACGGTATTTCCGCAGCCAAGAACTCAGGCTGGTAAAACTTATGCTGTACTTGGCGATAACTTCCGCATAAGATAGAGATTTCTTGACGACCGCGTCGATGACAGTCCTCCTCAAGGCAGGAGTTGACCGAACATTCGTTTTCCTTTCAGTCTGCCAACAGCCGGTCTGTCGGTAAAGCCGGATATGGCGCTTAATTTCGGACAGTTCCAGACCTGTCAACCTTGAGATTGACGGAGAGTCGTAACCATCCTTGTGAAGTTCATAGGCCTTGGCCCATTCTTCTTTTGTGTGTTTCTGGTACATGAAAACTCCGAAAGTTGTGTCCAACTTTCGGGGTTCACATCAATTTGCGAGATCTTTTCTTTTGAACTTCAAAAAATTATTTCTTCGTGGAATCGGCCGGAGCGGCGGGCTGAGTCGTTGTCGGTGCTGTTTCAACCGTAGCCTTAGCGGTATCCGCTGGGGCAGCTTCTGTGACTGGAGCCGTTTCGTTCTTCACCCTGTCAGCGGGCGCTTCTGCCGGAGCCTCTTCTTTTGCCTGGGCGGTTGTAGCCTTCAACGTATCCGTTGGGGTTGCTTCTTTTGCCGGAGCCTCCTTCACTTCTTCCTTTGCGACTTCAGTGACTTTGGTGGTATCTGCAGACTGAGCCGCAGTCGTATCCTTGACCGGTTTTACAAAAGAAGCCATCGGAGCGATAGAGGTTTCAACATCTTCATAGGTCACGCCAATGCCCCAGTAAGAACATTCGGTTTTATCGTTCATTTCCGTCTGGGAATAATGCACGTCGATGATGTTCTGAATGTCTGGATTGCGTTCCGACATAATCTGGAGGAACGTGGTGACGTCGCAGTTTTTGTTCTGGGTTTCGGTGCGGAGCATCAAAGTGCGAGCCGTCTTAACCTTCAGCTGTTCAGCCTGCGGAAACTGCTGGAGTTCGGCACCCTTCTGTTCCACGACAGATGCGGCACATCCGAAAAATACGAGGGAAGAGGCGATAAGAGAGGTAATGCAAAGTTTTTCCATGATGATTTCCTCAAATTAAAAGAGATAGGTGGCGCCAAGGGAAACGACGAGTGGACGGTAGGTCAAACCTTTCCACACACCGATGATATCATTATCGGAATAATCCGTTGCCGCTGCATAAAGGCGCGCATCAATCGCAAAATGCGTAAAGGCATAGCCCAGTTCAAAAATTCCGCCGAATTCCGGATTCGAAGAATTGAATTCCGTCGGGAATCCGTAAGAGGTCGCTTTATTTTTCGAATAAACAATCGGGGAAAGCTGGATGCCTGCACCCACAAAGAATCCGTCATAGACGTTTGCACGGGCGACCACCGGAATCTGGATCAAATATTCCTGAAATTTCAAGGAATATTCGTCCCTATTGTACTTGTGATAGCGATAGGCAAAAGAAATGGCCGGATCGATTTCAAAAATACGGTTCAAACGAAAGCGGAAAACGGGTCCGACATCCACAGCGGAACCCGGATGCTTCCAGCCGACATAATCCGCTTCTTTGCCGGTAAAGCTAAAAAAGCCACCAGAAACACGGACACCGGCTGTAAACCAACGGGGATAAAACTGCGAATTAGATTCTGCGGAATATCCAAACGAAACGGCGGTCTCGTTTGCGCCACGGTTTACCGGAATTTCCCGAGAACCTTCGGCAAAAGCGGCCGTTGCACAGGCAATCAGACTCGCTGCAAAAAAGAGATGCTTGATTTTCATAGAAATAATCTAATAAAAAAAAGAATCTTGGAAATGCCTAATTAAAAAGTCCTGTTTGCAAATGTTTCCATGAAGATTGGCTCGCTGTATGGATTTTATCCGTCGGAAGCAGTTTCCATGCAACCACTAATGTCCCGCCGTAAGACGCCAAATGCTTTCCTTCGGCACAGCTCTGAATGCGAATGTCAAACTTTTTCTCGATCCGCACAAATTCTTTTGCAAGGGTAACTGGGCCGTTTAACGCAACGCTCGAAGTTTCCGGAAAGTTCCGCAAAACCTTTGCCTAAAGATCGATAAAGAAATGATGTGCTTCGTTACGAGCTGTGGATTGTACGGGCTGCGGACAAGCACAAAGCCTTCTGTCAAACGGTTCACAAACCATTTGGAAAAGAACGCCGGAATGTCCATGTGCATGCCCGTTTGCAAAATCATCGCTTACGAAAGTTCCTGCTTGTAACGGGCGTAGTCGTCGTCGCCGAAAACGTTAAAAATCACTTGGGTTTCGGGCTTCTTATGCTCTAAAACCGTGCGCACGGCAATCTTACAAGCTTCATCTTTGGGGAACCCAAAGACGCCTGTCGAAATACAGCAGAATGCAATGCTTTTACAGCCGTTTTTCTCGGCGAGCTGGATGCAGTTGCGGTAAGAACTCGCGAGTAAAGCCTTGTGCGTGGGCGTTAAAATGCCGTGTACAATCGGGCCTGGCGTGTGCAGAACGAACTTTGCGGGAAGGTTGTAAGCGGGCGTCATCTGCGCGTTTCCGGTTTCTTCTTCGTGTCCGAGCTTTTGAATCACGCGAAAACAGGCGTTGCGTAGTTCAATCCCTGCAAAAGTGTGAATGCAGTTGTCTATGCAAAGGTGACAGGGCGAAAAACAGCCGAGCATCTGATTGTTGGCCGCGTTCAACTTCCAAAAATCCATCGGGAGCCTTTTTCGGCTGGCGCACGTTCACGAGGGAACGGTACACCTGAAACAATTCCTGCTCGTTATCGGGATTTTTTTGGAGCATATCGCTCGGATATTCTTTTAAAAGAAGATCCGTTAAAAATTGAAGACGTTCAAACTGTGTCATGGCGCTTAAAATACTAAAAACGCACGATTCTCTTTAAAATGGTCGAGATGTCGTTTCAATGATTTTTATATTGAGCCCAAAAAGAGTTACATAATGAAGAACTATTCCTTTTTGATGGAATTTTTTTAAACGAATTCGCAAAATTTGGCGAAATTTCCGTCCTTTGCCCCAAAGGGATTCACAGAACAAAATTTTTCTACATTAAAAATGGAAATCTTCCAAAGGATTAAACAACTATGCAATTTCCTCCTGTAAAAGACCAAATGGACATCTTGCTCCGCGGCGTTGCGGAAATCATCCCGGCCGACGAACTCGAACAGAAGCTCCAAAAGTCTTATGAAACGGGAATTCCTCTTCGTATCAAGCTCGGCGTCGATCCGACCGCTCCGGATGTTCACCTCGGCCACACCGTCGTGATGCGCAAGCTTCGCCAGTTCCAGGATCTAGGCCATACTGTCGTTTTAATCGTCGGCGACTATACAGCCCAGATCGGCGACCCGTCAGGCCGTAACAAAGCTCGTCCGCGTCTTTCTCACGAACAGGTTTTGGAAAACGCAAAGGAATATCAGCAGCAGTTCTTCCGCGTTGTCCGTGAAGATCGCGTCGAAATCCATTACAACGGCGAATGGTTCTCCAAGCTTCCGTTCTCCAAGGTGACGGAACTCATGGGCCAGTTTACGGTCGCCCAGATGCTCGAACGCGAAGACTTCCACAACCGCTATGCTTCTAACAGCCCGATCAGCCTGCATGAATTCATGTATCCGATGATGCAGGGCTATGACTCTGTAGCCATCAAAAGCGACGTCGAACTCGGCGGTACCGACCAGAAGTTTAACGTTTGCCGGGGCCGTGACCTTCAAATGTACGAAGGCATGCCTCTCCAGATAGGTATGTTCATGCCGATTCTTCTCGGCACGGACGGCAAGTCCAAAATGAGCAAGAGCCTCGGTAACTACGTCGGCGTGAACGAACCGGCTGACGTCATGTACCACAAGATTTACAATCTCGCCGATTCCATCGTCGAAAACTGGTACGAACTTTTGACCGATATCCCGATGGAAGAAATTAAGAAGATGATGGCAGATGTCGCTTCCGGCGCTCTCAATCCGAACGTCGCCAAGGATCGTCTCGCCAAGAACATCGTCGCCCAGTATTACGGCAAGGAAGCCGCCGAAGCTGCTGCCACAAAGGAAAAGGAAATCCACAGTGGTAACGCTATCCCGTCCGACGCCAAGGAATGTAAGGTGGAAACCGGTGATTACAAGGCTCTTGACCTTCTCGTTTCCATCAAGGCGTTCGCTTCCAAGGGTGAAGCTCGCCGCATGGTGCAGAACGGTGGAGTCAAGATCGCAGGCGAAAAACTCGCCGATCCGATGGCCGAAGTGAAGATTGCCGGTGACGACAAGCTTTTGGTTCAGGTCGGTAAGCGCAACTTCTTCAAGGTTAATTTCTAATGGCCCATGATACCCTGATACTCGGACTCAATCCGACTTGGCAACGTTTATTTCTCCTGGATGAATTCAAGCCTGGGGAAGTAAACCGCCTTTCCAAGGTCGAAGAATTTGCTTCGGGCAAGGGTATCAATTGCGCTCGTGTTCTCCGTATGCTTGGCGGGGATTTTATCCTCGCGCATTTCCTCGGCGGAGACCGCAGTGTTTCGATCTGCGATGAAGTCGCGGCTTCGGGCATTCGTCAGCTCCCGATTTGGATCGGTGCCGCAACGCGTATGTGCACCACAATCGTCTCCAAGGGCGACACCACGGAACTCATTGAACCGTCCCCCAAAATCACCGAATCCGAAAACAAGGACTTCTTGCAGACGGTCGGCGAAGTTTGGAGCGACGTCTTGAACGTGGCTCTCTGTGGCTCGTCACCGGTGGGCTTCCAAATGGAAAATCTTTGCAAGCTCGACCTGGAAGGCAAGCGTCTTTTTGTTGACGCCGTCGAAGGCATTGACGGTTGGCTTGAACATGGTGTGGAACTTCTCAAAATCAATTTGGACGAGTACTGCAAGCTCTTGCAGCGCTTCGGCATTCCACAGATTACTTCGAGTCCGCAGTTCTGGAAGATGACGGCTTCGACTCTCCTCGAACGCTTGCCGATTACAAATCTTGTCGTGACCGATGAAGACGCTCCGATTCACGCATTCTACCGTGAAGAAGGTAAGTTCATGGGCGTAAGCCTTCAACCGCCGCAGGTAAAGGTGGTGAATGACATCGGTGCAGGAGACGCCTTCCTCGCAGGCTGGCTCGCTGCCGACTTCCTCGGACTTTCCGTTGCAGAACGCCTCGCCAAGGCAACCGCAGTTGCATCGGCTCGTTGCGAAGTGGACCGCCCCTGGAATATCGATCTCGGACGCGTTTCTTCTTTCGAATCCGAACTGCTTCCTCAAGTCGAAAATTTCTTGGATTAATCCATGCGCAAGTCGAAAACGCTAATCGCGATTCCGTCTCCGCAAGAATGGAAAATTCTTTATCCCAAGGTTCCGTACAGCAAAACGGTTGAAGAACCGTACGCGCAGAATGCCTTGTTTGATGTGGCTTGCGTCGGCATCGGCATTGTGAACTTCGTCGGAAATCTCACGAAGTTAATTTGTACAAAATCTTATTCTCGGGTCATCATCGCGGGCATCGCAGGCGCGTTGCCGTTTAGCGGTCTTCAAACGGCAGACATCGTCCGCGTCGATGAAGAATGCACAGGCGATATTGGCTATTGGAATAAGGATAAATTCCAGTCTTATTTTCCAAAACCGCAAATCGTCAAGGCGACTCCTAAAAAGTTCGCCCCCAAAGAAATCGCTTCGCTTCCGGGCGTGCGCGGCATGTCTGTAAACACCATGACTTCGAGCAAGCAGGTGCTTGAATACCGCGCCAAGTTCTACGGAGCCAAAATCGAAGCCATGGAAGGCGTCGCCGCATTCATGCTCGCCCAAACCCTCGGAATTCAGATTTTTGAAATTCGAACGGTCAGCAACTTGACCGGTGATCTCGACGAAACCCGTTGGAACATCGAACAGTCGCTTTTGAACTTGCAAAGCTCGGTATTGAATCCGATTATCGAGGCCGTAAAATGACTCGGCTTCGTTTAGGAATTTCTACCTGTCCGAACGATACCTTTATTTATGAGGCTTTAGTCCACGGTATTCCAGGCTCAAAATTGACCTGGGACGTCACCTTTGCCGATGTACAGACCTTGAACGAAAAGGTTCTTCGTGGGGAACTTGACGTGGCAAAGGTCAGCTGCGGCGTTTTACCGCTTGTTCAAAAGGATTATCAACTTTTGCCCTGTGGCGGAGCCATGGGGTACGGTTGTGGCCCGCTTCTGCTCTCCGCGAAGAATCCCGCCGCATTTCAAGACGACAAAGAAACAGTCTTGCCGGGCAAAAATACGACCGCTTCGCTTCTTTTCCGCTTTTGGTACGCCAAAACGCAGGGCGGAAAAACGCCTCAAGTCTCTTACGCCTTCTTCAACGAGGTCTATGATGGTCTTTTGAACGGCAAAAACGCTCAGGGCGTCGTGATCCACGAAAAACGCTTTACCTGGCAACGAGACGGCCTTGGACTTTTAATGGATTTGGGCGCCTTCTGGGAAGCTGAAACGGCTTCTCCGATACCGCTCGGCTGCTCCGTCGCCAAAAAATCCCTGGGGCAGTCCACGATCCAAGCGGTCGAAGCAGAAATTCGCGAAAGTCTTGCCTCGGCGCATTCTCGTTTGAACCTCGTCACGGATTTTATTCGGAAAATGGCTCAGATCCCGGACGATTCCGTTATTGAACAGCACATTCGCATGTTTGTCACGGACTTTACCCGCGACATGGGGGTGCCGGGACGAAAAGCCCTCGAAATTCTTGCAAAACACGTCGTTTTGTAAAAAAAAGAATAACAAACCGCCTTGGCAAGGGCGGTTTTCCTTATGTGTAAAGAAATTTTTTACTCCGCTGCGGAATTTTGCCCAAAACTTTATTTATTTTCCCAAAGAATCTTTATTCAAGGGAGTTTCTTATGGACTTGGTTCAGCAACTGGAACAGGAGCTCGAAGCTTTCAAGCGCGAGTATGAAAAGTTCGAAAAAGGCAACAAATCGGCGGGAACCCGCGCACGTAAAGTCCTCCAGGACATTAAGCGTACTTGCCAAGACCTTCGTGTCTCGATTCAAGGTGTGAAGAAAGAAGGCGAAGGAAAGAAACCTGAAGAAGAAGGTGCTGCATCCTAAAAAACGGCCTCCACGCGTGGATGTGCCCTTTAATTTGCGCTTTTTTTCAAAGATTTATCATTAAAAGTGTTTGACTAAAGCTCTTTTTGAAGGTATATTCCACGTTGTGATTTGGTGCACAGGGTGTGGTTCCCCTGTCCCATATCCCATGGATGTGAAGAATTTATGTTTCATGATTGGAGAAATCTAGCAGTATGACCCTAAAGAAAGTATTCGTAGTTCTTGCTGGGGCTATGCTCTTTTCGGGATACGCGTCGGCAAAGGCGATCAATGTGCCGGGCGATTACGATAAGATTGCGGACGCTCTCGGTAACGCAGACGCTGGCGATACGATTTTCGTCAAGCGCGGGACCTACAACGAAAACATTACCCTCGTCATGGGTGTTGTTCTGAAGGGTGAAGACCCTCTCTCAACAATCATCGATGGTGGCCGTCGCGGTCCGACCGTGATGGGTACTTCGGGCGCTGAAATGTCCCATTTCACCATCCGAAACGGCATGGAAGGTATCCTTTGCGAAAACGCAGCCCCATACATCCACCACTGCTACGTGATGGACAACAAGGCAACCGGTATCGCAGCCTTCATCTCTCTCCCGAATCTCCGCAACAACGTTGTTTACGGCAACCGCTGGTCCGGCATTCTCGCATGGGGCGCCAAATCTCTCGATGCGTATGTCGAACAGAACGTCGTTCTCCGCAACGGTTACTCGGGCCTCGCTCTGAAGGGCCCGTCGAACATTGTGGCTCGTAACAACATCTTCATGGAAAACCACTATTACGGTGTGTTCGCTGACCCGGCCGCCGGTCAGACGAAGATCGAATACAACAACATCTACAAGAACTACTACCCGTTCAACCGTTTCATCAAGGTGAACCGCACGAACGTTTCTTTGGACCCGAAGTTCATCAACCCGTCTCTCGGCGAACCGAACTTCTACTGCAACTCTAAGTCTCCGATGCTCAAGCGTGGTAAGGGCAAGCTCGACATCGGTCTTCTCGCTCATGACGTCGTTCCGGAAAAGGAAGAAGTTGTGAACGAAACTCGTAATCCGGATACGGATGGCGATGGTCTTTGCGATCCGTGGGTTTCCGAAGAAAACCAGTCTGAAAAGTATTCCGCAGTCTGCGCCGGCATTGATAATTGCCCGGAAGATGCAGAAGACGTCGATGGATTCCAGGACGACGATGGTTGCCCGGATCCGGATAACGACCGTGATGGCGTTTGCGATCCTTGGGTTGAAGCTAGCGGTCTCCTCGACAAGTACGCTCACACCTGTAAGGGTGCTGACGCTTGCCCGGATAACGCAGAATCGTTGAACGGTTATAAGGATGAAGACGGTTGCCCGGATGAAGTTCCGGTTCCGCCGAAGAAGGTCTTCGTTCTCGAAGGCGTGAACTTCGAATCTGGCAAGGCTTCTATCACGCAGGATTCCGATGTTTCCCTCCGCAAGGTTGTCGACATCATGGAAGCATTCCCGGAAACGACATTTGAAATTGTGGGTCATACCGATAACGTCGGTAGCGCTGAAAAGAACAAGAAGCTCTCTGCGGAACGCGCTGAAGCAGTGAAGAAGTTCCTTGTTGACAACGGCATTGCTGAAAATCGTATGGTGACCCGCGGTGCTGGCGATACTCAGCCGAAGGCTTCTAACAAGACTGCAGAAGGCCGCGCTCAGAACCGTCGCATTGAATTTACCCGTACGGATATCAAGTAAGGAGAAGGTTAGACGATGACACGCTTTAGCTTCATCAAGACAACAGCCGTTGGGCTTATCTGCACGAGTGCAGCGTTTGCTTCTCCGTCGTACGCTCCGCACAAGTACCAGCAGAATGACTGGTTTGGCGAATTTGGAAGCAACAACACGGCTATGTATGTGAATCCGGCTGGTATTGCCGAAACCGATCAGATTGAACTTTCTATCGGCTACTTCAGCACCATCAGCGGCGAAGCCTCTCAGGAATACGGATCTTTGACGATTCCGGTTGGCTACGATCACACGTTCGGTATTAGCTTCTTCGAAAACGGTGCCGATGTGGATGGTGGTTATTCCTACGTTGAAAACGCCTATATGCTCGGTTACGCTTACCGTCTCATGCATTGCTTGGCCTTGGGCGTTGACCTCTCAATCCTCCAGATCAACCAGTTCGACATGAACAAGCAGTTGACCTTGGGCGCGGATGTGGGTATCAGCTGGAATCCGATCAACAACTCCCGTTTCGGTAGCTTGACTCTCGGTATTGCATTCCAGAACGCGGTTGCTCCGGCAATTAGCACGGAAGCCGATAACGATTCCTATCACTTCGTTTTCATGGGTGCAGACGAATCCTATAAGGTTCCGAGCAACCTGAACTTCACTTTGTTCTATCGCGGCTTCAACCGCATGTTCGAAGCGAAGGCTGAATTCTCTGTCATCGACGTTCTCCACGATGATGAAGAAGGTGGCGACGGCATGAATCTCGAAACGAGCTTCACGTTGACCTACTACTTGAGCTCTCACTTGGGCGTCCGTCTTCGTTTCACGAAGGAAGGCTACCCGGTGCTTGGCGCAACGGTGAATGTGAAGGACGTAACGATTTTCCGTTATGTCGCACTTGACCTTGAAATGTCTCACGATGATATCGTGGAAAAGAAGAACCGCGGCTTTATCTGGGCTGTGAAGCTCACGACCCGCTTCGGTAATACCCGTGAAGAAAACATCGGCGAAGATCGTTATCGTCGTTTGAAGATTGAACCGGAAAACGATTACCGCGCCGCTATGCGTCTTTACTTGAACCGTCAGTTCCTCGAAGCTGCTTATGCCTTCGGTAAGGTTCAGACGAAGTACCCGGCATTCCACTTGGTGGACCAGGCTGCTTTCTACAAGGGCAAGTCCTTTGAAAATATGCGTATGCATAAGGCCGCCAAGGCTGTCTACGATGACGCTGTGAAGCGTTATCCGCAGAGTGACCAACGCGCTAAGTATCACTTCCAGTTGATGAACATCGACTATAAGGAAGGCAAGTATAACGACGCAATGGTGAAGTATCAGTACATCGTCCAGCACTTCAGCGAAAGCGATGTCAAGGCTGACGCTGACTATATTGCAGGTCAGATCAAGTTCGAACAGGGTCTCTATCAGGAAACCATCGACCTGCTCTCTGCAATTCTTCCGGGTAACGCAAACTACTTCTATGCTCGTTACACAATGGGTATTGCTAACAGCCGTATGGGTAAGTGGGACGAAGCTGAAAACTGTTTCCGCGACATCATCGACCAACCGGCATCCAATCAGTCTGAATTGGATCTCCAGGATGCTGCTAAGGTGAAGCTTGGCCATATCTACTTCTCTGGCGAAAATGCGAACATTCCGGAAGCTGCTGGTCTCTATGGTCAGGTGAAGCCGGGTTCTCCGGTCTACGATGAAGCGATGCTGGCTCTGGGCTGGTCCTTCCTCAAGGTTAACAAGCCGGATGAAGCTCTCAAATATGCTCAGTGGATCATCAAGAATATGCCGGATTCCTTCCTTCTCTCTGAAGCTTACCTTGTTGAAGGTTACTGCTTCTACATGAAGAAGGATTACAATAACGCAGAAAAGTCTTTGAGCAACGCTGAAAAGCTCACCGAAAAGCCGGTCGTTTCGATGGCTGCTCGTGACAGCGCTCGTAAGGCTTACGAAGACAACGAAGCTCACTTCGACAGCGTGCAGGCCAAGGCTCTCGATCTTTCTCGTCAGCTCCCGACCCCGCGTGTCCAGATGAAGCGCGATCAGCTCCGTCCTGACTTCGATAAGGCAAACGAAGCGATTGACGATTACGCTAAGTTCATGGCTCGTTCTCAGCAGAGTGATCGCTTTGAATCCAACCGTAAGCGCGTCCTCGAAGATGCAGGCTTTACCTTGGCTACTGTAAAGACCAAGAAGGCTGAAAGCGGTGGTGGTTCTGTTGGTGGTGCTAACTCTCAGGAACTCCAGGAATTGGAAGAGTTGGACGATTTGGAATAAGTTAAACAAAAGGGGATAGACCTGGTCATTCCGGGTCTGTCCTTGTTTTAAAAAGCTGATAGGTAGAAAATTCAAATGAAAAAACTATTTCTGGTCGCTTTGACGCTTTTCACCTTTGCCGGTGTGACTTACGCAGATCCGTGTAAAGATAAAACGAAAGAAGCGAAGACCATGCTCGCCAAATGTAAGGCGATGAAGAAGGGCTCGTCTGGTTACAAACAGTGCGCAAGTTCCTATAACCTTTTAAAAACCCAGGCTCAGCAGGCATGCCGCTCAGGTGGTATGGATGAAAACGAAATGCAGGCCGCTATTAAGCAGTGGCGTACGCAGGTCGATCGCTGTAAGGGTAAGCAGAGCTCTCGTTGCGCTAGCGCGCTTCAGCAGCTCGGTAACTACCAGTATCGCTTGGAAGAAAAGCTCCAGGTCGATGCTATGGCCCAGTATGAAGAAAACGTGGCATGGTGCGAAGACCGTGATAACGAACCGGCTAAGTGCCAGAACCTCGGATCGGGCCCGAAGGTCGATCACTCCAAGTCTCTCGGCTACTTCCTCGAATACATTGATAAGTATCCGAAGGAAACCAGAACTCCGAACGTGATGTATCAGGCTTCCTTCGTCTATGAAGCAAGTGGCGAAGAAGAAAAGGCTTACAAGCTCCGTATGCGTCTCGTGAAGGAATTCCCGGACAACGGTCTCGTTCCGAAGACCTGGCTCCGTATTGCGGAATACCACTTCATGAACCGTAAATTCCGCGAAGCTATCGATGCTTACAAGCGCGTGACCGGCTTTGAAAACCTCACGGGTAAGGAAGCCGCTCTTGCCATGTACCACTTGGCAGAATCTTACTACAACATCGCCGAATACGAAGTGGCTGCAAAGACCTATTTCGTTTACATCGACGGTTCCGACAAGGGTAAATATCCGAACGACTTGCGTCTTGAAGCTATGGACTTCATGGCAGCCTCCTTCTCTGACATCGATGACGGTGTCCGCGTGGCCGCTAAGTTCCTTAAAGACAAGAAGGTCCAGTTCAAGGATTCCCTCTACTACCGTATCGGTATGAAAAACAAGGACCACGACCGGAATGAAGAAGCCGTGCAGTCCTTCAAGTACTTGCTTGATATCAACCCGGATTATGTGGACGCTCCGCTCGCCGACGTCGCCATGGTTGAAATCCTTATCATTCAGCAGAAGTTTGATGAAGCTCAGGAACAGCGTAAGCTCGTCGTGAAGCGCTACAGCAAGAACTCTTCTTGGTACAAGAAGAACAAGCAGTATCCGAAGTCTGTCGAAAACGCAGAAAAGGCTATCCGCTCTGCAATGCTCGACATTCCGCAGTACGATCACGCTCAGGCTGCTAAGCTCATGAAGCAGGGCGACACCGAAAGTGCTAAGAAACGCTATGACATCGCTATCAAGGGTTATAACGAATTCTTGAGCCATTACAAGGCTGAACCGTCTTGGGATGAATACAAGGTCTTTGCAAACCTGGCTCTCGTCTATCAGGAAATGAACCAGTTCGCCAAGGCGGCTGACATGTTTAACAAAATCGTGGACGCAGACACGAACCGCTATGGTCGCCGCGCTCTCGGTTCCGCTGCTCCGTACAAGAAGGAAGATGCGGGTTACAACGCTGTCCTCATGATGGATAGAGCTCGTGCCGATGCCCAGAAGAACAAGGCTGGCGATGATCCGGTGAAGGCTTACAATCTTCCGGAAACCAAGGCTTACTTTGCTCAGATGGACAAGTACATGAAGAAGTTCAGCAAGCAGAAGGAAGCAGTGGAGCTTGCCTACAACGCAGCCATTGTCCGCTATCAGGCTAAGCAGTTCAAGCAGGCTGTTATCGACTTCCGTGCTTTAAAGACGAACTATCCGAATAACCAATACATTTTGCTCATCAGCCGTATGCTTGCTCAGTCTCTCCTCGAATCCGAAGAACTGGATGAATCTCAGAAGGAATTCGAATGGCTCTTGAAGCAGTACACCGAAGTCAAGGCTACTCGCAATGACTCCATGGCTAAGATTATCCGCACTTCCATCGCCGCTGTACTCTTCCAGAAGGCAGATAAGGCAGTGAAGAACGGTCAGTACGAACAGGGTGCTGTCGCTTACTTGGACCTCGTCAAGCACTATCCGAAGGAATCCTTCTCGGATAAGGCTGTGTTCGAAGCCGGTACCGCTTACGAAAAGGCTAACAACTACGATAAGGCCGCTCAGACCTTCATGATGATTCCGAAGAACTACGGTTCTTCGCCGCTCACCATCAAGGGTATCCTCCGTGCGGCTATGGCTTATAAGAAGGCTGGCAAGCCGGAACAGGCCGCTCAGACGTTCCTCTTCATTACGAACAACTTCGAAAAGGATTCTATGGCATTTGCAGCAATCGGCTTCGCCGCTGCTACCTATGACTCGATTCCGAACAAGAAGATGGCCGCTCAGACCTACGAAATTGCTTACAAAAAGTATCACGATCACGAAAAGACTCCGGGCATGCTCTATAGTGCTTGCTTGACTTACGATGAAGCCAAGCTTCCGGAAGAAGCGATCCGCTGCTCGAAGGACCTTGTTCGCGACTACCCGAAGAGCTCCTACGCTCTCGACGCGGCGTTCAGCATCCCGGTTGCTTACCAGAATGCAAAGCGCTGGTCTGAAGCTGCTGACGCTTACATCTTCTTCGCAAAGACCTATACCTCTGATAAGGAAAAGCTCATCGCTGCTTACATCGGAACGGCTCGTGCATACCGCGAACTCAAGGATGATAAGAACGCTGCTGATTACTACAAGAAGACTCTTGATGCTTACGACAAGTACGGTCTTCAGATCAAGAATGCCGATCCGGGCGTTCCGGCTGAAGCTGCTTACTACCTTGGCGAAATGGAATACGCCAAGATGGACGCAATCACCGTTTCTGGCAAGCAGAAGCAGAAGGACGCAGCCGTCAAGAAGCTCACCGAAATCTTGAAGGTCGCTGTCGGTCACTACTCGAAGTCTGCTACTTATGCATCTGAACAGTGGACGTTCCGTGCCACGAACAAGATTGGCTTCCTCTTCGTGACGATGGCCGCCAAGATTCGTGAACAGGAACTCAACGGTAAGACGAATGAAGAACAGTTCGCGGAACGCATCGGCATTGTCCAGCAGTTGCCGGGTTACTACGATCAAGCTCAGCCGATCTTCCAGAAGAACATCGACCTCGCCCGTGACCAGGGCTTCTACAACGCCGACGTCATCGCCGCTGAAGAAGGCTACATCGAAATGTACTACCAGGGTTGTGCCGTGTTCGTCGAAGTGGGTGATGCTTTCGCTAACTCTCCGCTTCCGGATAGTGCTGAAATCGTGGCTCAGTATGTGGAATACGACGGCATGACGAAGGAAGACGCTGCATTCGCTGCTGGCGAAGACCTCCAGGCCTACCGTGATGAATTGTCTAGCCGTTCTCAGGCTGCTCGCGAAGCTGCTGTTCCGCGTTGCGCAACGGGTATTCGCGCCTCTGAACACTATGGTATCGATAACCAGTGGACTCAGAAGCTCTACGACATGCTCCGTAACCTCGACGAACAGAACGAAGCTCTTCAGATCAAGATCACGAAGTTTGATGCTTCCAAGCTCTTCCAGGATCCGAGCTACTTCAAGATGAAGGCTCGCTTGGAACAGGTTCGCGCATCGAAGGTCATGACCAAGCAGGAACAGCTTGCGACTTACCAGGAAATCTTGAAGGATGCACAGGCTGAAAACGAAAAGCTCCGTGCTGAACTCAAGGAACTCCAGGCTCGTCTGGCTCCTCCGCCTTCGGCAACTCCGGCTACTGCCCCGGCTCAGGCTCAGTAAAGCGATCTTTTACAAGAGAAAAGTCCCGCAAATGCGGGATTTTTCTTTTTTAATTTGGGGTAATGAAAATTTTACAGCGTAAATGCGCCCCAAATCGCCAAAAATAAAATAAATATGCCTTTACAGGAAACAATCACAAATCACTCGTATAAAAGGAGTATCCTAATGTCTAAAATGCTTGAATCGTTCAACCCGGCGAACTCTGGTTGGCAGTTTATGTGGATCATTCTTGCCGTCTTCGCAATCGGTATCGGTTTCTCGATTGAACGTATCGTTTACATTCTCATCAAGAGCGCAAAGGGTCGCGGCAAGTTCTTGAACCAGTTCGGCCAGCTCATCAGCGCTAAGCAGTATGACCAGGCTTTGAGCCTCGCTAACTCTTCCAAGCTCCCGATCGCTAAGGTCGTTGCTGCTATCGTTAGCAACCGCGATGCTGGTCGTGAAGCGATGGTGAACGCTTGCGATGCTGTGTTCCTCACTGAAGCTCCGCGTCTCACTCGTTATATTTCCATCATTTCCGTTATGGCTTCCATCTCTACGTTGATCGGACTTATGGGTACGATTTACGGTCTGATCTTCACGTTCGACGCTGTTGCTAACAAGCCGGCTGCTGAACGTCCGAAGGCTCTTTCCGATGGTATTGCTATCGCTATGGGTACCACGCTCCTCGGTCTGATTTCTGCAGTTCCGCAGCTCGTCATCGTGGGTATCCTCAATATGAACAGCGAACGTCTCATTCAGGAAATGGAAGAAAAGGGACTCAAGATCATCAACGCCCTGTCGTAATTGTTGTTGGTTAAGAACAATTAATTAGATAGGAGTTAAAATGGCAAAAGCAATCAAGAAATCAGGAAAAGTCGAAGAACCGGATTTGCTTCCGGCGATGGGCTTGTTCACAATTCTGATTCCGATGCTGCTCTCCATGACCTCGTTCTCGAAGTTGGCAATTGTTGAAGTCAATCTTCCGGAACGCTCTATGATGCAGATGGATGACCAGACTCCTCCACCTCCAGATGAGCAAGCATTGAATCTGTCCTTGGCCATTACTGATGAGTATCTCGTTATCGGTGCCCGCGGCGGTTTCCAACCCAACGTTTACTTTAAGGAATTTTGGGTTTTCCGTTGCAAGTCCGATGGCCAGCTTATCAAGTATGCGGCAGACGACGTAAAGAAGGCTATTAGTTCCGGCTCTGCTCCGAAGTGCAAAGACGGCAGCGAAATGGACAAAGAAAAGTATATCTATGACATCGAATCGATTGAATTAGATATGATTGAAAAGACTTCGGAAGAAGACGCAGGTCGTTTGATGTGGGGTATTTATACCTCTCAGTCTGAAGGCCAGCCGGATAGCGTCCTGGTCGATGGTAATAGCAACTTCCTCGCTCTCGTGGGTGAAGGCGAAGGTGGAATTAATCCGCCGGCAGCTCTCAAGAAACCGGGTGCAGGTGTTGGTGTCGCTACTCTCGCACAGAACTCAACCCGTAAGCTGAAGCCGGAAGATGCTGCAAAGCTTGTCGTTTATCCGCTCTCTGCGTATGACGAAATCTCTAAGCAGCTCATCCAGATCCATACGGCTTTCATTGACCTTGAGGACGTGGACAACATCATTATCGTGGCGAACGATAACGTCCAGTTCGATAAGATCATCCAGCTGATGGACCGCGCTAAGTCCGCAGGTTTTGTCAAGGTTAACCTTGCAAAGTTGGGAGGCTAATAATGGCACGTAAGACTCGTAAATATTCAGAAGACGTCCCGTTCTCCCTCACCTCCATGATGGACATGATGACCATCATTCTGGTGTTCCTTATCAAGAACCTTGACGCTGAAGGCCAGTTGATTACCCAGGCGGAAAACCTTGTCCTTCCGATTTCTACCTCTAAGGTGCAGGCGAAGGAAGTTTCCCTTTCTGTGGTTGTTGACGCTGGTCACGTGGTGGTCGATAATCAGAAGATTGTGGCGACTCCGGACGTGATGGCTCAGGAAGACTTGTTGATCGCTAAGGTTGACTCTGTCTTGAAATTGCGTCGTGAAACGGAACGTGAGCACGCTTTGAAGGCTGGCCTTCCGGCTGATGAAGCGGGTAATATCATTATCCAGATCGACAAGAACATCCCTTATGATGTGATGTACAAGGTGATGGCAACGTGTGGCTTCTCTGGCTATACGAACATTGCCTTCGCAGTGAACATGAAGAACGGCGGGGAGGAATAATCATGGCAAAAACGAAAAAGCAAGTAGATCCGTTTGTTGCTTCCTTGATGCCGGAATCCGACAAACGCTTCGCGGGTGTCGCATTGATTTCTCTTGTTGTCGCTCTTTCTGTATCTCTTTGGGCGTCTATGTATGAAGCCGTGGTTGACGAAGTCATCTTCGAAGAAACCGCTGCCGAAGAACTCACGACGACCATGAAGATTGAAGAGAAGAAGGAAGAGAAGAAGGAAGAAAAGAAGAAAGAAGAACCGAAGAAGCCTCGTAAGAAGGCCGGTGGTGGCGGTAAGCCGCGCGGAAAGGGTCAGCCGAATGCTCCTCAGACCCGTGGCGTGCTGAAGCTCCTCACCGCTCAGACTACGAAGTCCAACTACGCTGCTTATGACCTTATGAAGGACCAGAAGTTCTCTAAGGACATTAACAAGGTGTTGAAGGACGTGGCAGGTCTCCAGACGACGGGTAAGACCGTTCTCGGTGGTCGTCGCGGTAAGGCTGACGGTGGCTTCAACGAAGGCTACGCAGAAGGTGGTTCCGGTGGTATCGGTGACGGTCTCGGAAGCCTTCTCGGCGGTGGTGGCGGTGGCATTGCTACCCGCTCCAAGGGAACGATCAAGACTCCGTCTGCCCGTGACATTGACATGGGTGCAGGTGGTGGCTCTCGTTCTGCTGCAGACATCATGAAGGTTGTCCGTCAGCGTACGCCGGGTCTGCGTCACATCTACAATAAGTACTTGAAGAAGCAGCCGGGATTTGCCGGTAAGGTGACGCTCCGCTTCACCATTGCTCCGGGTGGCGATATCATCTCCATCTCCATTGCATCCTCGACCACTGGTTACGGTGAATTCGACAATGCAGTGAAGAATACGGTGAAGCGCTGGACCTTCAGCAAGGTCAAGTCGGGCAACACTACGGTAACGATTCCGTTCACCTTCTCTGAATAATTCGTTATTCAAGCATGACAAAAGGACTGGAAACATCCGTTTCCAGCCCTTTTTGTTTATTTTTTTCTTGCGAAATTTGTGAAAGCAAATTACTTTTACAAAAAAAACAGGAGTTGATTGATGAACATGAGAACTGCTGCTGCGCTGGGATTTACGGTTGGAATTTTAGGCGTAGGTTCTGCGTTTGCTACGTTTGCCCGTGTTGAATCCATGGGCAAGAACACGACGTACATCATGGACGACGTGAGTATTTTTGGCAATCCGGCCAATATCAACCTTTATCCGAACTACCTTATCGGTGGTTTTGGCTCTTATTTGGACAATGTGGAAACGGGTACGAATAAAGATCCGCAGCATCCGACTTTCGGCGGAATCTTCTCGCTCAGCCTTGGCAGCGAAGAATCTCCGGATCCGCGTCTTTCGATAGGCGGCCTTTTTGGACGTGAAGATGCGCTTTTGTTCCGATTCCTTCCGGATTATTACATCGACGCAAACGGTAACAAGCATAGCTTGCCGCAGACCGTGACGAACTTTGACGGCTTCCTCGGCGGTACGCTTTCGAACGGTAACGCTCTCGGTTTGCACATTTATATCGCTCACCAGGACGGCGGTTATGAAACGGAAAACGGTGACTACCAGGTTGACAGTGATTCCTACGCCTCTGTAATCCGTGCTGATGGAGGTTTTAACCTCCAGGTGACGAATACGATGGACTGGGAACTTGCTGCGGGTATTGCCCGTGTGCAGTACGGTCCGGAACACAAGAACTTCTTTGATGACGGTGACTTCTCTTACCTCGTCAATTCTCGTGCTTTTGTGACTCTCGAAGCCATTGACGGCGAACTTGTCCCGGCGATGAACGGTCACTTTATCAAGGCTCCTGGCATTCGTGAAACGCACGCTCAGGCAGGTCTCGGTATTAACGTGGGCTTGGATAGAGGCTTCTTCTGGATGGGCGCTGACTTCGTCTGGAACAAGAAGAAGGCCCATAACTGGAGCATCGATTACGATACCGGTGTTTCGGCGTATGACGCTCAGGACGATGAGCATTCTTACTGGGATAAGCGCAAGGATATCGGCGGCGTGATCAGCTTCGGTATTGAACGCAACATCTGGTACGATTGGTTCGTGATCCGCGTGGGCGGTCAGAAGTCCATTCTTTACACGGAATGTGACGTGGATTCCCACAACGCAGGCAAGAGCGGCATCTGCTCGGACAACGGTTCTTTCTTCTCGACAAATCCGATTGGCAACGGCACGATGGATGACCATGTCGGCTGGGGCTTCGGCATTAACATCGAAGAAAAGCTGAAAATCGACGTGACGATCGCAGAAGACCTTCTCTTCCGCAATCCGTTTCAGGGTGAAGGCCGTTGGTTCTCCCGTTTGGACGCCACCTATTCCTTCTAAGAAAAATTCTTGATTTTGAAAAGAGCGCTGTTCCTTTGAAACAGCGCTTTTTTATATTTAAATCATGCGAAAATGTTTGTTGATTTTATTCGCGTGCCTGTTCTTTTGGGGCTGCTCGGAACCGCAAGAAAATATCGAGGCGAAACTCTCTGCGTACCTGCAGGACGATTTGAAGTTTATGGTGGCGCAGACGCTCAAGGCGAGCAACGATAAGGGCGCCTTACTGGATTCCCCGTATTTTAAGATCCGCGATTTGCGATTCTTTGACAAGGAACATTCCAAGATGTATTCTGCCTATGCGAATGTGGAATTTTTTATCTACCGCGACATCGAAATGTTTGAAGAACGAAAGTACCGTTACGATAATCGATTCCTGCAATGGGACCGCTATTTGAAACGGTGGCATTTTGGTACAGACGTGGATAAAAATTGAATATCTTGTCACTTTTTTATACTATATTTTTTAGCAAAAAATTAAGAAGGAAATCATACTTTGTTCGGACTTTTCTCTTGCGATATCGGCGTTGATCTTGGAACGGCTAATACCCTTGTTCACGTTGCTGGACAAGGTATTGTAATCAATGAACCTACGGTCGTTGCTATGGACCGTAAAAACGATCGTGTGACTGCGATTGGTGGTGAAGCTAAAAAAATGCTCGGACGTACTCCGGGTGCGAATGTGGCTATCCGCCCGATGAAGGACGGCGTGATTGCAGACTTCCAGTTGGTGGAAATCCTGCTTTCGACGTTTATTAAGCGCGTCCAGAAGTATCCTCTGTTCCTTGTGAAGCCGCGCGTTGTAATCGGCGTTCCTTCGGGCATTACAGAAGTGGAAAAACGCGCTGTGACGGATGCGGCTCGCATGGCTGGCGCAAAGGAAGTTCATTTGGTGCATGAACCGATGGCCGCGGCTGTCGGCATGGGTATTCCGGTGGATGGCCCTGCAGGCAATATGATTGTGGATATCGGCGGTGGTACGTCGGATATCGCTGTAATCGCTTTGAACGGCATCGTGTGCAACGCATCGGTGCGCGTCGGCGGTGACGAAATGGATGAAGCGATTGTGAACTATCTCCGTAAGACCTACAACTTGATCGTCGGCGAAAGCACCGCAGAACAGATCAAGTGGGCAATCGGTTCTGCTTATCCGTTGGAAGAAGAATTGACGATGGACGTGAAGGGTGGCGATGTGATGGCTGGCCTTCCGCGTACGATGACGATTACGAGCCAGGAAATTCGCGAAGCTTTGGATGAACCCGTAACGGCGATTGTCGACGCTGTGAAGCAGGCTCTTGCACTGACACCTCCGGAACTCTCTGCGGACATTTTGGACCGCGGCATTATCATGTCGGGTGGTGGTTCCAAGCTCCGTGGTTTGGACGCTCGTATTCGCAAGGAAACCGGTCTTTCGGTGAACGTGATCGACGACCCGCTGCTCTGCGTGTGCAAGGGTGCCGCTCGCATTCTCGAAGAATTGGACAAGTTCCGTCCGGTCTTGATTTCGTCCACGATTTAATTTTGACAGTCCCGCTAGAAAATGCAGATTTTCCGTTTTCTTGGAAACGTCCTTGCTAAAGGGCACGGGCTTGTCCTCTTTGTCATTCTGCTCATGATCGGCTTCGGTATTCGCCATCTGGAAAAAGATGGAAAGGAAACCGTTATCGCCGGAGCGCTTTCTTCCGTGTACTATCCGGCACAGGTGGTCGTTTCTTCGGTGAATCGTATTCACTCGGTTTCATACGAAAATGATTGCTTGAAGCGTGAAAACGCTCGCTTGAAAATGGAACGCGATAATTTGCGCGAAGGCATGGAAGAATTGCAGCGCCTGCGTGAGCTTGTCCATTTTGACAACGTCTGGGATTATTCCATTGTGACGGCGCGCGTGATCGGCAAGAACCCGGGTCGCTTTTTGACGACATTTGTGGTGAACCGCGGTACGGAACACGGCATTGAAATGAACATGCCGGTTTTTACGACGCATGGACTTGTCGGTAGAATCTCGGCGGTTTCAAATTCCCATTCCAAAGTGCAGCTTTTGCCGGATCCTTCGCTGCATGTTTCTGTGATGGTGCAGAGAACGCGCGTGGTGGGTTTTTTGGAAGGTGGTTCGGTAAACTACTTGAACGCTTCGATTCCGTCTTATACAGGCGTTCACGAAGGGGATACGGTGGTGACTTCGGGACTTGGTGGAATTTACCCGAAGGGTATCGGTATAGGTGTTGTCCGTTCCATGCACAAGGGCGATTTGGATGTGGTGACGGAACTGGAACTCGATCCGTTCCAGAACTTTACGCATCTTGAAGAAGTTTTCATTATGCAGAAGAAACCGGATTGGGTTTTGCAGGAGATGTTGAAAAATGCTGAAATTCATTAAACATCTCGTTTGCTTTATCATCACGATCGTTTTGCAGACGACGCTCGCTTCGTGGATCAGTTTCTACGGTCAGCAGCCGGATTTTGTTTTAATCTTCATTGTGGTGATGGCACTGTCGCATGGTCCGGTTTCGGGCATGCTCTGGGGATTCTTTGCTGGATTTTCCGAAGACGTTTTTGCTTCGGTTGATTGGCTCGGTGCGCAGACGATTGCTTTTACCTGCGTCGGTTTTGGTGTGGGACAGTTGGAAGAAAGATTCTTGCGTTTGAACCTCGCGACGAAGGTCGCTTTGCTCGGACTTGCATTCATGCTGAATGATTTCGTCTATTACGCTTTGATCGGAATTTCCCAGGAAAGCGTGACGACATTCTTCCTTTTGAAGACGCTCCCGGAATGCATTTATACGATGCTGTTCGGAATTCCTTGCTTCTTCCTGTTGAATCGTTTTGATCGTGTGAAACGTTGCAATGTTTAAAGCGCAGAACGAATTGCAAAATCGCAATTTAAGGTCGCTTGTTTTTATGGCGGCAGTAGCGCTTGTTTTTTCTTGTCTCTCCGTTCGCTTACTTTATCTGCAATATGCACGTTATGAAGAGAACCTGCAGAGCTCCGATGAAAACCGTCTGCGTCGCATTGTTCTGAAAGCGGAACGCGGTTTGATTTTCGATCGCAATGGAACGCTTTTGGTGGGTAACCGCCCTTCGTATCAGATCGTGATCAAGCCTGCGGAAATCCGCAAGATGGATGCGGAAACCAAGGACTCGCTTTTTAAACGCTTGATCCATTTGAAGGATTCCCAGGGAGAACCGATTTTCGATTCTGCGGTGGTCGATACGATGTTCCAGCGTTCCGCGTGGAAGTCGCATGGGACACTTCGCATTTTGGAAGATGCGTCGGAAGAACAGGTCTCTATTGTGCAAGAACGTTCTTTTGAGTTCCCGAGCGTGACGACTGTGGTGGAATCTCGCCGTTCGTATCCGTATGGAACTTTGGCGGCGCACTTGCTCGGTTATACGGGTGAAATTTCGGATGAGCAGTTGGAACGACCGGAATATGCGGGATACTCGTCGGGCGATCGTGTGGGGCAGAAGGGTTTGGAACAGCAGTATGATGGCGAGTTCCGTGGCGAAGACGGTGTGAAGTACGTTCAAGTGGACGCCTATGGCCGTGAAGTGGGAAACATTGAAGGGATGCAGAATGTGCCTTCGGTTCCGGGCTACGGAATGGTGACGACAATCGATTTGGATATTCAGAAGGCGGCGGAAGAAGCTTTGCCGGATTCTGTGCGTGGCGCTGTCGTTGCGATTGATCCGAGGTCGGGTGAAATTCTTGCAATGGTTTCTTCGCCGCGTTTGGACCCGAACATTTTTTCTTTGAAACGGCGAGAACGCAATAAGGGTTGGGCGAAGGTCGCCTTGGATTCGACGCGCCCGTTGATGAACCGTGCGGTGGCGGGCGTGTATCCGCCGGCATCTGTTTTTAAGCTGGTAACGTCGGGAGCGGGACTTGAACATAAGCTCGTGACGGGACAGACGCATTTGCCGAAACCGTGCACGGGTGGTTTTACGTTCGGCGCGCGTTATCAGAAGTGCTGGGGTACACATGGCAATTTGGACTTGGTGAATGCGCTTCGCCTATCTTGCGACGTGTATTATTACCAGCTCGGTTTGATGCTTGGCATGGAACGCATCAATGAATTCGGACATCGTTTTGGTCTCGGTCATAAGCTCGGTGTGGATATTCCGGGTGAAAAGGCGGGCTGGCTTCCGGATTCCGTTTCATTTAACGCGCGCAACAAGCGTAACGGTTGGCGTTGGGCGCGCGGTTTGATTTTGAACTTGGCGATTGGCCAGGGCCAGCTCGTGACGCCGCTCCAGGAAGCGGTGCTTGCCGGTTCCATTGCGACAGGCAAGGGCGTTTTCCGTCCGCACTTGATGAAGGAATTGCGTGACGTGGATGGCAATGTGGTGGGACGTTACATTCCGGAAAAGATTTTTGAAGGCAACATGAGCGAATCCACGCACAGGACGCTCCTTGCCGGCATGGATTCCGTGGTGAACCATCCGGGAGGAACGGGTAAGCGTGCTGCGCTTCCGGGAATTCGTGTGGGCGGCAAGTCCGGTTCTGGCGAATGGAAGAAGGGCGAAAAGACCCATGCGTGGTTTGTTTCTGTCGCTCCGCTTGACGATCCGGAAATTGCCGTGGCGGTGATCCAGGAAGCTCAAGGCGGTGGCGGATCTATGTCGGCTCCGGTATGCCGTAAAGTGATGGAAGCCTATTTTGCGAAGAAGTATCCAAAGGACTCGACGGAGGTAAAAGAGTGAGAGGCTCCGGACGTTTTTTGAATAACACGATGAAAATCGACTGGCTTTTTTTGGCTCTGGTCTTTGTGTTGACATCGATTGGCATTGCCTTGGTGTATTCGGCGACGGTGAACACGGAACCGATCTGGTATACCTCCCGTTGGTTTAAGCAGATTATTTATTTTGGCGGCGGTTGCCTTTTGGCTGCGGCGCTCTCCTTTGTGCGCATCGATTATTGGCAACGTTTTGCTTTTCCGCTGTATTTTTTGACGATCGCGGCTTTGGCGTTTGTGGCGTTTGGCGGCGGCGACAGTGCGAAAGGGGCGGGGCGTTGGATTGACTTTGGCTTTTTGAAAATCCAGCCGTCTGAATTTGCGAAGATCACCTTTTTGCTTGCGATGTCGAAGTGGCTTTCTGTTCATCGGGTGAACATTTTGAAGCCGAAGACTTTTGCGATGCCCGCGCTGATTTTTATTGTGCCGTTTGCGTTGGTGTTAAAGCAGCCTGACTTGAGTACGGCTCTTGTGTTTACGGCAGTGACGCTGGTGGGGCTTTATTGGGCAGGGCTTTCGCTTATGGACCTTTTCTTGATTGTGAGCCCAGTGGCATCGGTGATTCTTTCTTATCCGCAGATTCCTTATTCGCAGGTGCTGTGGGGACTTTTGCTTTGCGTTGTGTTCCTTGTACTCCTTTTCCGTAAGATGCCTCGAAAGTTTGTCGTTCTGATTCTTTCGCTGAATATTATTTGCGGTTATGCGAGTACGATGGCATGGAATTCCTTGGAGCATCACCAGCGTGAACGCGTGATGACCTTTGTCGATCCGATGCGCGATCCGAAGGGAGCCGGGTATCAGGTAATTCAGTCGGAAGTGGCGATTGGCAGCGGAGGTATTTTTGGCAAAGGCTTTGGCGAAGGCTCCCAGACAAATCTCGCATTCCTTCCGGAAGAACATACGGACTTTATCTTTAGCGTTCTCGGGGAACAGTTTGGCTTTTTAGGCTGTGTTTTTGTGCTGTTCCTCTACTTTATGTTCCTGTGGCGTGCAATGTCGATTTGCAGGCTGCACTTGGATCCGTTTGTGAATCACGTGGTTTCCGGGGCGTGTACGATCTTTTTCTTCCACATGATGGTGAATATTTCAATGACGCTCGGGCTCATGCCGGTGACGGGTCTTCCGCTTCCGTTCCTTTCTTATGGCGGATCTTTTATGCTCACTTGTATGATGCTTGTCGGTTTGCTTGTGAACATGCGCTATCAGGGAAGTCAGCTCGAAAGCAATTACGATTAAACGGTTGAAAAATCGTCAAAATTCTCCATTCCGCATTTTGGAGCGTCTATAGAAAAGGAGCCTTTAGAAAAGGTTCCGTTTTTGTTGAGGAGAAAAATGAAACTTTGGACCGGAATATCGAAATTTTTGTTTGGGAACGGATGCCTTGCCTGCAAACGCGGAGGCTTACCGTTAGATCCGTGGCTTTGCCCGGATTGTAGGGAAGAACTGCAGAAGCTCGCCCAGAATCCGCGACGTCCAAATCCCGATACGCTTTGCCTGTACACGATGACGCCTTTGACAAAGGCTTTGGTTCACGGCTTAAAATACGGCAACATGCCGGGCCTTGCAGGTTATCTGGTGAGGACAGCGCTCAAGGAACGGGAAACTTTGGAAACTTTGCAGGAATGGGGCAGGAAACTCGCCTTTGTGCCTGTTCCCCTGCATC
This sequence comes from Hallerella succinigenes, assembly GCF_002797675.1. NCBI lineage: Bacteria > Pseudomonadati > Fibrobacterota > Fibrobacteria > Fibrobacterales > Fibrobacteraceae > Hallerella > Hallerella succinigenes. The sequence goes on along the minus strand of NZ_PGEX01000001.1, from coordinate 738,445 downwards.
CTGCCCGTATGCGAGAAAGAGGCTACAATCAAGCGGAAAAGCTCGCCAGAGCGATTTCTGGGCGAATGAATGGAATTGTGGCGCCTGCGCTTGAAAGAAAAACCTTCCGGATTTCGCAGACGACGCTTTCGAGGTCGGAACGCTCGAACAATGTGGCGGGAGCTTTTGGGTTGAAAAAACGCTTTCGCTGGCCGGATAGCAGAATACCGGTGATCGTCGATGATGTATTTACGACCGGGGCGACGACAACAGCATGCCTTTACGCTTTTGAAAAAGAAAATTTAGGGGGATTTTCGAAAGTGTGCACGCTTCTTTACGAAGAGAGTGCGACGGCGCGTGTGGATTTTGCCGCGGATACTGCCATGGAATGGCATGTATAATTTTTAGCGGAGGAAGAGGGACTCGAACCCCCAAGCCTTACGGCGGCGGTTTTCAAGACCGCTGACTTACCAATTAGCCTATTCCTCCAAAACAAAAGCCCTAGAAAGATCCAGGGCTTTTGGAGTGGCACCGGTCAGAATTGAACTGACGACACGCGGATTTTCAGTCCGCTGCTCTACCAACTGAGCTACAGCGCCATCGGGTAAGCCAAAGTTAAATCAAAAAAGAAATCCTGTCAAGGGTTTTTTGTTGTAAACCAAAATTTTAGTGTAAATATGTGTGCATTCGAGTAGATTTGTAGTGTTACAGGATGAGTGGATTGGCCTGGAGATAAGATGAAGCCGATTAAATATGCCGTTTTAGCTTTGACATTAGGTCTTTTGGCAGCATGCCAAGATCCCTCCTTGGTTTCGGAAGATGAACTTTCTTCTGCTGAAATGCAGGATGAAACTTCTTCAGGTGGTACATCGGAAAATGTTTCCGGATCGTCCTCGGGCACTGCCACGCTGTCGAGCAGTAGCAGCGAACAGCTTTGCGTCGTTTCGTGGGTTGGAAAATCCGCAGTGACGATTAATGAAATCATGCCGGGCAACGTGAACTGGTATGATGACCGAGGCAAGGATCCGGGTTGGGTTGAACTTTACAACTCGAGTTCGGAACCGGTTGCTTTGAATGGCCTTGCTCTTGTTGAAAGTAAGGCACGTCCGCGTAAGTGGGTCGCTGGAAACGATACGATTCCGGCCAATGGCTACCGTATTATTTTTGCTTCGGACCGTGGTTTGGCAAATCCACCGGAAGGTGTGGATTCCAACTCGCTGCACTATCGTGCTCATACCGACTGGAAACTTGAAGATAAGGGCGGTACGCTCTTCTTGGTGAGCGAAAACTGTGGCATTTTGGATTCCGCGAGTTACCCGGCTTTGGAAGCGGGCATTAGTTGGGGCAAGACTTCTTCAGGTTGGCTCTATTTTGCAAAGTCGACCCCGGAAGCGGATAATGCGAACAGCACAGGTTCTGCGGGGTTTGTTTCTTTGCCTGCTTTTGGTCAGAATGCTGGATTCTACTCGGATTCCGTGGTGATTACGCCGCCGACAACGGATGACGGATCTACGGTGCGTTGCACATTCAATGGTTCGGAACCGACGGCTTCGACTGCTGCGATGTTGGAAGCGGTCGTCTTGAAAAATTCGACTGTGGTTCGGTGTGCCGCTTTCAAGGACGGTTTGATTACGAACAAGATTGTGACAAACACGTACTTTATCAATGAAGAAATCCATAACATGCCGGTTGTCTCGATCAGCGTGGATTCCCAGTTCTTTGAAAATCATTACCTTTACACGTCAGCTGGCAGTACAAACGGTTCTTCTCCGAATTCGGTGGACCCAAATGAAACGAGTCTTTATGCCGATGTGGAATTCCCGGTGCATGTGGAATACTTTGCAAATGGAAGCGCAAGTGATTCGAAGGCTTGGGAAATCGATGCGGGAATTTCTTTGATGGGCGGTCACAGCCGTTTGGAAAAGAAAAAGTCTGTGGCGATCACGATGCGTGAAGAATATCAGGATGGCTGGCTCAAGTATCCGCTGTTTGAAACGCGTAAAGATGCGAACAGCAAGTTCAAGGCTTTCAATTTGCGCAACAATGGAAACCGTTTTGTCAGCGATTACATTGCCGATGCCGCAGGCGGAGCAATGCTCGAGGGCTCTGGCGTGGATTACCAAAGAAGCCGTCAGGTAATCGTCTTTTATGATGGCGTCTATTGGGGCGTTCATGATATGCGCGAACGCTATAACAAGAACTTCGTGGAAACAAACTATGGCATCGATGCATCGACGGTGACGGTCATTAAACATTTGAATAAGTCGATCGAAGCAAGCAACGGCACTGTCGATGAGTACAAGGCTTTGCTTGCCTATGTTTCGGAAACGTCGTTTGCCGGCGAAGGCAACACCGCTTATGAATATTTGAAAACCTTGATGGATGTGACGAATTATGCAAGTTATATGGCTGCGGAAATGTACTCGCATAACGGCGACTGGCCAAACAATAACGTGAGAGCGTGGAAGAGCCCGAATACGCTCTGGAAGTTTATGATCTATGATTTGGACCATGGCTTTGATTGGATGTGGCCTGTTGCCGGTTTTACCCAAGAGACGAATATGTTTGACTGGGTGAAGCAGGGAGGCTATGCTTTGGGCAAGTGCTATAATAAGCTGAGTGCGGATTGCTTCCACACATTTTATGTGAAATTGATTGAAAATCCGGACTTTAAGCGGATGTTCATCAACCGATCGGCGGTTCTTTTCCAAAACTATGTAAACGGGACGAACCTCTCGAATATCATTGAATCGATGACGGAGTCGATTGACGAGGACCAGCGTAGCGCTGACCAAGGAGTCTTTAAGCAGAGCGAGCGTTGGTATACGAATTCTTGTGGTGGACGCTTTAGCAATTCGGGCTCCTGCATCAAGGATTGGGGAATCGATCGCGACGAAGTGATACGTAAAGAATACCGTGAAGAATTTGGGCTTTCGAGCGATGTGGAAGTAACAATTGCTGCGACGGGAAACGGTTACGTGACTCTCGACGGCTTTACGCTTCCGAGTCTTTCGAGTTACACCGGAACGTTCTTCGGTGGAAATGCAATGCTCTTGACCGCAGTTCCTTCGGGAACGGGTAAGTTCGTTGCTTGGGAAGACGGCTCTACGGATAACCCGCGCTTGGTGATGCCGCAGAGCGGCGCCTCTTACATCGCGCAATTTGACTAAGACAGTCGAAGCCTGTAGAAATCGATGCACGGAATTTTTCTAGATTCTTTGCATGTTTTCTCCTGTGCGTAAAATGTTCGACGATATTTCGAAACGCTATGATTTTTTGAATCATACGCTGAGCTGCTTTCAAGACATTTTATGGAGAAAGGCGTGTTGCCGTGAACTGAAAAAACGCGGTGCCGGTAAACGTCTTTTGGATCTTTGCGGTGGCACGGGAGATTTTGCCGTGGAATTTGAACGCATTGTGGGAAAGCCGATTCAGGCGATCCTTGGCGATTTTTCGTTTGGAATGCTTCAACATTCGAAGGGAAAGAGGACTTCTGCCAAGCCTGTGCAGCTCGATGCGATGCAGATGCCTTTTTTGGACAACACGTTTGATGTGGTGTTGAACGGCTTTGGTATGCGCAACTTGCCGGATGCGAAAGGGGGACTTGTGGAATCTTGCCGAGTCCTCGCTCCGGGCGGTCATCTGATGGTGCTTGAATTCTTTTCTCCGCGACAGGCTTTTAACCGTTTCTTTTACAAGCGGCTTGCGCCTCTTTTTATTCCGTTGCTGGGTGCGGTTTTTAGCGGTAAACGGGATGCGTATGAATATTTAGTCAATTCCATTTTGCGCTTTTTACCGGTGAAGGATTTTTGCGTTGTCGCAGAAAAAAATGGATTTGAAGTTGTGTCGGTAAAGCCTTGCTTCTTTGGCGTTGCGTACCGTGTATTGCTTCAGAAAAAGGTTTTGGCATGAGCCATTATCTGCTAGGCGTGACGGGAGCTTCTGGCGCAGTTTATGCGGCAAGGACGCTGTTTTATTTGCAAAAGGCTGGGCATTTCGTTTCGCTGTTGATAACGGATGCAGGGAAAGAAGTCGCGGATTATGAAGGGCAGACGGCGGCTCTTTTAAAAGCCGACGAGATTTTAGACGTAGAGAATTTTTTTGCGAGCTGTGCCAGTGGAAGTTCTGCGTTTGCGGGGATGGCCGTGGTTCCGTGTTCCATGGGAACGCTCGGGAAAATGGCGAACGGTATTGCGGATAATCTGCTGACCCGTGCTGCGGACGTGTGCTTAAAAGAACGACGCAAACTGGTCGTTGTTCCGCGGGAAATGCCGTACAATTTGATCCATTTGAAGAATATGGAACAGCTGACTCTAGCCGGAGCTATAGTGATTCCTGCGAGTCCGCATTTTTATGCGAAGCCGCAGACGATCGAAGATTTGGCGGATACGGTGGTCGCAAAGATTTTGAATCATTTGAATGTTCCGAATACAATTGTTCCTGAATGGGGTTCTAAAGGATGAGTGTTCTTTCAAAGATTGGGGAATACGGTCGCATGGTGCGTTTTAGCCACTCGCTTTTTGCGATGCCTTTTGCAATCGGTTCGATGTGGGTTGCGGCAAACGGTTTTCGCGGCATGGATGTGCTTCAAATTACAAAGTTTGTACTGCTGATTGTCGGCTGCATGGTGACGGCGCGCAATAGTTCCATGTCGTTTAACCGTCTTGTCGATGCGAAGTTCGATGCGGAAAATCCGCGGACATCCAAGCGTCATTTGGTGACGGGCGCTCTTTCGAAAAAAGCGGTCATCGGTTTTATTGCGGTGAATGCGGCTCTCTTTTGCTTGCTCGCTTGGCTTTTGAATCCGCTGGCGGGAATTTTCTCGTTCCCGGTGCTTTGCGCTCTAGCTTTTTATTCGTACTGGAAGCGATTTTCTTGGCTTTGCCATTGGTATCTGGGTTTTGCGATTGGCATGAGTCCTTTGGGCGCTTGGATTGCGGTACGTGGGGAATTCGCTGCGTTTCCGATTTTTTTGATGTTCATTCTGATGCTTTGGATGGGTGGCTTTGACATAATTTACGCGACGCAGGATGAAGAAATCGATAAGAGGCAGGGATTGCATTCGGTGCCAGCGCGTTTTGGCCGAGCAAAGGCTTTGAAAATCGCTCTCGCGAGCCATTTGGCGATGCTTGCACTGTGCGTTATTTTTGGCGTTTACTGGCAGATGGGAATCGCCTGGTGGAGCGTGTTTGCTTTGATGGCGGCAGCGATTCTTTACATTCACCTGTTTCGCAAATCCGATGATCTGGATGCGATGAACCGGGACTTCTTTTTGGCGAATGTGGGCATTAGTGTTCTTGTGATGCTTGGACTGATTGTGTGGATTCTTTTAGGAGGAGATGTCAATGCGTTACGATGATAAGCGCAAAGTTTGCCAGCGCACGGCGATTTGGATCGCTCTTCTCTCCCTGATCGATGTGCTGGGAATTGAGTTCGGTTTTATTCCGGAAGAATCGGCGAATAAGGCGCTGAACGTTTTTATTGTTCTGCTTGCGCTTGCACTCGCCGGGAACTTTTATTTTAAGAATAAGCAGGACCGTTAAGGTGGCAGGCTCGCTTAAATTTCTAGGTCGCCCGTGTAACGGCTGACGATAGAACCATCGTTTTTGCGAAAGAGAAGACTCCCGTCTTCGTTGATGTCGAGGATAGTCCCTTCGACGACTTCTTTCCCTTCGACTATTCTTGCGGAATGCCCGATGAACTGGTCCATTTTACGCCATTCCGCAATCCACGGCGCGATGCCTTGTACACGGGTGATTTCAATTGATTCTTCAAGCTTTTGAAGAATTTTTTGCAGTAAAATTTCGCGGTTTAGAGCCTTGCCCAAAATCAGTCGAAGGCTTGTCACGGGACGTTCGATTTCTTCTAGATCTTCTGCTGTTGCATTTACGTCGATTCCGATGCCTATCGTCAAAATTTTTTTGCCGTCTTTCACAAGGATTTCGGAAATCATTCCACAGAATTTTTTCTTTTCGCAAAGGATGTCGTTTGGCCATTTGACGCTGGCGTTCACTCCGATCGCCCTAAAAAACTGGGCGAGAGAAATGGCGGTGATCTGCATCAGCTGCGGATACTGCAGGGGCAAAAAGCCTTCAAGCGAGAAGAGAATATTGAAGTAGAGATTTTTCTCTTCCGGCGAAAGCCAGGTGCGTTCGTGCCTGCCGCGTCCGCTTGACTGCGCGTCGGCTACAAGTACATCGCCAACGTCGAATTCCGAAATGTTTTCCTTGCTGTAGCGGTGAGTGCTTGTCAGTTTGGAGTAGAGATGGGCTTTTCGGTTTGCAAAACCGTGAATTTCCCATTCGGAGAAAGGACGTTCTACGCAAAAAATATCATTCATAGGCACAATAATAATTTTAATTTCAAAGAGAAATCAGCAAGAAAGGAAGATTCATGGATCTGTTGAATTATTTGAACGATTCTGTAACGCCTTGGCACGCGGCGGCAAATTTGGCAAAGCAACTGCAATTGCAGGGATTTGTAGAACTTTTGGAAGCCGAGCCGTGGGAGCTTGCTTTGAACAGTGCTTATTTTGTGCGGCGCGGTGCGGCGATTTTTGCGTTCCGCACGCCGTGTAAGTGGACGGCGAAAACGCGTTTTCGATTGACGTCGGCGCATACGGATTTTCCCGCCTTAAAAATTACGCCGAATCCCGATAAAAATGTAGCGGGATTTCATTTGATTCATCCGGAAGTTTACGGCGGCGCTTTGATCAATACCTGGTTCGATCGGGATTTGGGAATTGCAGGCATTGCCATGGTGCAAAATCGGGACAAGCTTGAAAAGAAGCTTGTGCGGATGAGTGCGCTTTGCCGCGTGCCGGAACTCGCGATTCATTTGAATCGCGGTGTGAATGAGACCGGATTCCAGGTGAATCCGCAGAACCATTTGAACGCCTGCTTGAGCGGTTCCGCTTCTAAATTGTTTGTGACGAGCCTTGAAGAAGAAATCGGTGCAAAGGTTATCGATTTTGAACTGCAATTTTTTGACGCACAGCCCGCTGCTCTTGGAGGTCTTTCAAAGGAATGGATTTACTCGGGCCGCTTGGACAATTTGCTTTCTTGTGAAGCGATTTTTGACGGGCTCGTTTCGCAGACGGATGCTTCGGAACAGGTGCGAGGAGCGCTCTTCTTTGACAATGAGGAGATCGGTTCGGAAACGCGCACCGGTGCGGCTGGAAATTTTGCGGAAGCGATGCTTGAACGGGTGGCGGCAAGCGGTGGAATTTCTCATGGGGAATTTTTGGGAAAACTTTCCGATTCGATTCTGCTTTCGTTGGATGTGGCCCATGCGACGCATCCCGCTTACGTGGAAAAGATGGAACCGAATCATTCCCCGATTCTCGGCAAGGGAATTGTGCTGAAGACGAATGCGAAAAAACGTTATGCGAGCGAAGCCGAGTCTAATGCGGTGGTGAAAATGCTCTGCCAGCAAAATCAGATTCCGTTACAGATTTTTGTGAGCCGTAACGACATGCCGTGCGGCAGTACCGTGGGACCGCACCTTTCTGCGGAACTCGGAATTCCGACGGTCGATTTGGGCGAAGCGATTCTTTCGATGCACAGCATTCGTGAAATGAGCGCCATCGCCGATCATGATGGAATGCGCAAATTGATGAGCGCTTTTTACAAGGCGTAATCGAAGCTCTTCCGTAAAGCCGTTCCGAAATTTGTTGGGACGGTTTTCTATTTTTACGATCATGAGAATTGTTTTTATGGGTACGCCGGATTTCGCGGCGCATTTTTTGGATCATTTGAGTAAAGGTCCGCATGAATTGGTGGCTGTGGTGACGCAACCCGATCGCCCGGTGGGACGTGGCCGTGTTTTGACGGCTCCTCCTGTAAAGAATAAGGCTTTGGAACTCGGACTTCCTGTTTTGCAGCCGGTTTCGGTGAAGGAAGAATCTTTTGCGCTGGATTTAGAACGTTATAAGGCGGATCTTTTTGTGGTCGTCGCTTTTTCCATTTTGCCAAAACGAGTGCTAGGATGCTCCAAGTTCGGTGCGGTGAATGTGCATGGTAGCCTGCTTCCGAAATACCGTGGCGCGGCACCTGTACAGTGGGCGATTGCGAAGGGTGACGAAAAGACCGGCGTGAGTGTTTTCTTGCTCGATGAAAAAATGGATCACGGTCCGCTTCTTGAACAGCGTGAATTCTCGATTGATCTTTTTGACACTTCGGAAGATGTGCTGAACAAGATGGTGGAACCGGGTTCGGAAGCTTTGGACAAGGCTCTTGACCGTATTGCATACGGCAATATCGAAGAGCTTTCGCCGCAGGAACACGAAAAAGCGTCTCCCGCACCGAAGCTCAAAAAGGACGACGGCAAAATCGACTTTAATATGTCGGCTCTCGAAATTCACAACCGCATCCGCGCCTTTTATCCGTGGCCGGGTGGATTCTGTTCGTTCAACGGAAAGACTGTTTACTTCCGCAAAACGATTCCGCATCACAGCACCTGGCTAAATCCGGGCGAAGCCCGCGGCGACAAAGAAAAGCTCTATGTGGGAACCTCGAACGGGGTGCTCGAAGTGACAGAAATTCAGCTTGAAGGAAAGCGCGCAATGCCGGCAGCGGACTTCCTTCGCGGAATTCAAAAGAAGGATAAGGATAACCTGTGCTTCAAGACGATGGCTTAAAGGAACGCCTTTCGGCGCTTTATGCTCTGATCGATTGGATCAAGAACGGAACCATGTTGCGGGAGCATGCTCTTTCGCCGTTTGCGAAAGAACTCGCCTTGGGCGTGTGCAGACGCCATTTGCGCCTGCAGCATGCAATCAAAAAGAATGTCCATCGGATGCCGAGCGTGGAAGTACAGTGCGTTCTGGAGATGGGCATTTACCAGATCTTCTTTATGAATGTGCCGAGCCATGCTGCGGTGGATTCGAGTGCGGAGCTTGCTCGGCGTGCAAGCCTGGGCGAAGGTTCTGTGAAGCTTGTGAATGGTGTGTTGCGCGGTCTCGAACGAGAGGGCTTACCTACACTTCCGGCGCAGAACGTGCAACGAATCAGCATTGAATATTCCCTTCCGGAATGGATTGTCCGTCGGCTGCTCGACGGCTACGGATCTGCCCATGCAGAAGAATTTGCAAAGGAAACGGTCGAACGTCCGAGCCAGTGGATTCGCGTAAACACGTGCAGGATTTCGGCATCGGAGCTGAAAGAAAAGTTGATGCTTTCGGGCCGCATTTACAAGGACCGTTATTTGGAAGTCATCGAAGGCGCGAATGAACCGCACCTGGTTGAACTTTTGAAAAGCGATTTCTTTGAAAAAGGGCTCTTCTCTGTGCAGAATCCGGCGGCTTACGAAGTCGCGCGCCTGTTGAACGTGGAAGAAAATATGACCGTCTGGGATGCTTGTGCGGCTCCGGGCGGAAAGTCTGCGCTTCTTGCCGAAGACAATCCGACGGCGAAGATTTTAGCTTCGGATGTTTCAGAAGAACGTTTACGCCCGATGGTGGATCTGGCGAAACGATTGAAGATTTCCCATGTAGAAGTGCAGACGGTCGATGCGACAAAGTGTGAATTTGTGGACAAGTTTGATAGAGTGTTGCTCGACGTCCCGTGCAGCAACCTGGGCGTTCTTTCCCGCCGTCCAGAAGTCAAGTATCGTTTGACGCAAAACGATTTGAAGGAACTGCCGAAGCTCCAGTTTGAAATCTTGGAAGCTTCGAGTGCGGCGGTGAAAAAGGGTGGCGAACTCGTTTACGCTACCTGTAGCCCGGACCGTGCCGAGACCGATAAGGTTGTGCAGAAGTTCCTAGAAAAGCATCCCGATTTCGAAAAGAAAGAAGAGATTCGCATCGGCCAGAATGCCTTTGGACTCGATCACTTCTTTGCAGCATCCCTTCGGAGAAAATCATGAAAAAAATTCTCATCACTGTGATGTTTGCTTTGGCAACGCTTTGGGCTGGAGAAGATTCGACGAGTGTCGAATTTGACCATGCCACGCTTGCTATCGAAGGAGGCGCCTTGCATTTGCTGGATGACGCCAATCGGAATTTGGACGATTCCTATTACGGTCTTTTAGAATTGGATTACACGTATTTTCGCAAATGGATCGGCGTTGTACAATTCGGTTATTCGTATTTGACGACGAAGGGCGATGTAGACTATGTAGGCATTCATCAGTTCAGCGGACGTGTTGGCTTGGATTATCCGTTGCCGTTCGTGAAACCGGTGGCTTTGGGCGCAGGCTTTAGCTGTGTGTGGATGCGTGCCGATGATGAAAACGGAGATGTGGCGAATTCGTCGCTTGCGGATAATGAATCGGAATTTGGATTCTATGCTCGTTTGAATTTGCCAATCGTGACTTGGGATGCCTGGCGTGCGGGTGCGAAGATTTATTTTGAAACGATCTGGACGGCGCCTGAAAATTCGGAAACTGCGTGGTTTGGATTTTATCTGCAACGGAATCTTTGGTAGGAGACTCGCATGATCAAGCAAATGAAATTTTGGATGATGCTCGGCACTCTGACGGTGGTTTCCGCTTTTGCAGATGTCGCACCCGAAACCGAAGGCATGCAGGATACGCGTTATGACGGAACCTTCTTGACCGCCTCGCCAACCTTTGTTTATGACCGCAGTTCGCAAATGGGCGGCATTCATTCCGAAAGCGAAGAATGGAGCCCGACGAAGGTGCGAGACCGTCTTTTGTACAACCGTGTTTCAGGGATACCCTCGTGGACGCCGCGTGAACCAAGTGTTTGGATGTCGGTCGGAAACGAAACGGGCGACATGATGTACCAGGACCCGCGTTATGGCGGTTGGGGATCCTGTTGCATTAACGGAACGCCGATGCTCGAAGCGGGATTCCGCTCGAAGTCTTATAGCGGAATTTGGACAACGGCTCGTTATTTTCAGGTAGACCATTATTCGAGTTCGAATGGGAAAGTTCGAAGAAAGATGGTGAAACGGGTGGATTACTCCATTTTTGGCGAAAACCTGCCTTACCAGAGTACCGCTTATGCGGGCGTTGGCTATTCGGTGGGGTCGTTTGACGTATCGCTCCTTGCTGGGCATGAATACCTGTGGATTTTTGCGGAAAGCGGTCGTTGGCTTCCGGTGGAATACAAGCCGAGAGCGGAAGCGCGTTTTGATTCCAAGTATGTGCATGCGAATATGGTTTTTGAAAATGCGGAATATACGATTCTTGCTGGCGAACAGATGGGAAACCGCAAAGAGGTAAACGGCTCGATCAAGCTCGGTGAAGATACTATTGCGCAAAAGAAAAAGCTTTGGAATTTAGGCTTGGGAGTCGCTTTCCGCGCGGTGGATGATAGTGGGGCAATGCCTGTAGAATTGAAGGAGGATTACGTCGTATTCCCGTATCTCGAATATTCTTTGCGCCCCACGGATCGATTGAGCCTTGCAGGCTATGTCGGAACGAGCGGTCGTGAATTCGCGAGCAAGGATAGTGTGAACTTGGAATTTCCGGAGTTTGCTAGTGTGCAGACGAATATCGGTTTCAAGAATCACGTGGCTTCCACGTTGAATCCTTTGAGCGATGATTACGAATATTTTAACTCGGATACGATTCATTTGCGCGTCGATGGCGTGATGCAGTTGCATAGAGCCTATCTCGATTTGAGAAATCGATTTGAATATTTTGGCCTCGGCATGAATTTCTCTGGCTGGTTTGAAAAAGGTGCAGAAACGTTTGATGTGGAATCATTTTCTGTAGATTCGGCGAATACGTATTACGGAAAACAGAGATTCTCTTACCGCACTGGCGATGTGGGTCGTATCGATTCTTGGATTAAGGCGATTTCTGGCGAAGCGGAAGCGGCTTTTTACTATAAGAAAATGTTTACCCTTTCGGCACGTGCAGGCTTTGAACGGATTGACGGCGATGAAGAACGCTTTGAAGTAAATCCGGTTGAAGAATGGCTTACGATTGGGGCAAATTGGAACCTCTGGGATCATTTCCAGGTGAAACACACTTGGGGTTACCGCTCCGACGCTCGGTGGAACCTGCGAACGGAAGTTCCTTATGTGGTAAAGGGAGGCTGGTACTGGGACGCTTCTTTATCCCAGAACTTTCCAGAATACGGCATTACTTTAACGGGAACGATTCTGCACGCAATTGGAGAAACGCGAGTTCTTGTCCCGAATGGCGGATTTGACAGAACGCGTTTTTGGTGCAATATCCTGAAGAAATTCTAAAACTGAAAAGTTAAAAAGCGTCGCTCCGTGCAATGGTGCGGTTGAAGATGACGTGCTTTCCGGTCGGCGGATATTCGAGCGAAGCGATGAGGGTTGCAGCTACCGCTTTGGCGTGGACCGGTCTCCAAAATTCCGGGAAGAAGTGCAGATGCTTCTCGGAAATCTTTTGCAAGAAATTTTCCGCTGCACGATATTCGGAGCGTTTTCCGAGCAGTAAAGACGGTCGAACGATCGTGAGAGAAGGAAATCCGAGCATGCTTAAACCTTCTTCCAAAAGGCCTTTGGTTCGGTTGTAGTGGAATGGTGAATGGGGATTTGCCCCTTGCGCACTGACGACCAAAAAATGTTTCACCTTTTGAGCCTTGGAAATTGCCGCTGCGGCGAGCGGAATCTGTAAATCGACATGCTCGCGGGCTTTTTTCGATCCCGCCTTTTTCAAGGTCGTTCCAAGGCAACAGATGACCGCATCCGCAAGAAAAATGTTCTTGTGGAGCTTTAAGTTTTCGAAGTCAATTTCGACGGGATAGCTTTTAGCGCCGACGGGACCTTTTCCGATTTTGCGGACGGGGAGAATAATTTTTTCGACAAAGGAAGATGCTTCCAAAAACTGGAGAACTTCCTTGCCGACGAGTCCTGTGGATCCGAGTAAGGTGACAATCATCTTAGAATTTTACCGTGGGTTTAGAATGGAGGATTGGCGCAGTGGATAAGAAGAAATGGATGCAATGGAATTACGGAAGGCTTCTACTTGGGCAAGGGCTTTTTCGTCGCTTTCGGCGACAATGACCTGGATAAATTCTTCTCCATCGTAGCGAACAAATGATAAAAGTGCAAAGCCCCAAATACATGAAATTGCCCAAAACATGACAGTTTCAAACAAAAGCTTGTTTGAAACGAGTTTTTCCATTCACTCTTTCAACATCGCTTCAAAATATAGAGTTTTCAAATGAGGTTTGGATAGGGGAAACGAAAAGATTTTACCGAAAATAGTGTGAGATTCCGCAAAATAATGCAGAATTCGCCGATTTAGAAAACCGATTTTATGGTTTAAGAATTACTTTACAAAAGAAACTATTTCTAGAGAGGTTTTATGAAAATTTCCCATTTTGCAGTAGCTGGACTTGTCGCCGTTGGACTTTCCCATGCGACAGTCCATTTCCCGTTTCCGCAGAATTTGGATTATGGGAACGCAAATGCAGCGACGCTGACGGACAAGGCGACCGCGGCGACCCAGTTGCAGACTGCTTTTGATTATTACTACACGACCTTTTACCGTGAAAACGGAGACTACGCCTGTATCCGTGCCGATCCGGGTGATAACCAGTGCTTCTCGGAAGGGATTGGCTACGGCATGCTGATGATGGTTTACTTCAGCAATAACGAAAAGAATTACCAGGCGGAATTCGATAAGCTCTGGGCGCTTTACAAGGCGGCGGAAGACAAGAACGGTTTGATGAACTGGAAAATCGGCAATGCGGACCCGACTCAGGTTTGGGGCGAATACGCGGCGACCGATGCGGAAGTCGATGTGGCGGCCGCCTTGATCATGGCTTCTTACCAATTTGGCGATGAGACGTACTTGTCGGAAGCGAAAACGCTTTTGCAGAATGTGCGCACTTATGAATTTGAAACGAACGGCTTGCATAAGCCCGGCGACAACTGGAACGACAAAAAGAACCCGAGTTATATTTCTCCGGCGTATTATTACCTGTTCGCGGCGGTCGATACGGATGGTGCGGAATTTTGGAATACGACGGCGATGGATGCGAACTATGCGCTTCTCGAAGCGAATTCCGCATCGCATACAACCGGCCTTTTTGACAACTGGACAAATGCAAGTGGTGCCGATTTGGAAAGCATGTACGGCTATGATGCTTCCCGTACTCCGTGGCGTTTGGGACAGGCTTGGTACTGGTTCAGCGATTCGCGCGCCCAGGCATTGCTACAAAAAATGGGAACTTGGGCAAGTACGCAGTCCGCTTCGAATGTGGCAGGTTCGATTTCTGTGAGCGGTACGATGGGCGCTGATCATAACAATACCTTTGTGGCTACGGTAATGACCTCCCTTTCGGCAAGCACGGCTTTTCAGTCGAAGCTCGATGAATATTGGAATGAAACCGTTTCGACGACGAACAGCGATGCCAATTTGAAATACTTCCAAAAGTCGATGGAAATCTTGAACGGTCTTCTTGTTTCTGGAAACATGCCGAACTTTGCTTCGGGAGCTTTGCCGGTTTCGATTTCCAAGGCTCCGAAGGCGCTTTCTTCAGCGGTCGTGATGCAAGGCAAACAGTTGAACTTGAAGGTTTCGGGTGCGGCACAAGTCAAGCTGTTTAATTTGACAGGTCATGAAGTTTGGAATACGCATGTGGCTGCAGGAACTTCGACGGTTTCTCTTTCGAAAATCCCGAATGGCGTTTATATGGTGCAGATTCGTTCCGGTGAAAAATCGGAAATGCACAAAATTCGTGTCCAATAATTTTTCCGAATAAAAAAGCTTTTTGACGGATTGGAGCAATTCAGTCCGTTTTCTTTTTTTATTCGCTTTAGATTTGAACGTCCTGTGTTTTGATATTCCGGGATTCCTTTCAACGGTTTACATGGATGCCTGGCACGATGAAGGCGGACGTCAGTATTTTTGGAATTTCCTTTTGAAAACGTTGCTGTTCGGAAAATTCAAGATTCGGACGGATTTTTTTGCTGGAACCTTTTCTACATTTGGTGCATGCTTCGTCAAAAGATTTTGAGAACGGAACTCGATAACGGGATTACCGTTCTCACGGATTATATGCCCGGCGCCTATTCGGCGAATGTGGGAGCTTGGATTCCCCGCGGTTCTCGCCATGAAACAGCGGAAACGAACGGGCTTGCGCATTTTTACGAACATCTCGTTTTTAAGGGAACGGAGAAGCGTTCCGCTTTTGAAATTGCGCACACAATCGAAGACCGCGGCGGAAACCTCGAAGCCTATACGACGCGACAGGAAACGGGCTTTTACGCCCAAGTGGTCCGCGAGGATGTGCCTCTTGCCTTGGACGTCATCTCTGACATGCTGATGCACCCGCGTTTCGATTCGAAAGAAATTGAAAAGGAACGCAAAGTCATCATCGAAGAAGTGCACAGCTACGACGATATTGCCGAGGAATGCGTGGGAGACCTCTTCAACGCGATCCATTACAAGGGCTGTGGCTTGGAATTTCCGATTGCGGGAACGGTCAAGACCGTAAAAGGTTTAACGCGAACCGACCTGCTTGAATATGAACGACAGGTTCTGGAAGATTTGCCGCTCACGGTGTGCGCAGCCGGTAAAGTCGATCACGAAAAATTCGTAGAACTGGTGCAGCAATATTTTGAAGCGAAAAAATCTGCCAAGAAGCCTTTTGCAAATCCGTACAAGGCGAACGCCCTTCAAAAGACAAAGACCAAAAAGGAACTGAGCCAGTCAAATCTTTTTTGGGGAACGAGCTTTGACTTTGCAGACGGGAATATGGATTTTTTAAGAGCACTCGGTCTTTTCAATGTAGCTTTTGGTGCCGACATGGGTTCGCGCCTTTTCCAAAAGGTGCGTGAAGAACGCGGCCTCGCTTATTCCGTCTATTCGATAACGGACGTTTTCAAGGATACACTTGGCTGGGGCGTTTCGCTTGCGACCGCTCCGCATAAAATGAACGTAGCCCTTTCCATTGCACAGAAGGAATTTCAAAACTTTTTGCAGAACGGATTTGAAAAGGGTGAACTCGAACGCACCAAGATGAATGTAATCGGTGGCCTTCGCATTGCTGCGGACAGCTGTGAAAAACGTTTAATGCGCCTCGCCGATCAGAGCTTGCATTTGGGAACTGTCTATTCGATGGTGGAAACCGAGGCGCAGGTAAAGGCTTTTTCGGAAGAACGTGTAGTGGAACTTTTGCGCGAAGCGTTTAAGGACGCTCCGTTTGCGACGGCGATTGTGAAGCCGGCGAAAAAATAAAGAGGAATGTATGAAACAGAATTTGATAGGCCCGGTGGGCATCCTCGGATTTGGTGTCGAAGGCAAGAGCACTTTGAATTACCTGCTGCGAAACGGCATCAAGGACATTGTAGTGATGGACAAAAATCCGGTGGAACTTCCTGAACTTCCGTCCGATGCAAAGGTGCAAACCTTTGACGGTGAAAAGTATATGGAAGGTCTCAAGAACTGCGTGACAGTCGTGCGTTCTGCAGGCGTTTACCCGATGCAGCAGGAACTTTTCCACTTCCAGATGAACGGTGGCGTGATCACGAGCCAAATCGAAATCTTCCTTGCGGAAACGAATTCGAGGTCGGTCGTTGGTGTAACGGGTACGCTTGGCAAAGGCAGTACGGTCAGCATGATTCGCCATGCTTTGAATGCTTGCAAAATTCCTTGCGTCATCGGTGGAAACTTTGGCGTGCCGGCTCTCGATCTTTTGGAGGATGATTCCGCAGACCGTGTTTCGATTCTCGAACTTTCGTCGTTCCAGCTGATGACGCTTCCGATGTCACCGCATGTGGGCATTGTACTGCGCGTTTCGACGGAACACTTGGACTGGCACAAGTCCGTGGAAGAATATCGCGACGCAAAGGCAAATCTGGTGCGTTGGCAAAAACGGACCGATTACTGCGTGTACATCCAGGATGCGGCGCCTTCTGCTGCGATTGCTCGTGAAAGCGGAGCGCAGAAACTTTCTTACGGCTCCAAGGATGCGGATGCGGTCTTTACCCCGGATTCTCTTTCGATCGACGGTTATACGCTCAAACTTTCGGATTGCAAAATCCGCGGTGCTTATCAGCTTGAAAATATGGCGGCGGCGCTCCTTGCGGTGAAGGCTCTTGGCGCGGATGTCGCCACTGCCTTGCAGTCGCTTAAGTCTTATGAAGCTTTGCAGTTCCGCATGGAATTCAAGGGCGAAAAACGCGGCATTGAATTTTACAATGACTCTTACGCGACCCGCCCGGATGCGACGATGGCTGCGGTCAGGAGCATGAAACGCCCGTTCTCTTTGATCCTTGGCGGATCGGAAAAAAATGCGGACTTTACGGAACTTTCAAATCTCCTTGCGACGCTTCCGAATTTGAAGAAAATTTCTTTGATCGGAGCAACGGCAAAACGCATGCTCGAATCGTTAAAGCTCGCCGGTGTTTCGGTGCCAAAGCAGATTTTCCCGGGCCTCGATGAAGCCTTTGCAGACGCCTGCTCTCTTGGAGAAGGTTCCGCAGTACTTCTTTCCCCGGCTTGCGCAAGCTTCGGACTTTTTAAGAATTACAAGGTGCGCGGCCAATGTTTTGACGCCTTGGTTGAAAAATTCTAAAACGTTTAATGCTCCATCAGCATAAGGTTCTTTTGAATGAGCTCCAAAATGCGGAGCAAAGCCGAGAACATAAGGCTCGTTATCGCTGAACGCAGATCCATAAGTCGGATGATCGCTGGAATAAAGCAGGTTCACCTTGTCGACGTACACATCGCTGCCGGAGAAGGCAAGGTTGAAACGATTTCGACGGAACTGCTGGATTCGCTGCTCGAAGAGGATTCTTTATCGCTTGCAAGATAATCTTTGACGGAAATGTGCGTCCAGGCACCGAGATCGTAGCCGCTTTCGGTAATCTGGCTTGCGCTGATGGGTTTCCTGTGGGTTAATAGAAAATGGAATGCTGAAAATTGAGGATGCCCTAAAAACGGTGGATATTTTTGTAAACGGGGAAGTTGAAATAGGATTTGCACATTTTCGTTCCGGAATTTATTTAGGTATAGAGTAAAGTTTCGAGAATATAGAGGAGATTTTATGTTGAATGTTCAGAATCGTTGGTGCTTGATTACAGGCGCTTCGCGTGGTGTAGGTCGTGAAATTGCAAAAAAAATGGCTTCGCTCGGTGCAAATTTGATTTTGCAGAGCCGTTGTCGCAAGCATTCTGAAGAAACCGCAAAAATTGTCCGCGAAATGGGCATACAGGCTCTTTCGGTAGAATGTGTTTTGGAAGATGCCAAGTCTGTGGCGGCTATGCTTTCGGAAATCGATTCGACGAGTTTGAACGTGGAATTGGTTTTTAACAATGCCGGTTTGATGAGCCAATATTTTGTCGATTATACGTCGAATACGCTTGAAGATTTCCACCAGGCAATGGCGGTGAATTTTTATGCTCCGATCCAGATTGCTTATCACTTTTTGCCGAAGATGATTCAGAACGGTTTTGGTCGTATGCAGCTTACGACGAGCGGTATTGCAAATGAACCGGAACTCGCCGCTTATGCTTGTGCAAAGGCCGCCTTGACCAAGTTTGTGAAGGATTTTGCTTGCAAATTGAACGGAACCGATGTGATGATGAACGTGATGGATCCGGGTTGGCTCCGCACGGATCTCGGCGGTCCAAAGGCGCCGAATGCTGTTGAATCGGTTATTCCGGGAGCACTTGTCGGTGTCCTGCTTGAAGATAAGAAGAGCGGTCGCTGGTTCAGTGCACAGGATTACGTCGATATGGACGTCGAATCTGCGGTGAAAAAAGCGGAATCCGTCGAATAGGATGCGACGGAAACGGAAAACTTCTGAACTGTTCCGCAAAGTGTTTTGCGGTCAAAAGATTTGGCACAAATCGCGGTCAAGTACCGCACAGGAACGCCTGATGTCTGGAGTCTAGCGGCTATGGATTTGACCCAGGGAGAATCGTTGTTCTTTTTTACAACAAAAAGTCGGTGAGGGCTCTAGGAAAAATCAAACTTCCAAAATAATTTTATCATTACCTTCAAAGACAAAAACTTGAAAAGGATTAGGTGATGAGAAAAATGAACTTTTGGAAAGCGGCTGTCTTGGGATCGGCTCTTCTTTGTGGAACGGATGCTTTTGCTGCAGACAGTACTCTGAGCGAACTTGCCGCTGCGCGTGGACGTTTTGTCGGCTCCATTTTGAACTCGGAATGGTTCAACAACAGTCTTGGCAGTGATGCGACGATTTATGAATCGACGCACAAGGCGAACTTCAACATTGTCGTTGCAGAAAATGAGATGAAGTTCGATGCGACGGAACCGAGCCGTGGTAGCTTTAGCTTTACCAAGGGCGATAAGCTCATGGCTTATGCGGCGGCGAACGGTATGCAGGTTCGCGGTCATGCTCTTGCCTGGCATAGCCAGGTGCCGAGTTGGGTTAGCACTTTGGCGCAGCAGGTTGAAAGCGCGGGCGGCAGCGCACGCGATACGCTTTTGAGCGTTTTGAAAACCCACATCGACAGCGTCGTTGGTCATTACAAAGGCAAGATCCGCGAATGGGACGTGGTGAACGAAGCGATTAACGATAACGGCACGCATGGCTGGCGTTCGGAAGGTTCCGTTTGGTACCAGTACATAGGCCGTGACTTTATCGACTCCGCTTTTGTCTGGGCGCACAAGGCGGATCCGGATGCAAAGCTCTATTACAACGATTACGCTCTCGAATGGGGCATGGGCACGGGCACCAAGGCGCAGTTCGCCTATGACTCAATTGCGGTCCGTTTAAAGAATGCAGGCATTTACATCACGGGTATCGGCACGCAGACCCATATCCAGAATACGCATACTTCGACGCCGTCGAACCTTCGCACGCTTGCTTCTAAGCTAAAGAGCATCGGCATGACCATGCAGATTACGGAACTCGATATTGGATTTGCACTGGGAACGGCGATTTCCGATGCGGATTATGCGGCTCAGGGCCATCTGTACCGCCAGTTCATGGACCTCTTCCTAGAAGCGGAGAACATGGAAGCCTTTGTGATTTGGGGCTTTAGCGACAAGTACAGCTGGCTCAAGGATCAGAGCAAGTACAACGGTTTGATTTTTGACTCAAGCTTTGCAAAGAAGCCGGCTTACGATAGCCTCGTCGCTTCCTTGAAGGCGCACGACGCTTCGACCGTGACCGCTGCCGGAAGTGTGGATCCGGTGGAATGGGAAAGCGGCAGTACCTTTGGCAAAGCGACCTATGTGATTGTGGATTATACAACGGCTGGCGCTGAATCGGTGGGTAGCTGGAATGGCGACGTGGCTGCGGGCTTGCCTAGCTTTGTTTCGACCGCACTCGATGGAGTGACGGGCTATATGGATGTTCCGCTTGCGGGTTGCGATCAGAGCGAAGAATCTTGCGGCTACCAGCATGCAATTTACACGCTTCCGGATGACGCTGTGTCGAAGAATGTGCTTGCCAAGTGCGAAAACCTGCTCATTACGATGCGTGGCAAGACAGAAACGAACTATGTGAATGTGGGCGTGAACTCTCCGTGGTTCAGCTTGCAGTATGGTCGTGCAGCTGAAGTCGGCTCTTGGAGCGAAGCGACTGTGGACTTGCAAGCGGTGCGTGATTCTGCGGCTGCTCCGACACAACTTACCTTTAACAGCAACGGAAGTGGCGTCTACGTTACGAAAATCGCCGCTGCCGGCTGTCCGGATGACCTTTCTCCAATCCAGAAAGTTTCCAAGCGTTCGAACCTCGGCATGAGCTTTGCAAACAAGAATCTTTATGTGAACGGCACAGACCGCGCGAAGGTGGAACTTTTCGATATGCAGGGCCGTCCGGTGTTGAAGGCTCTGAATGTGAACGGTTCCGTTTCGCTGCAGGGCGTTGCTAACGGTCTCTACGTGGTCCGCGTTTCGACAGGTTCAGTCTCCTTGATGAAGCGAATTGTGATTCAGTAAGCTGATATCCCAATTTCCTCATGGGCTTTTCGGTTTCCGCCGAAAAGCCTTTTTGTATGTATTCAAAACCGCCGGCTAGGCCGGCGGTCCCGTTTAGCCTTTTGGCGTTCCTTCCTCGACAAACAAGAAATCCTTTGGTAGCTTTTGAAATGCGGTCTGTCAGCTGCGAACAAAAGAACCAAAGGATTCAAATGAAAAATAGCAATAATCATACCTTGGCCCACACGACGTGGAATTGCAAGTATCATATCGTGTTTGCCCCCAAATTTCGCAGGAAGGTGTTCTATGGAGAAAAGCGCCGCGAGATAGGTGAAATCCTACGTACGCTTTGCAACTGGAAACAGGTGAATATCGTCGAGGCGGAAGTTTGTCCAGATCATGTACACATGCTTCTCGAGATACCGCCGAAATATTCGGTTTCGGGATTCATGGGATTCCTGAAGGGGAAGAGTAGCTTGATGATCTACGAACGGTATCCGTCGCTTCAGTTCAAATACAGGAATCGGGAATTTTGGTGCCGAGGGTATTACGTAGACACGGCCGGCAAGAGTGCGAGCAAGATTGCCACGTATATCAAAAATCAGTTGGAGGAGGACAAGTACGGAGAACAGCTGACCATGCTCGGCAAGATGTAGCCCGTTTACGGGCGGCCGGTAAGGACCTTACGCAGGTGGCAGATTGACCAACGCGACGTGACGCGTGGCTAGTATCCTAGGGCTACGCCCGTAAAAGAAGAACCGCCGGCTATGATGTGAACCCCGAAAGTTGGACACAACTTTCGGAGTTTTCATGTACCAGAAACACACAAAAGAAGAATGGGCCAAGGCCTATGAACTTCACAAGGATGGTTACGACTCTCCGTCAATCTCAAGGTTGACAGGTCTGGAACTGTCCGAAATTAAGCGCCATATCCGGCTTTACCGACAGACCGGCTGTTGGCAGACTGAAAGGAAAACGAATGTTCGGTCAACTCCTGCCTTGAGGAGGACTGTCATCGACGCGGTCGTCAAGAAATCTCTATCTTATGCGGAAGTTATCGCCAAGTACAGCATAAGTTTTACCAGCCTGAGTTCTTGGCTGCGGAAATACCGTCATGGCGGATACGAAGAACTGCTAGCTACCAAGCCGAGAGGGAGACCACCCAAGATGAACAAGGCCAAGCCGAAATGGACAACGGGAATGAGCGAGATTGAACGCCTCAGGGAAGAAAATGAGTATCTAAAAGCGGAGAACGCCTACCTAAAAAAATTAAAGGCCCTAGACCAGGAAGAAAGTGCCGAGATGTTCGGTATAGGGCCCAAGTCGTCCGCGAACTGAGCGCCGAGTACGC
This sequence comes from Hallerella succinigenes, assembly GCF_002797675.1. Taxonomy (NCBI): domain Bacteria; kingdom Pseudomonadati; phylum Fibrobacterota; class Fibrobacteria; order Fibrobacterales; family Fibrobacteraceae; genus Hallerella; species Hallerella succinigenes. The sequence continues at coordinate 716,322 of NZ_PGEX01000001.1, read as the reverse complement.
CCTGAGACATCTCCTGAAGGCTAGCGGGCTGTCCCGCTCCACGTACTACTACAACCTCAAGGATGGCCCCGACCGCTACGCCGTCGTGCGCAAGCGAATCAAGGCCATACACGCCCAGAACAAGGGTCGCTATGGCTACCGCCGCATCGTGGCCCAGCTCCGGAACGAGGGCTATGCCATAAACCACAAGACGGTCTATCGGCTCATGAAGGAAGATGGCCTGAAGAACGTGCGCAGGCGCTGCAAGTACCGCTCGTACAAGGGCGAGGTCGGCAAGACCGCCCCGAACAGGCTCAAGCGGAACTTCAACACAAAGGCCCCCAACAGGAAATGGACTACCGACGTGACTCAGATAAACATCGGCATGGACAAGTGCTACCTGTCGCCAATACTCGACATGTATAACGGCGAGATAGTCAGCTACGCAATCTCGGACCATCCGGACCTGAAGATGGTAATGGACATGCTGGACCGGGCATATGCGAAGAAGCGTACCTGGAAGCGACTGGTTCTGCACTCGGATCAGGGGTGGCACTACCAGCATGCGATTTACCAGAAATCGCTGAAAGATCATAAAATCATCCAGAGCATGAGCCGTAAGGGCAACTGCCTGGACAATGCCATGATGGAGAACTTCTTTGGAATAATGAAGTCAGAGCTTCTCTACCCGAACACGTTCAGAAACATGGACCACTTCAAACAGGAGCTGAGGAAGTATATCGAATACTACAACAACGACCGGATAAAGCTGCGCCTAAACGGAATGAGTCCGGTACAATACCGGACTCATAACGCTGTTTTATCCTAACTTTAAACTGTCCAACTTTTTGGGTTCAGTTCACTATGCCGGCGGGTTCCTTTTTTTGTTTGTAAAAGGTGCATTTCTGTAAAGATTGGGTTTTTACCATTTAAAATTCCCACATTTTTGTCTATATTGTGCCAAGTTTAAGCTTTTGCGAAAATGAGAAGTAAATGAACGCGATGACGAATACCATGCGCAAGTTCACCGGTGGCAAACATTCCACCGCGGTCGTTTCTATTTCTTCCATTTGCAAAACCTTTGATTGTTGTTTTTTGAATGTCGGGCCTTTGGGTTCGACATTTTTTTTGCGTGCAGGATTTTAACTAATGGAGACAAGAAATATGAAGATTGAAGGCATCGACAAAGTCCTTATCATCGGCTCTGGCCCTATTGTCATTGGCCAGGCTTGCGAATTCGACTACTCTGGCACTCAGGCTTGCAAGGCCCTGCGGGAACAGGGATACAAGATCGTGCTGGTGAACTCTAACCCGGCAACCATCATGACCGACCCGGTCATGGCCGATGCCACCTACATCGAACCGCTGAACGTCGCCCGCCTCACCCAGATTATCGAAAAGGAACGCCCGCAGGCACTCCTCCCGAACTTGGGCGGTCAGACAGGCCTGAACCTCGCCTCTGCACTTAGCAAGGCAGGCGTGTTGGACAAGTACGGCGTGAAGGTCATCGGTGTGAACCTCGACGCTATCGAACGCGGCGAAGACCGTGAAATCTTCAAGGAAACCATGCAGAAGCTCGGCATCGACACCCCGCGCTCCGGCATTTGCCACTCTGTAGAAGAAGCCGAAAAGATCGTGGCCGAAATCGGCTATCCGGTGGTGGTTCGCCCGGCTTACACCATGGGCGGTGCAGGCGGCGGTTTCTGCTACAATGTGGAAGAACTCCGCACCATTTGCGGTAACGGCCTCGAACTCTCCATGACGCACCAGTGCCTCATCGAAGAATCTATCCTCGGTTGGGAAGAACTCGAAGTCGAAGTCGTGCGCGATTCCAAGAACCAGATGATCGCCATCTGCTTCATCGAAAACATCGACCCGGTGGGCGTGCATACCGGCGACTCCTTCTGCGCAGCCCCGTTCCTCACCATCGACAAGAAACTCGAAGAAGAACTGAAGGAAAAGGCCTTCAAGATTGTGGAATCCATCGGCGTGATTGGCGGTACCAACGTGCAGTTCGCTCACGACCCGAAGACCGGCCGCGTGGTGATTATCGAAATCAACCCGCGTACCTCTCGCTCTTCCGCCCTTGCTTCCAAGGCTACCGGCTTCCCGATCGCCCTCATTTCTGCAAAGCTCGCTGCAGGCCTCACCCTCGACCAGATTCCGTACTGGCGCGATGGAAGCCTCGAAAAGTACACCCCGAGCGGTGACTACGTGGTGCTCAAGTTCGCCCGCTGGGCATTCGAAAAGTTCCGCGGCGTTGATGACTGCCTCGGCACCCAGATGAAGGCTGTGGGCGAAGTCATGGCTATCGGCAAGACCTACAAGGAAACCCTCCAGAAGGCTATCCGCGGTCTCGAAAACGGTCGCTCCGGCCTCGGCTTTGCGAAGGACTTCAACAAGAAGAGCAAGGAAGAACTCCTCGAAATGCTCAAGACCCCGAGCTCCGAACGTCACTTCCAGATGTACGAAGCCATCCGTAAGGGTGCTACCGACGAAGAAATCTTCGCCGCCACCTACGAAAAGGCCTACTTCGTGCAGCAGATGCGCGAACTCGTGGAACTCGAAGAAGAAATGCTCAAGACTCCGGGCCGCCTGCCTGCCGATGAACTCCTCATCAAGGCCAAGAAGGACGGCTTCAGCGACAAGTATATTGCCAAGATCCTCGGCATCCGCGAAAAGGACGTGCGCAAGAAGCGCACCGAACTCGGCGTGGTCGAAGGCTGGTGCGCCGTGCCGGTAAGCGGCGTGAAGGACCAGTACTACTACTACAGCACCTACAACTGCAAGGACGAATCTACCGCTTCCACTAACCCGAAGAAGATCATGATCTTGGGCGGTGGCCCGAACAGAATCGGCCAGGGCATCGAATTCGACTATTGCTGCTGCCACGCTGCAATGGCTCTCCGCGAAATGGGTTACGAAACCATCATGGTGAACTGCAACCCCGAAACGGTTTCTACCGACTACGATACTTCCGACAAGCTTTACTTCGAACCGGTCAGCCTCGAAGACGTTCTCCAGATTTACCACAAGGAAAAGCCGGCTGGCGTGATCGTGCAGTTCGGTGGCCAGACCCCGCTGAACATCGCCCGCGCACTCTCCGACGAAGGCGTCAAGATTCTCGGTACGAGCATCGACTCCATCGACATCGCCGAAGACCGCGACCTGTTCCGCAAGATGATGGACCAGCTCGGCATCCCGATGCCGGAAAGCGGCATGGCCACGAACATCGACGAAGCCCTCGCCTGTGTCAAGCAGATCGGCGGCTACCCGGTGATGATCCGCCCGAGCTTCGTGCTTGGCGGCCGCGGCATGGAAGTCATCTACGACGAAAACATGCTCCGCGAATACGTGGCGAAGGCTGTCGGCGTGACCCCGGATCGCCCGCTCCTCATCGACCGCTTCCTCCACAACGCTTTGGAATGCGAAGCCGACGCTTTGAGCGACGGCGAACACGTTTACATCCCGTCCGTGATGGAACACGTTGAACTTGCCGGCGTCCACTCCGGTGACTCCGCCTGCATTATCCCGCCGGTGACCATCACCAAGGAAAACCTCGCGACCATCAAGGATTACACCAGGAAGATTGCCGAAGCTCTCCACGTGTGCGGCCTCATGAACATGCAGTACGCTATCGAAGACGGCAAGGTGTTCGTCCTCGAAGCGAACCCGCGCGCAAGCCGCACGGTGCCTCTGGTCTCCAAGGTTTGCAACACCCAGATGGCCCGCCTCGCGACCCGCCTGATGCTCGGCGAAAAGCTCTCTGACCTGAAGCTCAAGGACAAGAAGTTCAACCACCACGGCGCTAAGGAAGCTGTGTTCCCGTTCGACAAGTTCCCCAAGGTTGACCCGGTTCTCGGCCCCGAAATGCGCTCCACCGGCGAAGTCCTCGGCCTCTCCGACGACTACGCCCTCGCTTACTACAAGAGCCAGGAAGCCGCAGGTTCCTTCCTCCCGAACGAAGGTGCCGTGCTGATTAGTTTGTCTGACAAGACTAACCTCTGCGACCAGGCTATCGAAGTGGGCCAGCGTTTCCAGGAACTGGGCTTCAAGATCTACGCAACCGAAGGTACCGCCAAGTTCTACGAGAAGGCCGGCGTCAAGTGCGAAGTGGTGAACAAGATTGCTGAAGGCCGCCCGAACGTCCTCGACATCATTCTGAACAAGCAGGTGAACCTCATCATCAACACGCCGTGGGCAAAGCGCGACGCCATCAAGGACGAAAGCGCCATCCGCAAGGCCGCCATCAAGTACAAGGTTCCTTACATCACGACCCTCGCCGGTGCCTACAACACCGTCAAGGGCATCGCCGCCGCCCGTAACGGACATGGCGCTGTGAAGAGCCTGCAGGAGTATCACGCAAGCATTGAAGAGGTGTAAGACCTAACATGTCATTGCGAGGCTCCGCAAGGAGCCACGGCAATTTCCGACCAGCGTGTCAAAACATTCAAAGGACTGCAGAAATGCAGTCCTTTTTGTATATGGAGGGGAAAGTCTTCCCCTGGTTCGCACTTCGTTGCTCTCCACCCCTTCTAGCGGGTGCTCATACGCCTAACCACCTAAAGGTGGCCATGTACACCTAAGCACTAAAGTGCTAAGTGTCCAAAGGCCGTAACGCCCGGCTTTATTTTCCCTCCCGAATCTTTTGCGACTTCCTCAACTCATCCACTATCGGGTGGTACATTTCTGGACATTCAATTTGCATGATGGTCGTAATTTTGTTGCCTGCATCCTTGCTTGACGCCCCGCAAAGGAACAACTTTTCGTTACGGGAGCCATAATCCAGAAATACGTAACGGTCGTGGAACTTGCGGTTCGGGCGGTCAACCAACAAAGGAACGTCAGGTCGAGCCATCTTAAAGTCAGCCATTATTGCCGGAGTAATTCTTTTGTCGCCCCATTGCTCGCTGAAAATCTGCACCCCCACGTTCTTTGCGATATCTCGCAGCAAGTCAAGCGTTTTTACACCTACATAGTTATCAATGATGATAATGGACTTCTTCGCCATTCCGTAAATCTTGGAGAAAGCAACATCGGCATCCAGTTTCTGTCCATCAAGAATCAAGAAATGCTTGTAAGTCGAAGGATCGATGAAGTTTTTCTTGATTTTCTGAATGTCGCTAGAAAGTTGTTCAATCCGCTGGTTTTGCACATTGTGTACCGTATTGACAAAGAAATCTACACGCTGTTCGACGGACGTGAGCCTTGAATCTACGTTTTCAATCATTTGTTGCTGCTGAGGCAAATTTGTCGGATTTACTCCGTTACCTAACATCCTCTGGTTAATGCAGTAACCCTTGAGCATGTATTCTTTCAACACTTGGTTCGCCCAACGACGGAAGTATGTCGCGTTTTTGCTATTCACTCTGTAGCCCACAGAAAGAATTGCGTCAAGATTGTAATACTTGGTTTCGTAAACTTGGTCCGCATCTTTACCCATATGTTCCAAAACGGAACATGTGGTCTTTTCGTCAAGTTCCTGGGATGCGTAAATGTTTTTGAGATGCTTAGTGATTGCCGGTCTTTTGGTTCCGAACAAGTCTGCGATTTGCGCCTGCGTTAGCCACACAGTTTCGTTTTCAACCCGGACTTCGATGTGAAATTCGCCGCCCTCCGGCTGATACACGACAATTTCGTCTTTGCCCGCAACGGGCAATGCCTCATTTTTATTCATTTTTGTTCCTGCCCGCAAACAAGCTTGAAAATGTGGGTCTTTTGTCCACTCTTGCACAAATATACATTCTAGAAATGTCATATTATGACAATTGATATGTTTTCGTTTTTTTAGAAAATCGATCCCCGTCACTAGTCAAAATCAGCATTTCACTCTCAAATGTGGCGTTTTTGCGCATTTTTCTTGTCTCGTGGATGGCGGCACCTTTTGTCAGCGGAATAATCTATATTTTACATTGACATAGCCCTTTGCCATTTGGCGTTGGGGACCGGTTTTAGAGTTTTCGGCTCTTATTCTTGTTGCGGAAAAACGACCAAAATTTTCAACACTCAGGAATAAGACGAACGCTCACGTCCCGTATGGGGCGTGGGTCGTTTGTGCTTATTGAGTGTTATGGTTTCTTGGTCGTTACCACCGCAACAGTAAGCCTACGACACCACGCCTTTTTCTTTTTTGAAAAAACAAATGTCGGGCCATAGAGTCGATGATAAGGCGACCTATGGACGAAAGAACAGAGATACAGAGTAGACGGTATATCGGAAGTAAGGCTAAGTTGATTCCGTGGATTTTTGATACGATTCGGAATGAAACGGCAGGTGTAAAATCATTTTGTGACATGTTTGCAGGAACGGGTGTCGTAGCAAACGAAGCTATTAAACAATATGAGAAAGTTGTTGTTAATGATCTCCTTTATTCAAATAATGTCATTTATAATGCATTTTGGGGGAAGGGACGAGTCAATGGCAAAAAACTTCTCCGTCTTTTTGATGAATATAATTCACTTGATTCCTTAGAGCTGAAACCTAATTATTTCTCTGTCAATTTTGGTGGGAAATATTTTAACGAATTAGAAGCGAAGAAGATTGGATTTGTTCGCGAAGATATCGAGCAACGAAAAGACGAACTATCCACAAAAGAATACAACATTCTTTTAGCCAGTCTCATCTATGGAATGGATAAAATTGCAAATACCCTGGGACACTACGAAGCGTATATCCATAAGCCAATACCGCATCGCGCTTTTATTCTTAAACCAATAAAATATGAAAGCAATAAAAAGGTAATTATTCATATGGGAGATGCGAATCTCCTTGCTCGAAAAATCGATGCGGATCTTGTGTACATTGATCCGCCTTATAATTCTCGTCAGTATTCTCGTTTTTATCATGTGTATGAAACTTTGGTTAAGTGGAATAAACCGAAATTAGTTGGAGCTGCAATGAAACCTCCTCTTGAAAATATGAGTGAGTATTGCTCTGCTCGTGCAAGAGATGCTATGCAGGATTTAGTAAAAAATTTGAAGACAAAATATATCGTTGTTTCTTATAACAACACGTATAATTCTAAAAGTTCATCATCGGAAAATAAAATTCGGTTGGAAGAAATACAAGAAATTTTGGATTCTGTAGGAAAAACGAAGGTATTTGAACATGCTCATCAATTTTTTAATGCGGGTAAGACTGAATTCAAAGACCACAAAGAACTTCTGTTTGTGACGGAGGTAAAATGACTTGCCGTTCACCGCTTTTTTATGTAGGCGACAAACGTAAACTTATCAAGGAAATAAAAACTTATATTAGTGTCCGGAGAAAATTTTCAAAACGTCTAGACCCCAGAATTTACGCGGTCTAGACTTTGACTTTGCCGTTGCAAGCCCCCTCCCTAGAAATTTGGACGCTACGATGGGCAAGGTGGATGCTGCAGCATGCGTTCCCAGTCCCTTGTGGGATGTTCAAAAAAGTCAAACATGTCAATGTAGAGCATCAGGATTATTCGCATCATTGTCGCAAGTCCGGAAAAGCTCCAGCGCCGTTCAAGGCTGCGCTGCACAAGGGTCAGGAGAAGGTTCGCGATGAGGGTTACCCAGATCTGGGTCTTGATGGCGTTCTCGCTCACCCCAGAGAAGTAGCGCAGGGGAAAGTTCTGCTTAAGTTGCTTGAAAAGCGATTCGATCTGCCAGCGCCTTTGATAGATGGCGATAACTTCATCCACGCCGAGATCGTGGCTGTTTGTCAGCAGCTGGACCTCCTGCTCCTTGCTCCCTCTCCTCGAAGTCTTGGTCTCGGTGTACGAGATAATCCGGGCCCTATGCGTTGTAGCGCCCTTGTGGAACACGACGTCCCTGACCGACCTGTTCCGGTACCTGCCATCGTCGAGCAGGACGCTCTCCGAGACCGTCTCGTAGGTCAGGTTTCTTTTCATCTTGGTCACGTAGGTAACGCCATGCTGCGTCAGATCCTCCAGCTTTTCATAGTCGATGTAGGCGCGGTCCATGGCGAGCACGTCGCCGTCGTCAAAGTCGCATGGCTTGAGCATGAAGCTGTCGTGGGTGGCCGCGGAAGTAAACTTGATGTCGCCGGGAACCCCCTCGTTCGCGCTGATGACTGTATGGACCTTTATGCCGCCTTTCTTCTTTCCAATTTTCGGGTCCCTGCCGACACCCCTGAAAACCAGGTTGGAGAACAGCGTCACCGTTGTGGAATCGATGATTTTGAGCCGTCCCAGCCATCCGGGCAGCCCGTTGAGGCGGCTGTCCGGTAAAAGTCGGCTTCTGTGCGCTCTTAGCAGGCTGAAATAGGTGTCCCCGAAGATGGACTCGCTTCTCTTCGCGTTGGCGTCCCCCAGCGTACTCCGCTTGGGCACGCAGCTCATCTGCAGGTGCGGCATTCTGCTCACGAATGTCAGCGCAGACGCCTCTATCTCCCGCAGGGAATCGAACCGCATCACGACCGCATAGAGCATCGAAAGCAGGTGAGTCCATGCGTCAAAGGACTTTCTGTAGCGTTCTCCGCCGGATTCCGTGCTGATTCTGAGGATTTCGTCCCTGTCGAGATACTTGCAGAGTTGCGCGAAGACCGGCTGTCCGGTAAAAAATGTACTTTTGGCCATAGCGTTTTGTTTCCCTTTGTTTTGTGGTAATTACAAGGTAAAAACAAAACGGGCAGGTTCTTCGTCTGAGGAGCCTGCCATTTTTATTTTTGGCTATATTTTTTACCGGACACTAATAATAAAAAATTTCTTATAGAAGAAATGGAAAAATATGGAGACACATTTAATTCCGATCAAATTGATTCAAGTAACATCGCGGTTATCTATGCGCATGAGTTAGAAAATATTATTCGGCTTTGTAGAGATAAAAAGCAAATTCGAAAGAAGATAAAAGGCAAAGAAAATAGTCAGATTGTAGATGAAGATGACATTTATTCAAGAATTTCAAGAGTTGTAGATAGTTTGAGCAAGGCAGATGCGCAACTAATTAGAACAGATCATCAATTAAATGTCAAGAAAATCAAAGAGAAGATAAATCCTGACGAATTTAATTTGTTGTTTCGCAAGGTGCGAGACAATGTTTGTGAATATTACGGTTTTGTAAATGATATCTTTGTTGAAAGGCAAAAAGAACAAGATGTTGTATATACCGCAATTCAAGAGAGGATACATAAGCACTATTTGAAAATTGCAGATAGGGATAAGCCTGTCGTTTTTCATGAAATGGTTGATTGGCTTTCAAAAGATGCCAATGCGGATTCGGAAGCATGTGAAATAATAATCTCGATCTTTATCCGAAAATGTGAGGTTCTTTAAATGCAATTACCGAATAAAATAACACGATATGAAAATTCTTTAATTTCCAAATTTCCTTTAATTCTAACAATGTTAAAGAGCGAGTCATTCAAGCCTAAGGAACTATTTGAATCTTGCAAGAAAGATTTTGAAAATATAACCGAATTTATTCAAACGGTAGATTGTTTATTTGCGTTGTCAAAAGTAAAGCTAAATAAGGTGACAGGAGAGATTGCGGCAATTTTCAGGCAATATGTCCGCTCGGTTAGTTTAGTTTAAAGTTAGTATGTCATACTGCTTTTTGCAAGTGGATTCGATGTTTTAGGCTGACGGTTTCATCAATTTTGTAGAACTTTCTCCTTCCCCCAAAGCGTTCAGGATGCAGTTCCCTGGACCTTTCCAGCAACGCATTTCTGCGGTCGAGAATCTCCTGGTGGTAGCCAAAATGAACGGCGCACGGCGGCAGCAAATCCAGTCCGGAGTGCAGATGTTCGTTGTTGTACCAGTCCACAAATTCCACGACAAATCGTTCTGCGTCCTCGATAGTCATGAAGTATTCCGGATATACCACACGACTTTTCATCGTAGCAAAAATGCTCTCGGCAAAGGCGTTGTCGTTACTCGTATGCGGCCGGCTATGGCTTGACATCACGTGCAGCTTTTCAAACAAAGATTTAAGATCCTTGCTGCGCATGGGTTTCCCGTTGTCCGCATGGACCAACAGAGATACGTTTTCGCCGGGGCAATATTTTTGTAGAGTCTCCGCAAAGAGCATCTCCGCCAGTTTTCCATCTTCTTTTGTATGCAGACTCCATCCGACGATGTACCTCGAATACATGTCGATAATCAAGTAGAGGTAATAGTACTTCCCGGTCACTTCGGAATGGAGCCAGGTAATGTCCCAACACCAGACCTGGTTCGGTCCTTTCGCTGAATATTCAGGCCGTTTACGCCGCACAATATTGCGGTCGGCGACTCTGCCTATGCCTTGATAATAAGCTTTCATAACGCGTTCGCAAGTCGACGGCGAAGCAATGTAGATTCCTTGATCCATAAGCTTTGCATGGGCGATATTCAACGGGAGGTTACGGTATTCTTCCCTCGTAAAGTTTTCGATAATCGAGGCTGTTTCTTCCAGGGAAAGCCGTTGTGAATTGTTTTCACGATAGCCACCTCGGTTGTCCGCAACATTCCTTCGCCAGCGCCTGTAACGACGTTCGCAAAGACCGATTACATCGCACGCCTTGGAAAGCCTTGCGCCATTTTGGATAGCCTCCTCGATGGCCGCAAGGATTTTCCGTTTCTTTTCCTCTTCTACTTTTCCGGTCCCAATATTGCCGAAGTTTTTTTTTGAAGAATCAGGAGTGCGGCTGCTTCGGCAAGTGCTTTTTCCTTGCGTGCAAGTTCCGCCTTGAGCTTGGCAACTTCATCCTCATGCTGTTTTACGGACATCACGTTTCCGTCACCAGAGTTCTCCATTGCGGAAAGAGAAAGGTCTCTCCAGGACTGGAGTTCCGCAAAAGAAACCCCGTTTTCGGCACAGAACTTTTCGAGTTCCTCTGGTGTCATGCCCTCAGATTTTGCGACGAGGCTGAACTTGGTGAGTGCGGATCTTTTTGCCGATTTCTTGCTCATGGAGACTCCCTGACGTTTGCGTTGCCGTTCCGCAGCAATCCATGAGTACAATGTAGCTTTTGGCAGGTTCATTTCTTCGGCGATGGTCTTGACAGACGGGCATCCCGGCTTCTTTATTCGCTCAAGAAATGAATCCCTGAGTGTTGTATCGGTAGTTTTTCTGGACATAAAAGTCCCCTTTCCGCCCCGGATTTAGGAGATGAAAGCGGACATTTTGACCTGAGGAAGGGGGGATTGAGCTATGCTAAAGGAAATTTTTTGTGAAGAATTTAAAGAATATGGAATGGTTCGCAAGCCCATTCAACTGAAGAATGGACTTAATGTTGTTATTGGCGAAAAAAAGAATGGTGAAGAGAATTCTATTGGGAAAACAACTTTTTTATTGATTGTAGATTTTTGTTTTGGTGGAGACTGCTATCGTTCCGTGGATGCTGCAAAAGCTTTGGGACCTCACAAAATATTTTTCACATTTTCTTTCGAAAAAGATTACACTTTTTGTAGGTCTACAGAGAAAATCGATGAACTTTATAGATGTGATGACAAAAGAAATTGTTTAGAAAGTATACCGCTTGAAGAATTTAAAATGTGGTTGGCGGAAAAATATAGTTTGCAAACGATATCTAAAAGTATCAGAGCTATTATTTCCCCGTATTTTAGGATATTCAATAAGTCTTTACTGGATGCTGGAGATTTTCTATCAGGGCACAAAGGAGAATCCCAAAAAGATCAAATTAGAAATTTTCAGCAGTTATTTGATGACTTTTCGTCTATAAGAGAAATTGTGAAAAAAGTTGACTCTTATACTGCGAAAGTTAATCTATTGGCAAATGCCAAACGAAAGAATATAGAACTACAAGAACTTCAAGAAACGGAATCTATTGAGAAGTTGCAAAGCCGTATAGAAGAACTTCGTTCAAAGGAAAAGTTACTTGTTGAAAATAAATCACAAAGAATAGCCAATCTTAGCAAGGAAAATACGGAACGGGTTATCCAACTAAAAATGGAATTGAAAAAATTACGTTCAAGTAGATCTTGTATGGAAATGAAATTACGTAGTCGTCCCTTAAAAAGTCAATTCACGAGTGCAGGACAAGAGCGTTCGCATTTTTTGTTCATTCCGTTCCACAGAAGGCAAAAACCGTACAGCCATTCCAACAGGACAAAAAAACGCCTCATGGCCCTCTTGAAGTTGAACGCCGCTGCTGCAAGCTTTGCATTGAGCATGTCGCCAAAGATTCCCTTGTAGAAGTTGCGACCCATGCGGTGGTCGCTCTTCAAGTGACCATTGATTGGTTCGATGCCAGCCCTCTTGCAAAAAAGCTTGTGAGCCTTTTCCTTCTGGTAGTAAGTCGCGTTTTTCTTCGGAACGTCCGGTATCACGATCTTTGTCGTTCCGGATTCCTTTTGTCCGCGGTAGCCTCGGTCGCATGCGGCCCGGCTCGGCCTGAATCCAAGCATTTGTTCAACATGGTCAAGCGTATCGTCTATCGTATGTCCGTCATACTCGTCCCGGAACGAGACCGCGCCGACAATGATGCCGCTGTAGCTCCGGGCGATTGACACCTTGTTGCCGAACTCGTATTTCTTGTGTTCCTTGCCCTTGCCGATGCATTTTACTTCGGGTTCGTGAAGCGAATAGACCTTGTCCTTGTCGCACCTCTTCTGCTCCAAAACTTTTTTGAAAAGCTCGATTTTTTCTTTGTACGTGTTCAACAAGTTCTTGCTGGCGAGATTTCGCTCTAATTCACGGACGAGCCGTCCCGCGATTGTCTTCAGCCTGCGATCCGCCTTGTGAGCCTTCTTGGCGTTTTTCGGGTGATTGCGGAAACGCTGGTCACGATGGACCTTCTTCAAGGTTCTCTTGTAGGACTGTCTCTGCGGAAGGCCGTGTTCTTCCACGATCCTCTGTACCTGTTCTATTATCTTGTTCGCAAGTTTGGCGTCTGTAGGGAACGTGATGTTCTTTTCCTGCACGGTCGTGTCGAGAAAGACCGTGCCGCTTCCTGTCGGTCCCTTTTTGTCATGGTCGGCATTGACACGGATACTTTCCTTGAGGATCATGTCCATGCCCGCTTCGCCAATCATGTGCCGGAAGTGGACAAGTTCGCTCGGGTCGCAGGGCTGCTCCGTCGAGAAGAACCGTTCTCCGCAAAAATACTGGTAATAGGCGTTTTCCTGAAACTGCTCCACGACGGACTCGTCCGATACGTTGCGGATGTGCTTCAGGATGATGAGCCCGGTCATGAGACGGATCGGCTTGTTTGGCGCACCCATCTTTTCGTCGAACAATTTGGAAAACTCGGTCTCGAACTTGTTCCAGTCAATCTTGTTCGCAAGAACGTAAAGGGGATGCTTGTGGTTCAACTGTTCCTCAAGGGAGCAGAAAAGGCTTGTCTGGGCGTGGGATTTTGGCGGTCTGTACATGGGAAAAATTGCAAGGTTTTCAGTCATACTTTAGAAAACCTTGCAATATTTTCACAGGGTAGAAATCAATTTTTCCTAATAGTTATGCAGGCTGGGCGGGATTTTAAGGGACGACTACGTAATATTGCAATTCCCAAAAAACTGAAGCGATCTGAAATAGAAAATCCATATAAAGCCTTGTTAGATTTTTTCCCATCAGCAAATATTCAATTGTTAGATGATATCGAAAAATTTCATGAAAAATTTACGGAGTCTTTAAAAAGTGATTTTGAGAATTCTCTGAGCAAGTAAGGAATGAACTAGAACTTGTCAAAAGTGAAATCAGGCAAAAAGAATCTGAATTAATGAACTTTGAAGATTATGGGGATTTGACAATTCCCTTTTTGAGAGAATACTCATTAATTCAAGTAGAAATTTCTGAATGTCAAAAGAAAATAGAATTACAAAAGAAAAATGCTGACTTGTTAGAGGATGTCAACAATCAAAAGAAAAAGTTGCTGCCGTTAGAACAGTCGCTAATGAAAAGTATCCAGAACTCATTGAACTTGGTGTTGGAAGATTTTAGCAAAAATGTATTTGGACAAAATCATCCTATGTTAACCGTTAATTTCCCCACACAAACTCGTGCAACACTTGACCTGAATTTAGACGATGGAACAGGAACAAAATATACGGGAGAAATTCTGTTTGATTTGGCTATGCTGAAAGTTACAAAACTTCCTGCAATTGTTCATGATTCATTTTGGCTAAGCAATATCAGAGGTACTAGAATTGAAAATATTTTTTCTCTTTATAATTCTTTTAAGGAGAAACAAATCTTCATTTCTATTGATGAAGTTGATAAATATGGACAAGAAGCGCAAAAAGTGCTTAATGACAGAAAAGTTTTATCTTTAGAATCCGGTGGAGGAGAACTATTTGGACGATCGTTTCCCAAAGAGAGTATGAAAAAGAAATCTTGATTTTTTTCTGATTGCGTTAGGGATAGTGACCCGTATGGGCCGAGACTTTAGGCTCGGTGAGCGAAGCGAGTATAGCCCGACCCGTGCGGAGCGCGGGGAACGCCCAAAAGAGAAAGCTTTATCCCGCCGGTGACCATCACCAAGGAAAAGCGTGCAAGTGAGTGTTGCGACGAAATGCTCGCATTTCGGCATGACCGAACGCAGCCGCGGACGCCTATACGAAACTAGCCACTTTAGTGGCTTAGTTGAGTTATCCCCTTTGGGGAAAAGGCGTCAAAACCTCGCCACCATCAAGGATTACACCAGGAAGATTGCCGAAGCCCTCCACGTTTTCAGAAACCCATACGGCTCGGCAATGAAAATGCAAGCATTTTCGCTGCTCTCGCCTTGTATGGTTTTGCGGCCTCATGAACATGCAGTACGCTATCGAAGACGGCAAGGTGTTCGTCCTCGAAGCCAACCCCCGTGCAAGCCGCACCGTGCCTCTGGTCTCCAAGGTCTGTAACACCCAGATGGCCCGCCTCGCTACCCGCCTCATGATGGGTGAAAAGCTGGAAGATTTGAAGCTGAAGGACAATAAGTTCAAGCACCACGGCGCCAAGGAAGCTGTGTTCCCGTTTGACAAGTTCCCGAAGGTGGACCCGGTTCTCGGCCCCGAAATGCGCTCCACGGGTGAAGTGCTCGGCCTCTCCGACGACTACGCCCTCGCTTACTACAAGAGCCAGGAAGCGCAGGTTCCTTCCTCCCGAACGAAGGTGCCGTGCTGATTAGCCTCTCCGACAAGGTTAACTTGTCTGAACAGGCCGTCGAAATCGGCAAGGAGTTCCAGAAGCTCGGCTTCAAGATTTACGCTACCGAAGGCACCGCCAAGTTCTACGAGAAGGCCGGCGTGAAGTGCGAAGTGGTGAACAAGATTACAGAAACTCTCTGCGCTCGGTCATGCGCAAGCAAGCTTGCCCGCGACTCTCGCTTGGAGAGTTTTGCCGAAGGCCGCCCGAACGTCCTCGACATCATCCTGAACAAGCAGGTGAACCTGATCATCAACGCGCCGTGGGCAAAGCGCGACGCCATCAAGTACAAGGTGCCTTACATCACAACGCTCGCTGGTGCATACAACACCGTCAAGGGCATCGCCGCTGCAAGGAACGGCCACGATGCTGTGAAGAGCCTGCAAGAGTACCACGCTTCGATTGAAGAAGTTTAATTCTTCGGTGGCGTGAGTCCCTCGCAACA
This sequence comes from Hallerella succinigenes, assembly GCF_002797675.1. NCBI lineage: Bacteria > Pseudomonadati > Fibrobacterota > Fibrobacteria > Fibrobacterales > Fibrobacteraceae > Hallerella > Hallerella succinigenes. Next base: position 700,848 of record NZ_PGEX01000001.1, on the reverse strand, counting down.
GTCTCCCTGACGAAAGTCAGGGTTGGTTGTTCAAGAAACTAAAAAGAGTCCCGTCTCATAGGAGGCGGGGCTCTTTTTACATATATTTGTTTTTGCGATAGAAATATCTATATTGTTGTCAAAGGAGTTTTAAAATGTGTCAAATTGAAAAATTGCAAGAACTGTACGACGAATGCAAGAAGATGAATTTTGACGAAACTTCTGACATTCTTGAAAAGGCTCGTTCTGAAGAAGAAGCCCGTTTCTTTGCGTTGGTAAGCGATTTAATTTTGCAGCAGAAGCAAGAAGAAGTCATCGCCGCAAAGAGGTTTTAATTGCCTAAATACATTGTTTTCGCAGGTCCCAACGGTTCTGGGAAATCAACCCTATACCAAACAAATAGGGATATTTTCGACATTCCTAGAGTAAATGTTGACGAGATTGTTCGCCAAAACAATGGAGATTGGAGAAATGCCGCTGATGTCGTAACAGCAGGAAAAATTGCAATTCAGAAAATCAAGACATATTTTACTTCTTTGATCTCATTCAACCAAGAAACTACTCTTTGTGGTAAAAGTGCCATTCAAAACATCAAAAAGGCACAAAGCCTTGATTATACAATTGAACTTTATTTCGTGTATGTGGATTCTGTAGAAATTGCAAAGCAACGCGTTCTTCTGCGAGTTGCCGCAGGCGGGCATGGAATCCCCGAAGCCGATATTGAACGACGATATAAGGAATCTTTAGAAAAGTTAAAAGATATCATTTCTTTATGCGACAAAGTTGAACTTTATGACAATTCCAAAAGATTCAGGCGAGTTGCATTAATAAAGTCTGGTAAAACAATTGCCGTTTCAAACGATGTTCCAGAATGGGTTAGGAGTTTGTTGAAATAATTCCTGATTTGTCAAACTAAAATTGTGCTTTTCATTGGCGGGTCTTCGCGGAACCTCGAATCGATAGGCACTTTCGACTTCACGCCTTTTTTATATAGTGGGCTGAACGCACTTTTGAACGACAAGCAGAACTCCACATTCTTATATGGAGCATGCGGTCGTGGCGAAAAGTAACCCGGAACAGCTAAAAGTTATTAATATAACAGAATCTCCTCTGTTGGTGATTGCCGGTCCTGGCGCAGGCAAGACGAAGACGCTTGTGGACCGTGTATGTCACCTGATTTACGACAGAAACTTCCTAAGGGGATATGAAGCCATGCAAGAGCGAATTGAACCTGGACAAATCGTTTGCTTCGGATCACCTTTCCCTGAGATGCGTTCGAAAAAATTTGTATGAAATTGATTATGTTAATTCTTGGAGGAAATGATGGGAGGACGAGGTACTTTCGCTGCAGGAAGAAACGTAGATTTCACTTATAAAACAGTCGGAACAATTGAGGGTGTAAAAGTTTTGGAAGGAATGTACGGAAAACATGCTTTGCCCGAAGAGTCTCTCTCAAGTAAGGCGTATATAAAATTAAGAAGAAACGGAACGTTTCATGAGATGCGTATTTATGGAGATGACCACCTGCCTGTGATGGATATTGCGTATCATACAGAACCGAACATTGAACCGAGTAAGGCGCCAGTTTTGCATGTGCACAGGTATCACGGCGATGTTGCTAACAGGGAGCCTGCCGAACCAATCACAAAAGAAATTTACGATAAATATTCTAAATTTTTCGTAGGAGTTCCAAAATATGATAGATGGTAGTTTCGTTGAATTTTTAGACCACCTGAACTATGGTGATGAACTTTGGATAAAATACAAAGGAGTGATTTACTTTATTCAAGGTTGGATCGAGAAATCGGACGATACTAAACGACACTGTGTTTTGGAATGTCATTCCTTTGCAACAGATCCGGTAACTAAACTGTTCCATGCAGAGGCTGATTCGATGGCGGAATGTGCAAAAAAGTTACTTGCCGCACCCGTGTTTGATGGAAAAAAACTCACTGAAATAGAACAAGATGTTCAGTGGGTTGACGATGAAATGGAATAAAAAAACAGCCCGATGCTACCAACATCGAGCAGTGATTCAAAATGTCAAAAAGACCTTTCGAATAGGCGACTATAATTTAAAAATAATTTGAATAAAAATCAAATCACTTATAATTTTTTGACCGACTTTCGCGTTAGGGATTCCACAAGGTGGATAAGAACACTAAGGGAGTAAACTCCCAAGTGTTCTATAAGTGACCCGTATGGGCCGAGACTTTAGGCTCGGTGAGCGAAGCGAGTATAGCCCGACCTTGCCGTAGGCAAGGGAACGCCCATAAGAGAACGTATAATCTCGCAAAACTGAATTCCTCCACGTTTCCAGAAACGCCATCGGTTCGGTCATGCCTGCCCGCAAGCGGTCTGTCGCGACACTCACACCTTGCGGCGTTTTCCAGAAGCTCGGCTTCAAGATTTACGCTATCGAAGGCACCGCCAAGTTCTACGAGAAGGCCGGCGTCAAGTGCGAAGTGGTGAACAAGATTGCTGAAGGCCGCCCGAACGTTCTCGACATCATCCTGAACAAGCAGGTGAACCTCATCATCAACACGCCGTGGGCAAAGCGCGACGTCATCAAGGACGAACGCGCCATCCGCAAGGCCGCCATCAAGAGTGTGCAAGGTGAGTGTCGCACAAAAATGCTCGCATTTTTGTATGACCGAACCGAAGCCACGGACGCTATACGAAACTTGCCACTTCAGTGGCTTAGTTGAGTTATCCCCTTTGGGGAGAAGCGTCAACTACAAGGTTCCGTACATCACGACGCTTGCCGGTGCCTACAACACCGTGAAGGGCATCGCCGCCGCGAAGAAGGGTCACGGTGAAGTGAAGTGCCTGCTGGAGTACCATGCTTCTATTGAAGAAGTGTAAGAGGTCGCGCTTGTCATCCCCGCGAAGGCGGGAATCCCCCTTTTCAAAGAGGACTGCTTAACGGCAGTTCTCTTTTTTCTATTTCAATAGTCTGTTTTCCCCAACGGACTCTAGCACCGTCATCTGCGAAATAGCGATCTGGTTCAGTTTTTGCAGACGCTCTGATTGAGGTACTCCGTCGTTTATCAGTACTGAGTTCAAAGATTCCATGTTGGAAAGACAAATCAGCTGGTTTACCGTCGCATAGTCACGAACATTTCCTTGCAAGTCTGGGTGCGCATCCCGCCAGTCCTTTGCAGTAAACCCGAACAAGGCCATATTTAAGACATCCGCTTCATTCGCATAGACAATACTCATCTGCTGTTTGGTGAGTGCTGCGGGAATCAAGTTCTGCTTGATGGCGTTCGTATGGATATGGTAGTTGATTTTGGATAGCTCACGGCGTACTGACCAGCCCAATTTAGCTTGTTCGGTTGCCTTCAGACGCTGGAATTCCTTAATCAGGTATAATTCAAACTCGACGGAAACCCAACTAGCAAATTTTACCGCGATATCATATTGAGCGAATGTTCCTCCATTAACGCCATTTTTGGAGATAAGTCCAATTGCGCCGGTTTGCTCAATCCACCGAGAAGGGCTCATCGTGAATGCATTGCTACCAGCTTCTTTTAAAAAGGGGTCGAATTCGACCCCTTTGAAATTGGGGTTGTTTAACATCTCCCAAAGCCCAAGATATTCGATGGTGTTCTTGGATCGCATCCAGTTCTTGACAACATCTTTGGGTTCAAAGGAGTTCTTTCGCCTTGCAATGTCAGTAATGCTGACATAATCGACACCGTTGACGACCATTGTTTTGATGTCGGTGTCTGATTATTCCGGCGTACTTTGAGCCACCAGTCCGGTGCTAGAGAGCCACCCTTCCGGAAAATGCGGAGCCACCGTTCCGGTCGAACAGAGCCACCCCACAAACGGTCAAGAAAAACTCTATAATGGGATAGCCCGTCGCAATGTCGCGACGGGTTTTCCAATGGAGGTCACATGACCAAATACCGCGAAATCCTCCGGCTGAAGCATCTCGGCTTCAGCGAGAGGAACATCGCAAGGACGGCGGGCGTATCCCGCAACACGGTGAAACGTGCCGTGGAGGCGGCGAACGCGGCCAGGATCGACTGGACGCATGCCGAAAGCATGGACGACGCGACAATCGAGAAGGCGCTCTTCCCCGACAGGAAACCGGCACAGCCGAGCCACTCGATAGACTTCGAGTACATCCGCAAGGAGCTGCTCCGGAACGGCGTGACGAAGAAACTGCTTTGGACCGAATACTGCGAGAGCTGCCGGCTCTGCAACCGCGAGCCGCTCATGTACTCGCAGTTCTGCCACTACATCCAGCAGGAGGAACAGAAACGCAGGGCGACAATGCGCATCCCCCGCCGCCCCGCGGAAACCGTGGAGGTGGACTGGGCCGGGGACCCGGCGCACGTCATCGACCCGGACACGGGTGAACTCATGGACGCCCACCTGTTCGTCGCGACTCTGCCGTACAGCCAGTACACCTACGTGGAGGCGTTCACCGACGAGAAGACGAGGAACTGGATCAGGGCGCACGTGCACATGTACGACTACTTCGGCGGGGTGACCACGATGCTCGTGCCCGACAACTGCACGACGGCGGTAAACCACTCCCGCAGCGACTGGTACACGGCGCAGCTGAACCGGACCTACGGCGAGATGGCGGAACACTACGGGACGGCCGTCGTCCCTGCAAGGGTGCGCCACCCCAAGGACAAGGCGAGCGTCGAGGGCAACGTCGGCAAGATATCCTCGTGGATAACGGCCGCGCTGCGCGACGAGGAGTTCTTCTCGCTCGCGGAACTGAACGAAGCCATAAGGGAACGGCTGGAGACGTTCAACGCGCGCCAGTTCCAGAAGAAGGAATGCAGCAGGCGGGAAATCTTCGAGAGCGAGGAACGCCCCCTGCTGAAGCCCCTTCCCGCCACACCCTTCGAAGTGGCGGAGTGGAAAACGTCGACGGTCCAGTTCAACTACCACATCGCCCTGGACGGGATGTACTACTCCGTACCCTACCAGTATATAAAAAAACAGGTGGAATCGCGCCTGACCGACACCGCCGTGGAGGTCTTCTACGGGCACGAACGCATCGCGAGCCACGCGCGGCTGCGCGGAAGGCCCGGCCAGTACTCCACGGTGAAGGCGCACATGCCCGAGGGCCACCGGGAATACCTCGAGTGGGACGGCGACCGGTTCCGCCGCTGGGCTTCCGGGATAGGCGAAAAGACCGCCGCCGTGATAGACGCCCTGCTCAGGGCGGGGAGCGTGGAACAGCAGTCGTACAGGGCGTGCATGGGAGTGCTCAAGCTCGGCAAGCGCCACGGCGAGGCGATGCTGGAATGGGCCTGCGGCAAGGCGCTCGGGTTCACGAGCCGGCCCAGCTACAAGAACATCCGCGACATACTCCAGTACGGGAAGGGGAAGTCCGCAAGCCCGCCGCCTACCGAAGCACGGCGGCCCGCCCGCGGAATCACTCGCGGAGCCAGGAACTACGGAGGCGAAAGATGAGCGTCAGCACGACAATCGACAAGCTGGTGGAGATGCGCATGACGACCATGTCGGAGATGTTCAGGAACCAGCAGAACGACCCGAAAATGAAGGACGTCCCCTTCGAGGAGAGGTTCGCCATGCTCGTGGACGCCGAACACGCCAGCCGCAAGAGCCACGCCTTCGAACGGCTCGTCAAGAAGGCCGAGCTCGAGCAGAACGACGCGGGAGTCGCTACGATCGACTACCACTCGGGACGCAAGCTGAACAAGGCGCTGATCCAGAAACTCGCCAGCTGCGAGTACATATCGCAGTGCCGCAACATCTTCATCACGGGCGCTACCGGAAGCGGCAAGACGTATCTGGCCTGCGCGTTCGGGATGGAGGCCTGCAAGCGGTTCTACTCGGTAAGGTTCACCAGGCTGCCCGACCTGCTGATGGACCTGTCCGCCGCGGAAGACAGGCACGCCCTCGAAAACGCGTTGCAGAAGTACACCAAGCCGACGCTCCTCATCATCGACGAATGGCTGCTGTTCAAGCTCCGCGAGAACGAGGCCAGGTTGCTGCTGGAGGTAATCCACAAGAGACGCAAGAAATCGTCGACCATATTCTGTTCCCAGTACGAGGAAAAGGACTGGTACAACCAGATATGCGACGGCGAAAGCACCCTTGCTGACGCCATCATGGACCGGATATCGTTCGACTCGTACAAGATAAACATCGAGTACATCGACAAGTCGGTTGACAAGTCCATGAGGGAAGTGTATGGGCTGAACCCGTCGGAAGCCCAGTAGGGCAAAAAACAGGTGGCTCCGTCAGGCCGGACTAGTGGCCCTCACTTCTCCGGACTGGCGGCTCCGCCGCTCCGGAATAATCATCGGTGTCCATGACGTTTATCCGTTTCATCTATATCTCCTTCCGTTTACAAGCTAAAAAAACGGAATTTTAGTTGCTGTTTGTTTGATTGAACATTTGTTCACTATAATATGGTTTCGAAAATGTCGATTGTCAATAGGGTCGTGTTTTTTTTGAGAGAAATTTTTTTAGGGGGAAGTATCCCCCTGGTTCGCACTTCGTTGCTCTCCACCCTCTCTAGCGGGTGCTCAGACGCCTAACCACCTAAAGGTGGCCATGTACACCTAAGCACTAAAGAGCTAAGAGTCCAAAGGCCGTAACGCCCGGCTTACCTCGCCCACCCGCCACTAAAAAGCAAAATACCACAACCTTAACGATTGTGGTATTTTGTATTAATGATTTTGAGAAATTGTCAGACAAGAGTTACGCAAGGTTCTTCGTAATCGGCAAGTAGAGAATCATGCGTTAGGAAAACCATATCTTCTGATTTAGCTTGCGTGATAAGAATCCTGTCGAAAGGGTCTTTGTGTGAAGGACTTCCTTCCTTTCTACTCAGGGTATGCAGTTGCTGTATATGGCTGCTTCGTAGTGGCAGTTCGGCAAATTCGGCTTGTCTGCATTTTGCTGCAACTTCGGAACCGGAGCTAATCATTTCATTTGGATGAATGATGTGCTTAATCTCGATTTCCCAAATGGAGATGCTACTGAAATAGATTACGTTTCGCCAATCGCTGATAATGGCTCTTGCTTTTTCGGATAACTTTTCGTCGTCGTTCAAAGCCCAAAGAGCGATATGGGTGTCTAGCAGCACCTTCATCAATTTACTCCAAACAGTTCTGCGATTTCGTCGTTGCAGAAGTCGATATCGTCAGGATACTTCAATTCTCCCTTGGCTATGCCGATTCTGCGACTGCTAGATGCTCTGTGATCTTGAGCCGCTTTCAATAGGATGGATTCCAAGAAATCGACGATTTCTTGTTCGTATCCCTCGGGAAGGGTCTTGATTCTTTCCAGTAGTTCGATAGGCATAAGAGTATCCTCCACTCTAAATATACCTTTTTACACGCTTAAAAGGCCCCCTTCCAAGTTGGAATACCCCATGGGCTTTACAAAATGCTCTAAATTCGCATTTTTCGTCCAAAAATGCCCTCTTTTTTAAAGTTTTGTTGCGTCTGGGCTGTATTTAAGTTATAAGAAGAACAACAAGAAGAATCGCCGCAATAATTACAAAATTGAGTCGCTAGAGCCTCGTTTGATGATGGATGCTTAACCCCACCCCAAAACAACCACCCCGCACCCAAACACGCCGACATCTCAAGAAAAATGCTATAAAAATGCGCTTTTACAAGGAATTCGGCATATTTCTTCCAAAAATACAAAACAAAATTAAACAAAAACACAAAACAAAATTTGACAATTTTACAAAACGAATATATATTGTAAATATGAAAACGTATTTTCGCAGAATGGTTGACGACGAACTGGACCTGAGGCTTCGTTCCTCGGGTGCCGTTCTTATAGTCGGTCCTAAATGGTGCGGCAAGACTACGACGGCAGAACAAAAAGCCCAAAGCGTTGTCAAGATGCAAGATCCCGACTTCAGGGAGAGTTATCTTGCAACCGTATCGATTAAACCGTCTTTATTGCTGAAAGGGGAAAATCCTCGATTGATTGACGAATGGCAGGACGCCCCGATTCTGTGGGACGCCGTCCGCACGGAAGTGGACCGTAGGGGAGAAGACGGGCTCTTTATCTTGACGGGTTCTTCCAGTTTTGATCTTTCAAAGACAATCCATTCGGGAACGGGGAGAATATCACGATTGAAGATGTTCCCCATGAGCCTTTTCGAATCACAGGAATCCAATGGCCAAATATCACTTTCAAAACTGTTCGACGCCCCCGAAAGCGATATTGACGGGATTACGTCAAGCCTTTCGATAGAGCAACTAATTCATGCCGCTTGCCGTGGCGGGTGGCCGGCCGCTCTTTTCAAGAAAGGCGATGATGCCCAACTTGTCGTCGCGCAAGACTATCTTGAAAACATCTGCCAGACAGACATATCCACGGTTGACGGAGTCGAAAGGAACCCCAAATGGACAAAGGCTATCCTAAAATCGTACGCCCGGAATGTCTCTACCTTGGCAAAGACCTCTAGCATCCATAAGGATATTCTATCGGAATCGGACAATTTTTCCATAATAACACTGGATTCCTACTTAAACGCGCTACGCAGACTATTCGTCATAGAAGATCTGGACGCCTGGAGCCCATCCATCCGTTCCGCCACATCTATCCGTTCAGGGAAGAAGAGGGAATTTTCCGACCCATCAATTGCCGTCGCTGCGATGGGCGTCTCTCCCGAATACTTCTACACTGACCTGAAAACTTTCGGTTTTGTTTTCGAGACGCTTTGCATCAGGGACTTGAAGGTCTATTCTCAAAAACTACGTGGCGAACTTTCTTATTATCGCGACAGGACCGGGCTCGAGGCCGATGCCGTGTTGCATTTGAATGACGGACGCTATGCCTTGATAGAATTTAAGCTGGGGAGTCGCGAAATTGAAGAAGGAGCAAAGCACCTGACGACTTTAAAGGAACTTATACGGGAACACAGTAAGAAAAGCGACCAAATTCAACTTCGTGAACCGGACCTGCTGATGGTTGTCACGGGTGGGCAAATGGCATATACGAGACCTGACGGTGTAAAAGTCGTCCCGATTGGCTGCCTTAGGGATTAACCCAGGTGGGGGAGGCTTCCCCCTGGTTCGCACTCCGTTGCTCTCCACCCCCTCGCCTAGGGGGACACCCCCTAAAACCCCCGATGGAGCCACACGGATGGGGAATCACTAACGTGATTCCTGTTTTAATAATTTAAATTTGGAAAAAAGATTCTTTTGAGGTTACCGGAGGTCTTCTGTGAAGATTTTTAACGCATTGCGCAAGCGCATAACAGCATCAGCTCAGCCATGTCAGTCTGCAAGCAGCCTGCCGCAGCATTCGCTTCGCATGTTATTGGTGTCAGCTACCCATCTACAATTCCACAGGCGAACTAATCCAGCGGGATTTCGACATGTTCATGCCTGGAGCTAAGAAGACCATTTAACACAATTTTTGCCTAAAAACCACCTACAATTGTATAATGAAAAACTATAAAAACATCATTGCGAGCACGAAGTGGTTGAAACGTGTCATCCTGAGCTATACGAAACTAGACAACTTGTTGTCAAAGTTGAGTTATGCCCTTTGGGTAGGAACGAAGTGGAGTCTCTTTGACCACTCGGCAACTTGTTGCCTTAGTGGGCATGATCCCCGAATGGGGAGAAGGATCTCTACTTGTTTGTTGGGTGGTGCTATTATAATGTTCTGTATTACGGCCTGTGATGACAGTTCCAGCGGTGCCGGACCGGACCCTGTTGCTGAAATTTCGTCTTCCAGTGGCGATGACGCAATTTCCTCGAGTTCTGTTACGGATAAAGGAACGTCTTCCGGTGGTAGTTCGGTTTCGTCAGGAAAAGAAAACAGTTCTTCTTCCGCAAAATCAAGCTCGTCCACGGACTCCAAGAGCAGTTCTTCGAATGGATTGATTCCGGAATCTTGCGAAGAAAAGGATGAGAATCGTATTTTGACCATTTATGATACTGGGGAGAGATATGTTTGCAAGAGTGGTCAATATGTCAAGATTGAGTCCAGCAGCTCTAGTAAAGTAAAGAAAACGTGTTCCGCAGATGAAGAGGGTACAACTCGGAGAGAGGATGGGGTGCGATTTGTCTGCGAAGATGGATATTGGGTCCCAGTGGAATCATCCAGCTCATCTAAAGTCAGTAGCAGCAGCTACTTCGACATGACGGAGCAATTTAACGAGAAAGTGTCTTACGGTGAGTTCACGGACCTGCGCGACGGACACAAGTATCGTACGGTGAGCATGTATGATGATAGTTTTGAGAGAACCTATGTTATCTTTGCCGAAAACCTGAATTATGGCAAGATGGTTCCAGGCGGTACTGTGCAGGGAGACTCCACGAAGTACTGCTATGATGATGACTCGTGGTACTGCGAAAACGGCTGGGGCGGACTCTATACCTGGAGCAATGCAATGGGCTTTCCTGCCGTATGCGACAGTGTATCTATCAGTGCGGAGGCCTGTTCGCAAAAATTTGTTTATCCAAGTGGATATGGACAACCCCAGAACTATGTCCAGCATCAGGGAATCTGCCCGGATGGCTGGCATATTATGAATTCTGGCGAATGGGCGCATTTAGACCAGAGGACGGGGGGGAGTGTCGCCCACTATATGGGCTCGAAGGTTGCGGGCTTCAGTAACGAAAACTTGTATGGAATGTCCTTGCTGCCAGCAGGCTATTGGAATCCTGTGGCTCTAGAGTATGGATACATTTCAAATTCTGCGTTATATTGGCTGCCGCAACAATATCCAGAATATGATGATTGTTCATATCGAGTTGCGATTCGAACGAATGAGTTTAATAGAACCTTTAGAGGTTTAAAAACGCAGGGCTTTTCTGTCCGCTGTGTAAAAAACTACTAATTATAACAAGATTTTAAACAAATTAACAATGTCTTTTGGAAAAAGGCTATAGGGGTTATATGTCTAAATTCAACAAGAAGAACAAAAAATCCAAGAAAAACAATCGTAAAAATTACAAAATTGAGTCTCTTGAACCGAGACTCTTGATGGATGCTTCGGTAAACGACTGGAATGATGAGCTCAATGCATTGAATGTCGGTGCCTACACAATTGATAGCAATTCATCGAAGATTGATGGACTTCTTGTCGTAATTCCACAAAATCCGATAATGAACCAGAACGCCTTTCTTTGGCAGATGTCGTAAATGGCCAGAAGGTGATTTCAAGACAAATAAGTCTCAGGTTGTTCCCTTAGTGTCAGCTACCCCGGCTTACTTGATCCGGTGCCCCGTCAAATCGAAGCGCTTGCCGTTCTTTTCGATGAACATCGCATTGCCTTTTTTGAGAAGTCGCGGTGAAACGTCGCGCACTGTCGCGGGGATTGTCATACGAATTTCTTCCGTTTCTTCGCAGCTTTCGTTTTCGCAGAACTTGATGTAGTCAATGTCCATCCAGTCGCCGGTAACCGTGAAGCGGAGAATGTGTTCGCCTTCGGTCAGGTTCACCTTGGCTTCGACCGTATTGTATTCATCGTAGTTATTTTCGCCGGTGGTAGCCTGCGGAACGGATATTTCTTCGGTAATGTCCTTGCCATCCATGGAAAGCTTGAAGCTTGACGTGTTGTTGGCAGAAGCCACAGAAGCGTTCATGGTATAAGTTCCGGTCTTGGCCACCTTCACTGTATATTCGAGCCATTCACCCGCCTGGTTGTAACCGACAATCACGCCGGTCGCCTTCTTGTAAAGGTCCACGCCGGTATCCGGGCGGTAATCGCTATCGCCGTGGTTTTCGGTATCCTTTTCGTTGTAAGTGGTGTTGCCCTGACCTACGCCGTTCACGTCAAAATCTTCCACTTCGATCTTACCCGGAATGGCGAGTGCTTCGCCCTTAAACGGGGCGCGTGGAACCGGCTTAAGAATTAAGCGGAGCAGTGCAGAGCCGTGAGCCGGAAGTTCGATAGAAACATGGGATACCGGGCCCAAGTCCTTCTTTTTCCAGGCATCGCGAACTTCTACTTCGCCTTCTACGCCAATGTCTGCAAAGTTGCATTCGACGGTCTGGATAGAAGAATTGTTGTTTAGAAGTGCCACAGCAATGTCGCCGTTCTTCAAAGGCTTGGTCCAAACCTGCTTTCCGTCCACGTCAGAAATGCGGTGGCCCTGAACGCCCAGGGAATCCTGGTTGATGGCGATCATGTCTTTGTTCAGATAGAGTTCCTTGGTTTCGTTGCTCATCTTGCGGATGTCGGAACTGATCATGATGGGGGCCGCCATGATGGACCACATCGTCATCTGGGAGCGCTGTTCTTCGTAAGAGAGACCGTCGTTGCCCACTTCGAGCATGTCCGGGTCGTTCCAGTGGCCAGGTTTAGCGATTTGCCAGTACTTGTTGTTCGCATCGATAATTTCATAGACGCCGCGGTACCAGGACTGCGAAATCCATGCGGGGCCGATATCGAAAGTGGTACGCCAGAGGTTAGCAATTTTTGGCATCCATTCCTTGTATTCCCACATGCAAATGCTGAACACGATATCGCGTCCGGAATTGCGAAGAGCCTTGGACATGGCGGTGTAATCTTTTTCCTGGGTATTCGGGTCGGAATCACAGTTGTCGTACTTCCAGTAGTCTACACCCCATTCTGCAAGCTTTTTGGCATCCTGTTCTTCGTGACCATTGGAGCCACTTTCACTCTGCCAGTTGCTATTGTAATGGTGGCAAGTACGTTTACCACGGTCGCCGTAAAGACCGAACTTGAGTCCCTTTGCATGCACGTAATCGGCCAAAGCCTTCATGCCGCTCGGAAAAGTTTTCGGATTATTCTGGAGGTTACCTTGCGCATCGCGCTTGGTATCCATCCAGTTGTCATCGAGGTTCAGAAAAACGTAGCCAGCATCCTTCAAGCCAGATTCGACCATCGCATCCGCGATTTCCTTGATCTGGTTTTCGTTGATGTTTTCGTGGAAAACATTCCAACTGTTCCACCCCATGGGGGGAGTAAGCACCAAACTATCAGGGTGCGCAAAGCTCATCGTCAAAAGCGAGAACGCTGCAGCAAGCGTTGCTTTTGTAATCGCAACCTTCATCACGACTCCTTGTTGAAACTACTTGACATTCAACCTGAATGTCACTCCAACATCAGACTTAACCACGAACATTCCAGATCGTTTCACCAAATTTTTGGCTGCTTCGTAAAGCCCCGCCTTATCGGCTATCACGCGCCCCAGGAAAGCTCCGTTCATACTGAATACCGCATAATCCTGTACGCCGGACTGTTCTAGACGAATATGGCCCAATGCTGTCGTGGAATCTTCGACCGGAATCTGCGATGCATCCAGCTTCGCCATTTTCACGTTGTCAAGCGTAAGTGTTCCCGTGGCAGCGCCCGCGTTAAAACTCAGGCGGCTATTCGTATCGGTTGCGGCCGTCATCTGGAATTTGAACGAATAGGTCTTCATATCTGTGCCGAGCTCAAAATTCTGCTTTTTCGTGAGGTAAGATTCCCACGGGTCATTATGCTGCTCCACGTTGACCTCGAGCGTACGGGCCGCACCCGCGCTTGCATCAAAACTGATTTCGTACCACTCGCCCTTTTCAAGGTGCAAATCGTGCTGGATCAGCTGCACCTGATAATTCTGCGTACCGATAGCGGAAATATTGAACTGATACTTACCATCTTTTGCCTCACCTATCGCTTGCGCATCACCATGCAACTGCAAGTCCCAAGCCACGGCGCTTGAATCGAAACCGCCGTTAAAAATGCTATCGCGGTTCGTGGGCACCACAATCGCTGGAGTCGGTGGAGTAATGCTCGAACCATCGAGCGAATAGTTTTTTACGAAGTTCCAGATTTCATCACTGGTATTCACGCTGGCCAAATCCATGGAATACCAGTGGCCTTTTCCGGCGATGGACATGAGGCGCACTTCTACGTCGTTAGAGCAGCTACTCCACACTTCCAGGGAGGCAGCGGAACCTGAACGGTTAGCCGGATAGGGCTTGGTCACCTGGGAACTTTCGGAGCATTTGTTAAAGGACACCCAACGCTTTAAATAATTCACACCGCTACTGTAATTCACCACGTCGTCGGAGGTCCCATGGGTATGGATAATCGGCATAGGGCGAGTGCTAGCCGGCGCAGGGTTTCCGATGGGGTAACCGGAAACAGGGGCGATGGCAGCAATCATGTCCCCCATTTTGTTTGCAGCATGGTAGCTCATCATGCCGCCCATCGAAAATCCGGAAACGTAGACGCGGTTTCTGTCGATGCCGTACTTGCTTTCCATCTCGTTGATGATGGCCTTGAGGAAGTTCACGTCCTTGTCACCGGAAATATCCCACGCCTTATTCTCGCCATTTGGGAAAACCACCACAAAGCGCGCGGTGTCGGCAATGGATTCCCACTTCGCCGCATTTTTCTGGTAGGGCGCATCCTGGTTCATGCCGTGCATTTGAATGATAAGCGGGCGGTTCCTCTCAATACCTGACGGAGCATACACGAGCATGCTGCGGTTTGCTCCGTTTACCGTTATATTGTCGGCCACGGCTGCAGTAGCCATAAGCGCAATGCCAGAAAGGGCCAAAGCCAAACTTTTTTTTAAGCCAATCATCTGCATCTCCTTTTTGACCAAAACTTACCGAGTCACCATGAAACGACTGATAGAGCCGTTCTGGCTACGCATAAGGTAAATGCCTTTTTCGAAAACCATGGTGCGGATCTTGGCACGGGCCTCGTTTGCATTCCGAGCTGCGACGGAACCCACAAAGGCACCGTTCAGTGAATATACCCGGTAATGGCGCAGACCTTGCACTCCGAGCTCTACGCGGTGTACAAGCCCCGTTGTTTTGCAGCTTTCCTTGCAGAATTCCAGCCAGTCTACGTTCACGTAGTTCCCGACGATTTCCATTTTCAGGGCATGTTCACCGGCGGAAATTTCGGAAGTCTTTGCCGTAACCGTTGTATAGGTACTCCAATCTTCACCTTGTTCAGCATAGATGATTTCCGAAATAGCCTTGTCGTCGATATAAAGTTTCACACCCGCGTTTTCTGAAGCCGTTGCCATGTTTACTCGGATTTCGTATTCACCGATTTCTTCCACGTTTACGGTGTAGCGCAGCCATTCGCCTTCTTGCGTATAACCTACGGCATAACCCTTGCAGTCCTTGGTGTTGGCAGAATCAGAGCATTCTAGACCTACGATATCTACGGCTTCGTCGCGGTAAACCTTGCCCTGGTTTTCGCTACTTTTGTCGTAGTAGGCCCGGTTCGGTTTACCCACGTCGTAATTTTCCGCCTCGATCTTGCCGGGGACCTTTGCCGCAATGTCCTTGTAGGGCGTGGGCGGAATGGTATCCTGAACCATGTCCAGGTAAATTTCATCCTTGTAATCGGAGCCGATCTTGAACCAGTCAAAGTCTGCGTAGCCCCCTGCCGTCTTGGTGGCAAAATTGAAGAGGCCAAAGCGGTAACCCGTAAACATATGGAGTGAATAACTGAGGCTGACATCGTCGCCAATCTTTTTCCAGGTACTTCCATCGGTGCTGTAGTAGAAGGTAGCCGTTCCATGGTCCAGGGGTAGGTCGAAATCCACCCGCAGGTAAACTTCGGAACCCGAAATAGGCGCGGAGGCCTTCTCACTTTCCCCATCCTTGGTTCCCTGGTACATGACTACCTTGTAGCTGCCGCTTTCCTTGGCAAGAGCCACAAAGCCCTTGTCGTCTTGTAACGCCACGAGCCCCGCCATGTCGCCGTCCTTCATGCCCGCGCCATTCACCAAAGTTCTGCCGGAACACTTTGGGCCAAAGGTTCGCATGGTAAGCGTGTTCTTGGCATTCACGATACGGGAATCGGTACGGCCCGTGGTAATGCGGAGATGTCCCGGATTTGCAGAAAGGCTCCAGTTCCTGTTATCGGGATTGTGGTTCCACTGCCATTCCAGCGGCAAAACCTCGGAATCGAAATCGTCGCTGGTGACCATACCGTAACCGGGCAGGGCGTTTTCGGGAAGATCCAAGGTCGCAGGGGCCTTACCGCCATCTGCAACAGGCCAACCGTCTTTCCAACTGGTGGGTACCAGATACGGAATACGGCCTACGGGGCCCGAATCCCGGAACAAAAGGGCGTACCATTTTCCATCGGGAGTGTCAAAGATGCCGCCCTGGGCCACACCGTTGTCTTGCAGGAAAATGCGTCCGCTAAAACCGGAAAGGAGACTTTTGGAACGGTAAACAATGGAGCTACGGCATTTGCCGGCAGGCCAGGAAATGGTATACAGGTAGTATTCCCCGTTGACCTTTTCCATGTGAGCCCCTTCCTGCTGCACATAATACTGGGTGGTATTTGTCACGGCATTGATACTTACACCGTCCAGCGTGCCGCTACGCCCTCCGACCTTGACGCCACTCGCGTCGTCGTTCAGCTGCACATAGCTAATCTGGTCTCCGCTACCGTAAAACACCCACACGGTGCCGTCATCCTCGAAAAAGAGGGAGGGATCGTGATAGAAGGGCAACGTGGTTTCGGTCCAGGGGCCATTTTCTACATCGGCGGTTTTATACAAATGAGTCTTGCCCGTCGTATAGGAAGGTGTCAGCACATAAAAGAAACCCTTGTGGAAACGAATGCTGGACGCCCAGGAGCCCTTTCCGTAGGCGTCCTTGCCATTATCCAGGTTCTGCTGGTCATTGTCTACGAGAGTCTGATAGGCATAGCCCACGGTACGCCACTGGGCTAGATCCTTGGAAGCCATTACCGGTACACCGGGCGCAAAATGCATGGTGGTGGTTACCATATAATAGGTGTCTTCCACACGCACAATAGAAGGGTCCGGATTGTCCACCCAGGTTATGGGATTAGAAACCGTCGCCCCAAATGTAAATATTGCATTGAATAAAGCCACGCCGCAGGCGTAGGCCGTAGATCTAAAGCATCCCATGTTAACTCCTAAACCCAAGTGCACCGCCTGAGTTGCTTACCTGCAAAACAGTACCCTGGTATACAAGTTTTTTTACAAGCACAAAAAAGGTTCCCAAAAGTTCTAGCTGAAAAGCATCCCGAGAATTACGACCAAAAGTCCCATGACCGCAATCTGCTTTATGATTCTGATTTCGCTATTCGACATAAATGCCTACCTTGCGGGTCACGGTAGCTCCGGCCACGTTTCCGCGGAGCAGGTAAACTCCACGACGCAGATTAATCGTTCCCGACCTGGCATAGTTCAGGGCATCCGCCATACCGCTTGCCCGGAATCGAGCCACGCGCTTCCCCCGCAGGTCAAAGAGTTCAAAGCCGCTTTCGGGTTCGGTTATAAGTTTCAAGTCCTTCGCAATCGCTGTCGTATTCGAATCGGCAACCGCTACAGTCTTAAACTCTACGTAATCGATATCGATCCAGTCGTTGGTGATTTCCAGCTTCAGATCGTGTTTCCCCGCCTTCAGGGAGACCTTACCGCCGCTTACCACGGAGTACGTGTCAAAGCCCTTTCCGTTATTCAGAATTTCTTCGCCGATGCGTTCATCATCCATGTATAGGACAAAGCTACCGGTACCGTTGTCGCCTGCCACATTGGCTGAAATTTCGTATTCACCGTCGGCCGTTACATTTACCGTGTACTTGAGCCATTCCCCCTTTTGGCAATAGCCTATAGACAATCCCATATTGGGTTGGTAAATATCCACATCGTCCTTGCGGAATTTGCCCCCTTCGTTACCCTTGTTTAGGTCGTAGTAGGCCTTGCCTGCGCCACCCTTGTTATATTCCTCCGCTTCGATAGTACCGGGAATCGTTGCAGGTTCATCGCCATAGGGTCCATATTCTTCGGGCGGTTCATCGGCTACCGTTGACTGGGTCGGATCCACCAGGTTCACTTCCGGGGCATTTGGATCAATGGTCTTGTCGATGAGCTTGAGCATTTCGGATGCATAACGTTTGCCTAGTTCAATCACGCCCTCACGGCCAAAATGATAGGGGTCTTTGCCGTTGCCCTTGAGCCCCTGGGAAGAGGCAAGTCCGAATTTCTTGAACTTGCTCTTTAGTTGGGCGATGCCGGTGTTCTTGCTAGAGCAGCAACTTCCTTGGCCCGAATTTCCCGTAGGATCGTTCATCATTTCGCCCGCCACAAAAGGAACTTCGTTTTCGTCCAGTTCCAGGGCATCTACAATGTCTTTGTAGGTCTTATACACGTTGTTTTGCCATTCCGTGCCCGCCCCGTCGGTTTCGCCCTGGTGAAAGATAAAACCCTTGATGACGCCCACTTCCTTGGCCTTCTTGCCTAAATCCACAATCCTCTGGTAAGGATTTGAATCGTAGTCCTTTGCCCAACTCTGGATATAGCTTGCGGCAGAACTGAAGTAGGCCTGGTACTGGTCCTTGTCAAAGGCCTTGATACTTACAGCTCCGATAGCTACGGGGATAATACCCACCGTAACCCCCGGCAAGGAATCCACCATGGCGCGACCAAAGTAGTCCGCCGGGGAAAGATTCTCGAAGGCATGGAACATGGGAGGAATTGCCGCGGCCCATTCTCCTGTCTTAATGGACTGGGTCGTGTTTCCGCTGCGCTGACTCGCATTTGCCGTATGGGAAGCAAGCATAATGAAGTTTTTCGGGGCTGTAGCCTGGTCTACAGCTGGGTCTATATCGCCGTTCCCTGCCATATTGCTTTGTCCGTAGGCTATGTAAATGTGAAAATTGGGATTAGGAGCGGCTTGAAGCATCAGGGGAATCAAAAGCAATCCCCAAACGGCCCAAGAAACCGTTGTCAAAAAATCGGACTTTTTTTTCATGTCCATATCACACTCCTTTTCCTTAAAACTACCCCCCAAAAAGCACAAAGAACACGGGGAAAGCCCCATGTTCTATGGACAAATAGTCAACGATGGATAAATCTATTTGGTCACCTGGATGCGTACAGTACGGCCACCGAGGGACTTGGCCAGATAGGCTCCGCCCCGTTTCACCAGATTTGCTGCCCTGGAACGGAGTTCCTGCATTCCCATCGCCTGGACGGAACCCAGATAGCTGCCATTCATGTCGAAAATACGGAAATTTTCAGTTTCGGTGGGCAGGAGCAGGGGCGCGGACACCGTAAAAGTCGTACCTTCCTTGTATTCTTCCGCCTCGGTGCCGAAGCGGAACCAGTCGATATTCACGTAGCCACCCGTAATGGAGAGCCGCACAATGTGCTGACCTTCCGTCAGGTTCACCTTGCCGGCTGAAACATCCTTGTAAACGCTCCAGTCCTCGCCGGTCTTGGGCATCTCGATAACCTCGGTCATGGTTTGCCCGTCAATGGAGAACTGGAAACTGGAAGTTTCGCTTCCGGAGGCGGCATGAACCAGCAACTCGTATTCGCCCGATTTCTTCACGTCGACAGTGTATTCCAACCATTCGCCCGTCGTGGTGTAACCGATGGCGTAATTGGAACCGCCTTTTACCACGTCTACCCCTTCGGTATCGCGAAATTCGGCGTCGCCCTTGTTCTCGGAATCGGAATCCTGGTAGGTGGAATTTCCCTTACCCTTGCCCGGTACGTCGTAGTTTTCGGCTTCGACCTTACCCGGCAAAGTTGCGACTTTACCATCGTAGGGTTCTCGGGGAATGACAATCTGTTCTCCAACGCCCACCAGGGTCACGATACAGTCCTTGTTGGTGGCGCCGGATTCCATGGTAATGGTGACAGATCCGTTTTCCACTTCCACTTCGCCTTCGTCCTTGGCATTTTTCGCCTCGCTGGTAGTGTACATGTGGAAAGTCGATATATCGGCACCCGGCACGTTCACCGTCACCGTCTTGCTCTTGCCGTAATCCCGGTTCACCAGCACGACAATGACGCTATCTCCATCGGCACTCTTGTAGGCGCTAGCAAAGAGATTGTCTTCGGGCTTGTCGGTTGCCCCCACACGGATGGCCCCAGGGCGTACGAAACGGGCAAACTGGCTCATTATGTAACCGCGCTTGGAAATCTTTCCGATTTCATCGGTGGGAATGCTGAGCTTGTTGCCAAAATCCTTTTCCATGATCAGGCCGTAACAGCGGCGGATATACCACCAGGTGTACTGATTGAAGTTACCCACCACCATGGCGCGGTGGATTTCATAGCCCACGTCCATGGCACGTACCGTATCCAGCTTGTTCTGATTTGCTTGGTCACCCGTATACATGACTTTGCGCCAGTAGTTGCCGCTGCCCTGACTTTCGGTGTAGTGTTCCGTCATCCAACGTTCCACGTTTTTCTGATCCGCTAGTGCGTATTGGAAAAAATCGTCGCCGGTAGTAGCGCTGCTGGCATAGAAATGGGCTCCGAGAATGTCCCAGTTCTTGAGGGCATTTGCGTCGTCTAGCACCTTGTTGTACAATTTTTTTTGGTATGCGAAGGATTCCGTAGAAATTACCTTGGTACCGTTCTTGCGCATTTGATCGGCATAGTCCTTGGTGAAGTTATAGATTTCATCGGCACTCCAGCAGGCCCATTCCCCACACCAGTCCGGTTCGTTACTGATGGAAATGGCATAGAGGGGCACACCCTGATCCTTCATGTATGCCGTAAAGCTGTTCAGATGGTCTACATAGTTCTGGTAATTTGAGTCTGCCATGTGCTGATTGGCTCCGGCATAAGGCGAAGTCCAGGGTGTTGCATACAAGAGAAAGTCATCACCGGCGTATTTTTTGGCGTACTTCGCGGCGTTCACTTCCTTGTTGAAATCGCTTGAGCTCGCATATACGGGAATACGCAGCGTATTGAGGCCGATTGTGCCTTCACCTGTACCGAACGCAATCTTTGCGTCAGCTTCGGAAAGGCCGCCACCGCCCTGCCACTGGTTATGGACCATACCCCCAAAACCGCGTATGACCTGATGTTCTTCGTCTAAATCCACGTTGACAGTCGCGGCCATCGCCGTGCACCCAATCCCGAATACCCCGAGAATACAGGATACATTCTTCACCCTATTTGAAATTTTCATGATTACTCCTTTCCACCGCTCGACAAAAAATGCATCGTCCTTTTTGCTTTTTGTCAAGGGTTGACTTTTTAGCCCTTATTTATTTCAAGAAAGGCGCCTCCATTTGGAGGTGCCTCTCTTGGATGTGTTTTGTGGAAAACTAGCGGGAAACGGGGATTTTAGCCACCATTCCTGTTTTACGGCTACGGATCAAGCATATTCCCTGAAATTTCTGGGCCCGGGAACGCCACATTTTGGACGCTTCAGATAAGCTAGTGGCCATGAAACTTGCCACCTTATGGCCCCGCAGGTCAAACACGTCGTAGGCAGATGTTTGTATCGCGTCAAGTTTTACATGCCGGACAAGAATCCCGGTGGTTTCTTCGGAAATTTCCACCACTTCGCCGTTTACGATGGATTCCAGCTTGAACCAGTCTACATTTACGTAGCTACCGGTAATGGAAAGACGGATAATATGGGAGCCTTCTGTAAGCTTCACGGAACCGCCGTCAATTAACTTGTACACATTCCAGGTGGTGTCTGTCTGGGGAATCTTGACCGTATCGGAAAGGGCGTTGCCGTCCACTGTGAAAAGGATGCTGGAAGTCTTGGAACCGGATGCTGCATTTACGGTCAACTTGTAGTCCCCGGTCGTCTTCACATCGACGGTGTATTCCAGCCATTCGCCGGCCTCGGTGTAGCCGATGGCGTAACCGGAACCGCCTTTTACCACGTCTACCCCTTCGGTATCGCGGAATTCAGCGTCTCCCTGGTTTTCTGCATTTTTGTCGCTGTAGGACGACACGTCGCCACGGCCAGAACCTGGAACATCGTAATTTTCAGCTTCGATTTTTCCCGGAACTTCCCAAGGCTTGTCACCATAGGGCTGCTGTGGTGTAGGGGGCGTAGTTCCGCTGCCTTCGAAGCCCCAGGCCTTGATAGCCATGGTAGAATCCTTGGAGCCCTTGAACACCAGGAACAACTGGTCTACGATACCCTTGAGACCTTCCACCTCGCAGGTGTTTTCGACATAGGTAGTTTTGTTGCCCGTATTCTTGAGGGAACAGACCCCTGCCAGTGTACCTGTGGCAGAATCCGTGTGGATTTCGATCTTGTTGCCGTCTTCGGCGCTCGCGGCCTGAACCACGAACCCTGTCGCCGCCGTTCCAAAATCCACGCCACTCACGCGGATCCAGGATTCCTTGGTAGAAAGCGGGAGCAGCAGGTGCTCGGTCACCTTGCCCAGGGTAAAGTTGGAACGGCTGCGGATGCCCTTCTGCTTGGAACTGGTAAGGGCCGGGTACCAATCGTAGGGGTCAAAGTTCTCGATCTGCTCCGGCCCTTCCTTGGTAAAGGTCAGCGGCATCATGGTGCCATCGTCATTGTAGAAGAACTCGTCGACGCTCACGCTGCGGTGGAAAGCTGCAACTGGATCCGCCTTGCCGTCTTCGGCGGGGATTTTTTCTAGGCCGTCGTAGCCGTTGGCAATGCGGCGGTCATGATAGGTTACATACCAGCGTCCCTTGAATTCCGCGATACCGTGATGGTTGTTGTTGTTCGCGTTGATGTTCTGGCCGTTGATACTCGGGTTTCCCATGAAGATGCCCTTGTATTCGTAGGGACCCATGGGGTTCTTGGACATGCCGTAGGCAATGCGCAAATCCGCTGTACTGTAGGAAAGGTAGTAGTTTCCCTTGTACTTGTGAATGTAGGAAGCTTCCATGGCCCTCGGGCCACCAATCTTCAGGTGGGTCTTGGTATTCACGTCAAAACCCTTCATGTCCTTGTTCAGCTTGTAAATGTTGAAAATGTCGTTGTTGTTGTCCTCCGCCTTGCGGGTATCGCTGCTGCCGCCACCGAAAGTGAAATAGCCCTGGCCGTCGTCGTCGAAGAAAATAGCCGGATCAAAGCACCAACCGATACCGTCGCAGTCCGCAAGACCACCTCCCCAGTTGTTGATCAGCTTCTTGTTGCCCGAAACAGGGTTCGTCCAGGGGCCTGCAATACTGTCGGCGCCGATGAGGCCGATACCGCCGCCACCGCCATCGGGGAAAACGATGTACAGGCGTCCGTCATTGGGGTTTACCGCAATACCGGATGCCCAGATATCGCCGATACCGTCAACCTTGCGGGCATCGTAGATAATGCCGAAGTCGGTCCAGTTCTTCATGTCCTTCGTGCGGAAAGCATAAAGGGCCTTGATGTTGTAGCCGTTGGCATTGGCTGCCGCCGGGTCGTCAGAGTCGGTAATGACGTAGAAATACTCTCCATCGGATGCGGCGGCGGGGTCCGCCAGATAATGGTAGCTCGAAATCGGATTATCCGCCAGGCCAAAAACCGTAAGACCTGCAACCAGACAAGCCACCTTTTGAAGGCAAGACTTGCACCATACATTCCCGTTCAACATAAGAACTCCTATGAGGCAAAACCACACTTAACTTATGTTGCTAAAACTACCCACAAAAAAAGCCGATTTTCATCGGCTTTAGGCATATTACATGGACGATTTATCCATGAAAAGGGCTAAGGTTCCCAGGGCTTGACACCGTAAATGGTAATGTCGTCGATCCAGAACTCGAAGGAACCGCCGACACCACCGCCAAAGAGGTTTAGGTTAGTCACGTGATCCTTTACGTTGTCCCAGCCAAGATTAGCTCCGATTTTTAGGGAATCGGTTTCTAAAAGGTCCTTCGGAGTAATGACATACCGTTGCCAGGTTGTATCCAGTTCCAGATGCACCCAGGACTTTCCGTTTTCGTAGCCCAGGCTGTCCAGGGTCAGGGAATCCATGAGCACGTCGAAGGAGAAGCTTAGCCACTGGGTAGAATCCCCCTTGCTACCCCGGGCCCAAATTTCAACGGAGTCCAGCTCCGACAGGTCCACTATTCCGTTTAGGGAACGGCCCATAAGTACCCAGTTATAATTAGAGTCGGTTTGGTATACGAAATGGCCTACAAGACCGTCCCGTTCCGTGTCATACTGGGCATCGAGCGCATGGACAATCCCATATTTCGAAACACCTTTATACCAACCTTGAGTACTGTCCTCGAAATCCTCGAAGTAGACGATGGGGTAAACGTCTTCGGTATCCGATACGACAGAATCCGGAATGATTTCGATAGGACGCTGGCCGATCGTTACGTCTTCGACCGTCGCTTCGGACTCGACCTTTGTGGAACTCGAGCCCACCTGCAGATAGCTGCTCATGACCACCGGTTCGCCGTCGGAGCCGGTACTTTCGTAGGTGCGGTACACAAAGCCCACCACACTGAAAGTACCCGCAGGCAGGTTGTCAAATTCAAAATGGCCGAGGGAGTCGGTCTGCACAAAATAGTCCAGTCCCTGGATGCCCACCGTTACCGACTTCATGCCGGCAGGCAGGTATACCTGGCCCTTCATGGCCCCCGTAGAAAGCACGGTCATGGACAGGGAATCTACGGAACTGTCCGTCACTACCACCCGGGACGCGGCCCTTTCCATATTTTGACGGGCTTCGATGACATAGTAGCCGGGCTTGAGCCGGGGCAAGTCCACAAGGCCCAGAGAGTCCGTTACCAAGTTCAAGATACCCAAGGCGCTATCCGATGCCACTACTGGGGAATCCGATTCGGACAAGTCTTGATTTTCGGCAAAAGCATAATTGTTGGCACCTGCCAGGAAGTATGCCGGACGGACAAACACCTTGGAACGGGCGGCAGGGATGCCGCCTTCCCGTTGTACCGTCAGGGTCACCGCAATGGAGTTCTCCGTTTCAAGGGTAGATCCGGCCACGCTGTCTCCATCGGTACTGCAAGCAACGAAGATTCCACCCAATGCTGCAAAAGCCATTTTCCACACCCAGTATCTCATTTTGACTCCCTTTGGGCATCCTCCGTTGCGTTGACGGATCCAACCTCGCCTTTGCGCGCCACCGGGTAAAAAGCCATAGAAAGCTGCATTACACGGTCTGAATTTTTGGCACTATCAACCCGTTTCTGGACGAGGCGCCTGAATTCCCGGAGCATATCCCCGAGATCGTCAAAGCAGGCCTGGTCCACAGACAATGTAAGAGTAGAAATGTTTCTTTCGTCTACGGGAATGTTATCAAGGGCATCACTCGCCAAAGCGAGGACCTGTTTTTGGAACTTGCGGACCGCTTCCTTTTTTTCGGGGCCGCCCATCGTGAGGTGAGCATCGGTTAGGGCCAGCTTGCCAGAAGCCATCTTTTTCACCAGACCCACTTCCAGCAGGGTATCTACGGCCTCTTTAGCCTGTTCTTCGGTAATCGGGGGGCAAATATCCTTGGAAATTTGTTTATGGTTCACCACGCCACCGTTTAGTTCTAGGTAGGCGCGAACCGCCGGAATCCACCAGTTTTCCAATAATTTGAGCTCCGCGGCCTGGAGTCTATGCCGGTCCACGTCCCTAAGAGAGACAGCCTTAGCCATCAATTCTTCTTTTTTCGTCTTGTCCTTGACCACGGCGGCAGAAAAGAGCAGGTCAAAGTACTCGGCCTCGCGACCGGCCAGTTCCAGAATTTCCTTGGCGGCCGGAAGGGCATGAGCGGGCAAATGCTGCTTTTTTTTTAGCACACGGTACAAATAGCTGGAGTCAAGGCCCAGCTTGTCACCCATCATACGGTACGAATAGAAGGGCATTTCCGCCTTTTTACGGTCGTAATACTCCTTCAGGAAGTCGCGGTAATCCGATATGTCAGAAAACGTAACCATAGTTTTTTTTACCTATAACTTTACAATATTAAAGTAGACTGGACAGGTAAAAAAAAGTATACCTTGGGCGTATTTCCTGTGGACGTTTTATCCAAGACCCCGTAACGGAGGCTCTTTAGAAGACTCAAAGCCCGATAGGGTAGCCGATAAAGGCACATATAATTTCAATGTACATCCGTGCAGTAATTTGCTATCTTTGGCGCGATGGCAACGGATTCCGTAAAACGAACCCCTTGGGGCGATGAATGGCGCAGCGCTGTGGAGCGCTCTTTTGCCGTATATTCGCGTTCGGAGGCTCGTGCAGCCGACGTCAAGATTTCGGGGCGCACCGTCAAGGCTCGCATTGTAGACGGCTCCTGGAGCACGCAGAATGTAGAACTCATGATGTCGCGCTTTTCCGAGGAAGAAGAATCTCTGCTGATGGAAGGCTTAAAAAAGAATCCGGAACTCGCAGGCTCCCTTGCGCATCATCTGGAACCGAAAGAAACTCTTGACTTTGCCAAGGAGCAGGGCCTTAAAATGGTGCCCGGCGCGGGCGTCAAATTTTCGGTCAAATGCAGTTGCGGAATGCGCGGCATGTGCAATCACGCTTACGCGGCTTTGCACGGTATCGGTAAAAAGATCGACAAGGATCCGTTTACGATTTTCACCGTCCGCGGCATGGATGTTTGCCAGCTCGCGGAACAGTGCACGCAGGCCGCTTGGGAAGAAGAGCTTCCCGTGGAAAACGGCAAAACGGCCCTTCCCGTTTTTGCAGAAAAATTTACCCACGTTCCCCTTGAAGGTTCGGAAGAAATTTCGGAAGTTCCGGAATATGAATCGGCAAACATCGTGGATGCGCGCAAGGCGCTAGTGAATGCCGTTGCGCCGAATGCGGCTTTCCCCGAAGAATTTGTGAATCTTTACCGTGAAACGTGCCTAGAACAGTTTGCGGAAAGCTTTGAATGTTACCCGGAAAAATCGGTGGATCTTTCGGAAGGGGGAGTTGTCCGTTACGCGGGAACGGACCTTTGGATGTTCGGCAAGATTCCACTCGAATGGGCCGTAGACGCGGTTTCTGTGGAAGGTCCGACGGGAATGAGCAAGGCGGATATCTCGTTCAAGCTTTTGAATTACGCCCGTCAGACCGCTTTAGAAATACTGAATCGCGGATCGGTTTACCCCAAGCTTTTTGCGCTTGATAAAAAAGTGGCGCGTTTCTTTTGGCTTCCGCTCAAGTCCATTCCCGAAGTCCATGGGGCAATCGCGCGTTTGCAGGCTTGGATGCCGGTGAAGTTTGTGCGCAGTGAAATGGAATCCCCGAAGCAGATGACGCAGAATTCGGCAGAAATGCTTGTGACCGCGATCCTTTCCATTTACATGCGCCGCATCGATCCCGAAAAGAAGTTTAAAGACAGCCGCCTGTACGCCTTTTTCGGCAACGCGACTCTCGATTATTCGGGCGATGCCGCAGACGATATTTTGGAAATCGAAAAATGGCTCGCCGGCTATGAACTTTCGAATGCAAAATATTTGCCGGTGGTGAACGGCGCCGATGCGGGCTTTGGAAAAGTCGATGTCGATCTGGATTTTTTGGACCGCGATTTGAACAAGGCGCAGCCTTATTCCAAGCTTTGGACGCGGGAATTCCCGGCGGAAAAACGCGGACTCGTTTTGCGGGCCGTGCAGCCGATGCAAAATTTTTTGCCGGGTTATGATGAATACGTTTCGCGGAAGGCAATCGACAATATTCATCTTTCCGGAGAAAACCTGATTCGCTTTTTGAATGAATCCGTTCCGCTGTTTCGCGCTTTGTGCATCGGCATGAACCTGCCGGCGGGAATTGAACGGGTCGTTCGCGGCGTGCCGCATCCGCAGATTGTCCGTTCCGAAGAAAAGGCGCAGGCGGGATTCTGCCGACTGGAAAACCTTTTGCGATTGAACTGGTCCGTGGTTATCGGCGAAAAGGTGATGGACGGCAAACAGTTCATGGAGTTGTACGAAAAGTCGAAAGACCTGCTCTATTTTGAAGGCCAGTATTTTTACGTTACCCCGTCCGATGTCAAGCAGTTGAAGGACGGTTTGCGGGACCGTTTCAAGGTGCCTGCGATCAAAGTTTTACAGATTGCGCTCGCCGGCGAATTCGAAGGGCTCTCGGTGGAAATTGCGCCGGAAGCGCTCGAAGAAATTCACAAGCTCAAAGAAGAAAACGAATCTTCGATTCCGGTGCCTGCAGAAATCCAGGCGAACCTTCGCCCGTATCAGCGCCGAGGCTTTGCGTGGATGCTCGGCAATTCCAAGCTCGGATTTGGAAGCATCATTGCCGACGACATGGGCCTTGGTAAAACGCTCCAGGTGATTACCCTTTTGCAGCAGATGAAAAACGACGGAGCCTTTGACGAACGCAAAGCGATCGTCGTTGTTCCCACGGGCCTTTTGCAAAACTGGAAACGGGAACTCGCAAAGTTTGCACCGGGGTTGAAGGTTTGCATTTATCACGGTTCCAATCGCAACGTCGAAGGCGTGAATGCGGATATCTTTGTGACGACTTACGGCGTTCTCCGCTCCGATCAAGAACAGCTGACCGATATGAACTGGCAACTTGTGGTGATCGATGAAGCGCAGAATATCAAGAATGCGGGAACTTCGCAAAGCCGCGCTGTGAGAGCTTTGAATGCCCATGTGAAAATCGCGATGAGTGGAACTCCGGTGGAAAACCGCTTGATGGAATTCTGGAGCATCATGGACTTTTGCAATCGCGGGTTCTTTGGCAGTGCAAAGTCTTTCCACGAAGAATTCGAAAGGCCGATTCAGGAACGCGCGAACAAGCATTGCGCGGAACTCTTCCGCAAGGTCACGGCGCCCTTTTTATTGCGACGCCTCAAAACGGACAAGTCGATCATCGCGGACCTTCCCGAAAAACTCGAACAGAACGAGTGGGCAAGTCTTTCGCCCGAACAGGAAAAGCTGTACAACGATACTTTCAACAGCATCATGCAAAAGCTCGGCGAATTCGACCTGGAAAATGCGGAAGATAAATTCGAACGCAGTGCCGCCGTACTTCGCCTGATTACCGCCTTAAAACAGATTTGCAACCACCCGTCGCAATATTTAAAGGATGGCAAAACGGATCCCGCGCTTTCCGGCAAAATGGAATTGTTTCTCGACATCGTAGGTTCCATTCTCGATACCGACGAAAAGGTCCTTGTGTTTACGCAGTTTACGGAAATGGGCGAAATTTTGCAAAAGGTTCTCCATTCGAAACTCAAAACGGAAGCGCTCTTTTATCACGGCGGCATGTCGATCGGTGCCCGCGGAAAGGCGATAGACGAATTTGAAAAGGATCCGGATCGCCGCGTGTTGATTCTTTCGCTCAAGGCGGGCGGCACAGGTCTCAATTTGACCGCTGCTTCGCAGGTTATCCATTACGACTTGTGGTGGAATCCCGCCGTAGAGGCCCAGGCGACGGACCGTGCTTACCGTATCGGCCAAAACCGCCGCGTGGTCGTTCACCGCTTAATTACCAAAGACACTTTTGAAGAAAAAATCAACGACATCCTCGAAAGCAAAAAGAAAATTTCCGAGATGACCGTCGCGACCGGCGAAAATTGGATTACAAAAATGTCGGATGACGAACTTCGCGAAGTTTTCACGCTAGGTAAGAATTAAAATATAATTGTGAAACAATGGCTTTGATTGTGATATTGTATACAAAAAACTAAAAAAATGTTTATTATTTTACAAAAAACAATATTTTAACATTAAAATTGTGTATATTTGACCCAGTGATGTTCGCCACTGGAAAAAAGAAGGACTCCCGATTGCAGTCGGAAGTCCTTCGGCGAAGAGCATGGTAACTCTAACGGCTTGACAAAGATACCAAATTTCTTCGCTTCCGGTTTATTTTAACTGCCTCAAAATTTTGGGGCAAAGGAAAGATCATGCCAAATGATTTTATATCGGATGCCGACTCTAGAAATCGGTTAGCAGGACTTCAAAATTTGCTTGCTTCTGGCGAGCGTTCCAATACACTTTGTCCGGAAAAGGAATCTCCGTTTGCGTCTTTCTCGTTGCTGTGGGGGACGCCCGCAGGTACAACGCAAATTGCTCCATATTCTTTTTATGAGCTGTTCGCTGAGCCTGCTTCACAAGAAGACAAAATAGACTCTTTTTTACAGGTTATTCAAAATTTGGATGATTTGAACAGTATCCCCAAAGGGCAAAAAAAAGCGCGTGCTTTGGAAATTTCCCGAATTTTGAGGGATTTTGGAGGATACAAAGGATTGAAGTGGAATGTAACATCGGGTATTGCTGACCCATATATGAAATTTATGACCCGATGGAAGTATCCGAGCTATCAAAACAGTTTCTCCCCAAACGGTCGGTTCAAGTCTCTTGAATTTCCGGATTCCAGCGTAGTTGTCGACCTTCCCCATTTCAGCGCTTCACTTAGCCGGCATTTGGATTGCTATAGTGACGATTGTGCCTTGCCTACAGAATGGGCCAGTTGGGCTGGTGACATGTTCACTTACGCGGCGCATCTTGATTCCGTGAGAACGAACGATAGTCTAAGCTATGCTGCAATACGCGACACTGCATTGAACAACATTGGTGGTGCTCACCCCCGATACAGCAAATTCTTTGGTACAGGCGATTTTTATGCAGACATTGACGCCCGTAATATAGCTTCGTTAATAAACAACCGAAACTTATCCCTTTACGATGCAATTGACCGCTATTACAAGCAAAAAGAATTTAGCAGGTTCTTCACATTTGTAAATTCTTATGGAGGTTGGAAAAAATTTGCCGAAAAAGTAAACAAACATTATTTTTTCCCGTTGACAGTAAAATTGAATCCTTATCTTTTGGAAATTTCCAAAAGAGCGTTCATGAACAAGGTGCTTAAAGGACTTTTGAATGAAATCGGTTTGGATTAAAATGTTATTCGTGGTTGTCGCCGTTGCTGTGGCAACCATCCTTTTTTTCGCCATTGGGCATCTTGTAAAGGGAAATATATTCACAAAATTTCTTTTTTCAGACCACGTAAAAACAGTCGTTGTTGGCAACGTGGAATTTGCTGAATTCATTGACAAACCTGGTCAAAGATTCCTTCAATATGACGACAATTACGAGATTCGAATATGGTACAGATTCCTTGATGAATCGGATTACAGAATTTTGCATGATTCTTACTACTACAATCGCTATGTCAGCCCTAGTCCAGACGAAGTTTCATGCATGGAAACCTTTGAACGAAATGGATTTTCCTATATAGCGGCAACGCCCAATGTCGCGGTCCTTATCGACTCTACCAAAAAAAATCCTCCACCGACAACAGCCGTCTATGTAGTAGACCCCAAAGAAAAACGTTTCCCATTACGTATAGAGGTGGGTTATGACATTTATGGAGATATCACGGAAAGTTATTATGCTAATTGCAATCTACCACGAATAGATAAGCAAATTCATTCAAACTGCAAAATATCGACAAATTATTCTTATTGGCCTCGTAAAAAAAAGGAGGCAAAAAAATTCGGGGAAGACTTCAACGCCTACAGAAAACAAATGATGACCAATTTCACCTTTATTTCAGGCCTTTACGAGGCATTCAAGTCCTTTAATTTGAACACGGACTGCCTTGATTCTTTGAAACAGGAATACGTAAAGCCCAAATAAAATTAAACAAATGTACACTTGTAAACAGTAAACAATTTTTGATAGATTTGTTTGCAATATGCAAGAACCTTTTGCTGCATCTCGCATTGAATCCGCATTTGAAAGAATTGACAAAACCGCATTCGTTGACGAATTAGTGGATTCTGTTTCGCGATTAAAAGTATATTCGGCGCTACTAGAAAGATCCATCGCGCGGGAATCTTGCATGGCTTCGATGTATATCAAAGAAAGTTTGCATTCTAGTCGGATGGAAGGTACAAGGACCTCGTTGCAAAGCTCTTTGGAAAAAACAGCGCTTGAAGATGATTCCGACAAAAATGTCAATGAAGTGAAAAATTATTCGGCAGCGACGCGATATGGACGTGATTATCTAATGCGCACGGGAATTTTTACGGAGGAGATGTTCCTTGAAATGCATAGGATCCTTTTGAGTGGAAACGTGCATTGCTTAACGGATAATATTGGACTTTACCGCACTGAACAAAACTTTATTCAAAATGAGAATTCAAAAGAAATCACTTTTGTACCGCCAGAAGCAAAGTTTGTAAAACCGTTGATGGATAACTTGATTGCGTTTATGAATTCGCCTACATCTGGAGAGCGGAATTTGGTAAATGCGGCAGTTATTCATGAGCAGTTCGAAACAATCCACCCGTTTGCAGATGGAAATGGACGCCTTGGTCGAATGCTGATCCCGCTGTTTCTTTTTAAGGTTCACGAAATAGAAATGCCCTGGCTTTTTTTAAGTGAAGCTATTGAAAAAGAAAAATTCCGCTATTATAAAATGCTGAACGATGTCCGGGTAAATGGCGCCTGGAATGAATGGATTAAGTTTTTCCTTGGAATTGTGGATAGGCAGTGTGCCAAATACGAAGGTAATGTCTTGAAAATAGAAGAACTCTACGAGTTGAGCTTAAAGAAAATTGCAAAGATTTCTTCATCAAGATTGCTTAAACAAGTGTTTTCCTGTTTCTTTAAAAATCCGGTTCAGAACAGTCGCGCAATTGAAAAGGAAACAGGGCTTTCCAACACGACTGTCAATCGCATGTTGGATAAACTGACCGCCAATAATATCGTATTCTCCGACGAAAGAAAACGCGGTAATTTATATTACTTTTATGACTTAATTGAATTGTTATAACGCTAAAATTTTATTTACTTGAAGCAAAAAACGGTTCCTTTTACAGGAATCTTTTTTAAGTTTTTTTGATGTTTTCTTTCGGAAAGTTCCGGTTCGCAGCTGGTGAGGCGCATGAAGATTTTCGCATACTTGGTGAGCATGTTCTTCACGACTTCTGACGGAATTTCTGGACTCGGGTAGGTTTTGTCCTTGTCGAGAGGTTCGAGCCGGTCTCGCACGTACTGTTTGCCAAAATTTTCCTGATTCGATCTGGAAGAAAAAATCAACGACATCCTCGAAAGCAAAAAGAAAATTTCCGAGATGACCGTCGCGACCGGCGAAAATTGGATCACAAAAATGTCGGATGACGAACTTCGCGAAGTTTTCACGCTAGGTAAGAATTAAAAGCTATTATTGCAAACAAGTTTTTTTACGAGGAGTCCCTATGACTATAATGGCTATTTTCATCCTTTACCTGTTGATGATGCTCGGTATCGGATTTTATTTCTCTCGCAGGGCGAACAGTCTGAATTCCTATTATTTGGGCAATCGCGGCATGAATAAATGGGTCGTGGCGATGTCCGCTCAAGCTTCCGATATGAGTGGCTGGCTTTTGATGGGCCTCCCGGGCGCGATTTACCTTTCGGGCCTTTCGGAAGCGTGGATCGGTCTCGGTCTTGTCGTCGGAACCTATGTGAACTGGAAAATTGTCGGTCGCAGGCTTCGCAAGTACACGTATTACTGCAACGATTCCATTACGCTGCCGGACTTTTTTGCGAACCGCTTCCGGGACAAGCGCGGAATCATCCGCGTGGTTTCCGCTCTCTTTATTTTGATCTTCTTTCTGTTCTATACGACTTCGGGATTTGTCAGTTGCGGTAAATTGTTCTCAACGATTTTCGGTTGGGAATATACGACTTCTCTTTGGGTGGGCGTGATTGTGGTCGTGGGCTACACGTTCCTCGGTGGCTTTTTGGCGGTGAGCTGGACGGACTTTGTGCAGGGCGTTTTGATGCTGATAGCGCTTTTGCTCGTGCCGACGATTATCTGCGAAATGAACGACGGCTTTGCTCCGACAGTCGATGCGATGAACCAGGTGAATCCCTACTTGATGAACATTTTCACGAATGCTTCGACGGGTAAGGCGGTAACGATGATTTCGATCGTTTCTTCCCTGGCTTGGGGCCTTGGCTACTTTGGCATGCCGCATATCCTTGTGCGCTTTATGTCGATCAAGAATCCGGATGAGATCACGCATTCCCGTCGCATCGCCATGACTTGGGTTGTACTTTCGCTCGGTGCTTCAATATTGATTGCTGTGTTTGGACGTTATTATTTGATGCAGCAGGGCATAGCCTTGGATGATCCGGAACGTGTATTCTTGGTGGTGACGCAGAACCTGTTCCCGACCGTCATTGCGGCGATCATGATGTCCGCTGTGCTTGCGGCGATCATGAGTACAGCGGACTCCCAGCTCTTGGTTTCGGCGAGTGCTTTTAGCAATGATCTTTACAAGCGTTTGATTCACAAGAATGCAAGCAATCAGGAACTGATGCTGGTGAGCCGTGGCGTCGTGGTGGCGATCGCTCTTGTTGCGGGTTATCTCGCATTCCAGGGCCGTCCGGGTGCTTCGAGTGGATTTCTCGATGTGGTCATGAGCCTTGTGAGCTTTGCCTGGGCGGGTTTTGGTTCAACCTTTGGCCCGATCGTTCTGCTCGCCCTTTTCTGGAAGCGCATCAATCTTTCGGGAGCGATTAGCGGAATGATCGTCGGCGGTGTCGTTGCTTTTGCGTGGAAGTTCTACTTTTCGGGCTTTTCGAGCGACTGCTCGATTTTTGGATTGTACGAACTGGTTCCGGGCTTTGTGCTGAACTTTGTGACTGCGGTCGTGGTGAGCCTTTGCACGAAGAAGCCTTCCGATGAAATTGTTCAGGAATTTGAACGGGTGGACGCTTCCCGTTTGAGCGATCTGGATCTCGAAAAGGAAGTTCGCTAGAGAACCTTGTTTGGAACAGATTCTGTAAACGAAAAAGGACTCCTGTTGGAGTCCTTTTCCTATTGAAGCTTTTCGATGTTTTGTTTCGGAATTAAAGTTCCGGTTCGCGTCCGGTGAGGCGCACGAAGATTTCCACGTACTTGGCGAGCGTGTTCTTCACGACTTCAGCCGGAATTTCCGGACCCGGGTAGGTCTTGCCCCAGTCGAGAGTTTCGAGCCAGTCACGCACGTACTGCTTGTCGAAGCTTTCCTGGTTCTTGCCGACCTGGTACTTGTCTGCAGGCCAATAACGGCTGGAGTCCGGAGTCAAGACTTCGTCGATCAAAACGGTCTTGCCGTCGATTTCGCCAAATTCGAACTTGGTATCGGCGAGAATGATGCCCTTGGAAGCCGCGTAATCGCGAGCCTTCGTGTAGACGTCGAGGGACAGATCGCGAAGATCGGTAGCCACCTTTTCGCCGACGATGTCGAAGGTCTGTTCAAAGGAAATGTTTTCGTCGTGGCCCACGTCCGGCTTGGTGCTCGGCGTGTAGAGCGGCTTTTCGAGCTTCTGGCAGAGCTGCAGGCCTTCGGGGAGAACGTGCCCACAAATTTTACCGGTCTTCTGGTAGTCCTTCCAGCCGGAACCCACGATGTAGCCTCGCACGATGCATTCTACACTGTGACGCTTGGCTTTCTTCACGATCATCGAACGGCCGCGGAGGTAATCCTTGTACTTCTGGAGCACTGCCGGATATTCGTCCACGTTCGCCGTAATCAGGTGGTTCGGCATGCCGAGATGTTCGAACCAGAAGAGCGAAAGCTGGTTAAGAATTTTACCCTTGCCCGTAATCGGAGTGGGGAGCACCACGTCGAATGCGGAAAGGCGGTCGCTTGCGACCATCAGGAAGCTGTCGCCCAGGTCGTACATGTCACGTACTTTACCTTGGTGGAACAGTGGGACATCAGTAATCGGAGTATCGAATTTTAAGCTCATAGTGCTAAAAATTTAGTTAAATTCCGGGCATGAAAAAGATTGGAATTTGCGGTAAAATCGGTTCTGGCAAAAGTGCTGTCGGAGTTCTGCTCGCCGAAAAGGGTGCCTTTGTACTGGATTTAGACGTGGAAATGCACAGGCTTTACACGGAATCCGAGGAACTGCGCACGAAAATTTCCGAACGTTTCGGGGCGGTTTGCGTCCAAAACGGCACCGTGGACCGGGCCGCTCTCGCTTCTCAGGTCTTCAAAGACCCGAGATCCCTCAAGGATTTGGAAAAAATCGTCTATCCAATGCTCCAAAAGCATGCAGAAAACAAGCTCAAACGGATTGAAAATTCTGAAAATCCGCCGAAAATCGCCGCCGTGGAAGGGGCTTTGCTCTTCAAATGGCCCGAATTTTCCAAAAATTTGGCAGAAATTTGGGTGGTCCAGGCTCCGGACGACATTCGCCTCGAAAGGCTCCAAAAGCGCGGGCTTTTGAAGGATGATGCCCTCCGCCGCATGCAAATTCAGGCTCTGGACCCGCTTCCGCCGAATGACCACTATGAATATATAGATAACTGGGGAAGTCTCGCGGAATTGCAGGCTCTTGTTCTCCAAAAAGCTCAAATTTGAAACATTCCGCCTCGTGGCGGAATTTTTTTTGTAAAAAACATGTGGAGCAAGTAAAAAATCTGTAAAGAATCCCTCTGAAGGAGTTATTTGAAATTCTAAATTTGGGGCAACCACAATGGACGACCAAATAACACATCAGATGCGTTTGGCATCTCCAATAAGGATGAACCAACAATGTTGTTCTCGCAAATTGCTCAGTGCGTCATCTTCCTCATCGGTGGCGCGGGTATTTTCCTCCTCGGTTTACGATTCCTTTCGATGGGCCTACAAACGATCGCTGGGCCGACCCTCCAAAAACTCATTAGTAAGGTAACGAACCACTGCGTTCTAGGTATTCTTGTCGGCATGGGCGTGACCTGTCTTGTACAGTCGAGCGCCGTGACAATGGCGATGGTCATCGGGTTTGTAAACGCCGGGATCATGCAGCTGTCCCAGACTCTCGGCGTGATCATGGGTGCAAATATCGGTACGACGATTACGGGCTGGGTCTTGGTTCTTCATATGGACCAGTACGGGATGCCTCTCGCCGGTGCCTGTGCCCTGGTTTACTGCTTTGCTAAAAAAGAACGTATCAAGTATTCGGCCCTCGCCCTTTTGGGTGTGGGTCTTGTTTTTGTCGGTCTTGCGGCGATGAAGGTTTCGCTTGCCCCGGTTTCGAATAACCAGGACTTTTTGAACGCTCTTGCGGTCTTCAATGCGAATAATATTCTGAGCATTTGCGCGTGCATCTTGGTGGGCTTCCTCATGGCGACGATCATGCAGTCGAGTTCCGCTTCTCTCGGTGTGACGATTGTGCTTGCTTCCCAGGGCTTGATCGGCTTCAATACGGCTGCGGCTCTCGTGCTCGGCCAGAACATCGGTTGTACGATTTCCGCTTTGATGATTGCGGCGAATACTTCCCGCCACGCTCGCCGTGCGGCTTTCTTCCATTTGTTCTTCAACATCTTCGGTGTGGTTTGGGTGACGCTCCTCTTTGAACCGACGATTGCCGGGATGCGCTGGTTCTTGCACACGGCTTTTGGCATGGCGAACCCGGACGACCCAAAGAACGTGACTCTTGCGATTGCGCTTTACCACACGACTTTCAATATTGTGAACACCCTCGTCGTGCTGCCGTTTACGGGCAAGATTCCGGCGCTCCTGGACAAGTTCTTCCCGAACAAGGTGGTGCCGAAGCACGCTGTGGTGACAAAGCTCGACCCGGCTCTCATCAAGTCTCCGTTTGCTGCGATTACGCAGTCTGCCCGTGAAATGAACATGATGAACGACACGGTTCGCGACATGCTCAAGGATCTGCGCCTTGTTTTGGAAGGCAAGGCAGACAAGAAAATTGTGGAACGCATCTTTGAAGCTGAAGAGAAACTCGACATGGCTCAGACCGAAGTCATCAGCTTCCTCACGGGCCTCCTTTCGACGAGCGTTTCCAAGAGCATTGCAAACGATGCGGAACGCCAACTCCGCATGAGCGACGATCTCGAAACCGCATCCGACTACGTGACCCAGGCGTTAAAGCTTTGCCTGCGCCTGCGCGACCATAACGTTGCCTTCGACAAGTTGCACCAGGAAAGCCTGATTTCGTTGCACGATGCCGTGTCGGAACTCGCCGACGACGTCGCTGTCGTCTTGAATGATTCCCATGACGTTCATACGCTCGCCGCGATCCGTCGCCAGGGACATGAAATTACGGAACAGGTTCGTGACAGCCGTGCAAAGCACTGGGGTCATGTCGCCGAAGTCAGCGAAGATCCTCTGCTCACGACCACCTTCACCGACTTGCTCGGCACATACCGCAAGATCAAGGAACACTTGGTCACGGCAACGCATGCTCTCGGCTCCGAAATCATCGACGACGGTTCCCGCTAAAAAGTCTATAAAGACCAGTGGTATTCGAGACCGAGCTGAATAAAGCAGTCGATCGTGGAGCCTCCGATGACCGTAGGCTCGGCAACCGCGTCTACGGAAGGCTCCCTGTCGAGAATGCGACCGCGGCCAGCGAGACCCGCCCGCAAATCGATGCCGTAATGGTCTAAGAGAATCGTCCGCATGCCGACAGCTAGGACTGCGCCCTTGTAAAAGTCTTTGAATTCGATACGCGCTTTGTACGCTCCCGATGCTTTGTAACCGCTCTTGGTGTCGATCGATTCCGAAAGGAAGCTGTAGATAAATCCTAGGGAACCGTGCGGTACAAGCGTCACGTTCTTATGTATCGGGAAACGGTAAGAAAGCATCAGGCTTAGACCGACTTCAAAACGGTAGAACTTCCAGTCATCGAGTTCGTTGTAAACCGTATCCTTCTCATCGATCTTCGCATCGTGTTCCGAAAAACGCAAAAAGATTTCCGAACCGATAAAATCGAACCACGTGCCGCCCGCATAAACGTTCAAAAGCGGGGAAGAGTCTTCGATAAAATTCCACAGCGAAAGGGAATCCTGCGTATTGCGGTAATTCTTGATTTTGCTGTTCAGCTTGCGTCTGTACCAGCTGTCGGGCGTGAACGGAACCTGTGCCTGCGTGTAACCGCCTGCAACGCCAAAAAAGCCTCTAAAAGTCGGAATCTTGGAATAGTAATCGTTGGGTTCTACTGCTTTCTTTGCCCGTTCTTCTTTTGTTAAACGGCGATTCGTGCTGCCGCCAAAGAACATTTCGGCAATCGCGTCGCCTAATGCAACCTTGTCGCTGTTGAACGGTAAGGAACCGGCAGCCTTCGGGGAATAGCTTGTTTCGTCAAAGAGGGCGACCGTGAGCGTGTTTCCGTTCCTTGTCATGTACAGAATGTACTTGTCTTCGATGGCGGAAAGGCGGGACTGCATTTTCGCTTCACGGGCTTTTAAAAGTTCTGCCGGGATTCCCGGAAGCAGATTGTTCTTAAGCCAGACGGCGTAAAGGATGGCGCTTGAATCGCGTTCCAGTTCTCCGGCGATGCGTACGGACGGGCTTCCGATTCCACTGTTGTTGCGCTTTAACGAAAGGGAAAATTCACGCGGGTCGATCGGCGCTGCGGAATCCGGCGTCCACACTAAAATTTCGGGATCCTGCCACAGGGTAAACGGTTCGCGGAAGTAAACGTCTTCGGCAAAAACGGCGCCTGCAAAACAGCATGCCGCTGCAAAAATCTGGAACAAGCGCTTCATCGGATACCTCCGTCGATGCCTGCCACAAGGCTATCTGCCGCAAAAATCGAAACCTTGGAAACGTCACCCGGTTGAATGCCGTGCGGAATCGCAAGCGGAACTTCGGCGACGGCGGAATACAGCGCACGCTGTTTCACGTTGTCCCAGAGCGTATAAGAAAGAATGATCGTCAACGCCTCGGAAGTGCGCTTTGTTTCTTCTTCGTTGTTGATAAGCGTATAATCAAAGAAGTAGTCTTTTTTCAGATCGAGCCCGAGCGTACATTCGTGAATCAAAATCAAATGCTTAGGCGTTTTGCCTTCTGGACTTTGGAGCGAAACGCCTTGGGCCGGAAAGCGGCCTTTGATGTAAATTTTTTCGTCGAGCTTTTGGGTCTCTTCGGGGAGCTTTGCATAAGCGGAATCGGGCCAAATATAAAGGCTCGGGTAGCGGGTGCTTTGCAGCTCTTTTATAAAGGCTTCTTCAAGTTGCTTTCCGAGCAACAGGTACACGGAATCGCGTGGAATTTGCAAGTGCTTTGCAAACCATTTGTCCCGAGTAATGACGACTGCGTGATGGAGTCCGAGTACGGCGATTTCTTCTTGCGCACTCGGAGATTCCCTGTAATAGGGATGAGACGCGCTCCACTGCTTGCTCGCGCACGACGCTAAAATAAGCGATAACAGAAGGAGCGCCCCCTTCATTTACACACCCCATTCTTTGCGATAAGCGCGAACGCGTTCGAGAATATCTTCCGGTGCACCGATTTTTTTGCGATTGTCTTCGCTTTCGAGGAACGAGATGATGTCGTCGATGTTGATGATGGAATGGGCTTCGATGCCGTAGGTTTCCTGAACGGTTTCAAGAGCGGACTTTCCATTTTCAAGGCGTTCGCGACGGTCGACGGAAATGAGGAGACCTTTGATCTTCGCATTCGGGAAGTTCTTCATGGTCTGCATCGTTTCGTTCACGGAAGTACCTGCGGTAATCACGTCTTCGATGATCACGACGTCCTTGGCTTCC
The DNA here is from genome assembly GCF_002797675.1 of Hallerella succinigenes. NCBI lineage: Bacteria > Pseudomonadati > Fibrobacterota > Fibrobacteria > Fibrobacterales > Fibrobacteraceae > Hallerella > Hallerella succinigenes. The sequence goes on along the minus strand of NZ_PGEX01000001.1, from coordinate 660,803 downwards.
TTGTAGGTGTCGCCGACGAGATTTCCGCCTTCGCCGTGGTCCTTTGCTTCCTTACGGTTGTAGGTGAAGCTCAAGTCCAGGTTGTGCTTTTCGGCGAGTGCGATTGCGGTCGCTGCGCAAAGAGGAATGCCCTTGTAAGCCGGACCAAAAAGGTTTGTCGCCTTGCCGCTAAAATGTTCAACAAAAGCCTGAGCGTAAAATTCCGAAAGGCGGGCGAGAGCTTTGCCCGTGCGGAACTCACCCGTGTTGATGAAGTACGGCGTATGACGGCCGCTCTTGGTCACAAACGCGCCAAACTTGAGGGCGCCGGTTTCTACGAGAAAGTGGACGAATTCATCCTTCTTGATCATATTAGTTCGAGCCTCCGATGAGCAAAGCGAAAATGCCGCTCAGGACCTGGTAGCTGGTAAACACAGAAAGCGATACCAGAATGATAGAGATAAGAGCGCAAAGACCGATGTACCAGAAGAAAGACTTCTTGAAACCCTTGATCTTGAGCTTAAAGATGAGCCAGACGATTACGGAAAGAATCGCTGCAAAAATCCAGGCGACCGGAGCGGTAATCGCCGCGAGGCAGCTCACGAGGTAAACGAGTGCGATGCCCGGAATAAAGAAGAACACAATCGAAAGCACGGTCAAAAGGGCGAATCCTACATAGTGAGAAAGGTCGCGTTCCTTTTGGATGATGACCTGCGGTTCCTGCGGCTTCGTTTCTTCCTTCGGCTGTTCTGCTGAAGCTTCTGGCTTCGGAGCTTCTGCGGTCAAAACTTCCGGCTGGACTTCTTTGGAAGCGTCCGGAGCGGGGGTTGTCGAAATGATTTCGGCTTCCTGGATTTTGTTTTCTTCTGCCATGGGAATTCTTCCTTACAAAATGAAAGTCCGGCCTTCGTACACGAAGACGCGGTGTTCGAGCCAGAGCTTCACAGCGGTTGAAAGGGTACGCTTTTCGATATCCTTGCCGAGTTCCACAAGTTCATCGATCGAAGCGGTTTCCGGAACGCGTTGCACGTCCTGGCAAATGATCGGACCCTGGTCCAGATCTTCCGTTGCGAAGTGCGCCGTTGCACCGATAATCTTCACACCCTTGCGCCATGCTTGGTGATAAGGCTTTGCGCCCTTAAAGGCGGGGAGGAAACCGTGATGAATGTTCACGACCTTGTACTTGAATTCTTCGGTGAATTCCGCCGAAAGAATCTGCATGTAGCGGGCGAGAACGATTCCATCGGAATTCGTTTCTTTGATGATTTCACGGAAACGATTTTCAGAAATCGATTTTTCCTGATTGCTCGGTACATAGTAGAACGGAACGCCGAATGTGCCGCCGACCGGGCCTAGTTCCGTGTGATTGCTCACGATGCAGCTGAATTCGCAAGGAAGATCTCCGTCGCGGTGCTTCAGCAAAAGATCATAAAGGCAGTGGTCTGTTTTGGAAACGAAAATCGCAAGGCGTTTCACCTTGGAAGTATCGTGCAGTTGCCAGGTCAGCGAAAGGTGCGGACCGATGGATTCAAAATGGTTCTGAATTTCTTCAGCAGCGGACGGTTCGCATTCAAAAACGGCGCGGAGAAAGAACGTTTCGATATCCTTTGCGGTATGCTGCGTCAAATCGATGATGTTTGCACCGGCATTCGCAAGAACCTGCGTTGTGCCGGCAATGAGACCCTTTTGGTCTGGGCAATGAATTTGCAAAATGTAACGGGTAGTAGCCATGCCCTCAATATAGCATTTTGCAGTCGCTTAAACTTTATTTGGCAAGGATACAGCGCAGGCTAGCGCCGAATTCCGGCTGGAATCTTTCGTAGGAAATGTCCGAGGAATTCTTTTTGAAAACGGCGACTTTTCCGTCTGCGGTCCAAAAATAAGCCTTGTCTCCCGCATCTTTAAATTTGCGGGCTTTTTCGGGAACGTCGGATTTTGCAAAATGGGCGCCGCTAGCGCGCACTCCAAAGCTGAATTCATCGGTTCCGTCGCCACCGTTGTTCCAGCCGAAGGTCGCCTTGAGCTTTTTTGCCGGATTTTGTCCGACAGCCTTGGCAAGAACTTCAAAATCGGCGATTTTCGGCATACGGAAACTAGTCGGGCAGGCGTTCTTGGCACTTTCCCAGTCGTAAAGCCTTCCCCAAACATTGCACTGCATGCAAAGAGAACCTTTGACCGGGGCGAACTGGATGTTTTCTGCTGTCCAGATCGCGTCTCCGATACGAACCCATTCGTACTTCTTGCCGTCGCGCGGGTCCGTGTAAGACCCTTGAACTTCCGGGTCGCCTTCCATGTCGAATGTCTCGGGGAAGGCTGCAATCGTTCCCATTTCGTACAAAGTAATCGACTGGACGTTGCCGTTTTCGTAATAGCGTTTCACGGTCCCGTTTACAGCGCCGTTCGTGTAGCTGAGTTCCGCCTTGAGCTTTCCGGATTCGTAATATTCCTTTGATTCGCCCTGTTCTTTTCCCTTTTCAAAATTTCGGGTGCGCTTCACTTTGCCGTTCTCGTAGAATTCCGTTTCGACGCCTTGTTTTGCGTTTTCGACGTACTGGACGCGAGAACGCACCTTCCCGTTCGGGTATTTTTCTTCGCGAATGTCATCGCAGGCGGTCAAAGAAAATACGGTAAAAGCCATAGCCAAAAGCGTTGCAATTTTAGGCATGTCCGTCCTCCCCAAGAGGTTCCATATGAACGTTTATCTGAGTCTGTTTGCCGTATTTTTCGCGTAGCTGCTTTTCGATGTCGGTGGCGACGTCGTGCGCTTCTACAAGGGAAATGTCTCGGTCGAGTTTAATGTGAACGTCGATCGCGTAGGCGTTCCCGATTTTACGGGTTTGCAGATGATGGTAAAAACGCACCTTGTCTGTGTTGCGGATCAGTGTGGAAATTTCATTTTCGATGTCTTCGGGAAGCGAGGCTTCGAGCAGTTCCTGTACGGTCGGAAATCCGATCTGGTATGCCACGCGTCCAATGAAAAGGCTCACAAGAATCGCCGCAATCGGGTCGAGAACCGTGTACTTGCCGCCGAGCAAAAAGGCTCCACCAATGCCGATCAAGGTTCCGATACTCGAAAGGGCGTCGGAACGGTGATGCCAAGCGTTCGCAATCAAAACGGGACTGTCGATCTTCTTTCCCATTTTTGCCGTGTACTGGTAAAGCGCTTCCTTTGTCACGATGCAGACGACTGCCGCAATCATGGCGATCCCCGAAGGCGATTCCAGCGCGTTTCCTTGCATAAAAGAGAAAATCTGTTTTGCCGCATTCACACAAATGCCCACCGCGACAGCGAACAGGGCAATGCTAATCAGCAACGAAGCCATCGTTTCAAATTTACCGTGGCCATAGGGATGGTTCTTGTCGCGGTCTTCGCCGGAAATTCGCACAAAGATGATGACGATAAAATCCGTCACAAAATCCGAAAGAGAATGAATGCCGTCCGCAAGCATGGCTGCGGAATTTCCAAAAATTCCGGCGAGAATCTTCCCGATTGTCAAAAGAAGGTTCACAAAGAAGCCGTGCCAAGTGATCCGTTGCGCAATTTTAACTCGTTCCATTTCCATCGTATTGAGTAATTTAATAATTTAAAATCATATGAAAAATACAATCCTTGCTGCTCTCGTTTTGTCGGTATCGCTTTTTGCCGCTGGCCTTGAAGAAGTCGGGCGTCTGACTCGAGCGAATGGGCTTTCGGGCTCGGAAATTTCCACTTATATAGCGTCGCAAAAAATGCTCGTTACGACATCGGGCGATCATGAGGTATTTCTGATTTCCCTCGAAAATCCGGAAAAGCCCCAAATCTTGGAATCGCTGAATTTTAAAGGCGAAGTTCCTTGTGTTTCGACGCATCGGGATTTCCTCGCTATTGCAGAAATGAACAATCCGAAAACTTCGCCGGGAACGCTTCACCTGTACAAGGTTCAGAACCGTAAATTGAATAAATTAAAGAGTTTTACCGTGGGCGCTCATCCCGATATGGTCGCTTTTGCGCCCGATGGCAAAACACTTCTCGTCGCAAATGAAGGCGAGCCCGATGACGAAGCGGAGGTCGATCCCGAAGGCTCGATCAGCCTCATTGATATTTCGAACGGATTCGAAACGGCGCGTGTCAGCGAATTGGATTTTGCCGCTTTCGATAGCCTTTCTCTCGCGAATGCCGGCGTTCGTTTGGTGGGTCCTGGACGCTATCTGCAAAACATAGAACCGGAATACATTTCGTATTCTCCCGACAGTAAGTTCGCCTTTGCAACGCTCCAAGAAAACAATGCTGTCGCAAAAATCGATGTGAAAAAAGCGAAAATCACGGACGTCTGGGGACTCGGCACGGTCGATCACGCCCAGAAGGGGAACGAATTCGACTACCGCAAAAACAAAAAGATCGAACTTGAAAACGCTCCGATCCGCGGCTACCTGCAACCGGACGGTATCAAAGCCTTTGAAGCCGCTGGAAAGCTTTACTTTATAACCGCGGACGAAGGCGCAAAGCGCGACGACGATCCAGCGACAAGCGACGTCACAACCGCCCAATCCTTAAAGGCGCAAGGTCGCTTAAATGAAAGCGTCTTTACCGCCGAACAGGTTCAAAAGATGGGAAAGCTCTCGATCGACGCGCTGAACCCCTGTGACGGAAACGAACCTTGCCGCTACCTGAATACCTTTGGGGGCAGAAGCGTGAGCATTTTTGACGCTCAAACGGGCAAGCGCATCTGGAATAGCGGAAACGCCCTGGAAAAGTATCTCGCAGAACATCATCCGGGACTCTTCAACTGGAATTCCAAAAAAGGCAAAATCAAACCGGATTCGCGCAGTGACGATTTGGGCCCGGAACCGGAAAATGTGACCGTTGGAAAGACAAAATCGGGCTTGTACGCCTTTGTCGCCGTGGAACGCTCGAGCGGAATCGCTGTTTTTGACCTCAAAAACCCTAAAAAGCCGCAAATTTTGGATTATTTCGCAAGTTCTACCGATCGTGGACCGGAAGGAGTACTCTTTATTCCTGCCGAAAATAGCCCCGAAAAAGGCGTTCCATTCCTCGTTGTGGGTTACGAATATAGTACAACGCTATCCATCTACCGCGTAAATTATTAAATTTGCGTTTATCATGAGATTTTTCAAACTTTCCTTTCACATCGAAGGCTCTTCCAAGTCGCATGCTTTGCGCCTTCCGGAGTTCTCTAAACGTGTGCTTAGAGTGGGAAAGGGTCTAGTGTTCGCAGGAATCGCCCTCTTGGTGTTGCAGGGCAGTGTTCTCTTCACTTATGATTTTCTCAAGGATCGTGCCATCGGTAGCCGAATCTCTTTGTCCAAGAAGCTCGACAAGGAACAGGCGCGTTTGGATTCGTTGAATATCGAAATGGAATCCCGTTTTGAAAATGAGGATCTCCTCCATTACAAGTTCGGTCTGAACCCGACGGATCGTTCTACGCGAGAAATGTCGATCGGCGGACCGGAAGCCCCGGAAGTCCGCCTGAGCAGGTCTGCGTATCCGATTCTCGACCAGGCTTTGACTTTGCGTGCCAAGGCGGAACAGTTCCGTTCCAAGGCTTACGAAAACGAAAGAAGCTTTACGGAAGTCGCTGGATTTGTCGGACAGCAATATGCGCATTGGCAGCATATTCCTTCGATTTCCCCGACGACTGGCCGTTATGCTTCGACATTTGGCGCTCGAGTTCACCCGATTACCGGTGTTTCGCGCATGCACAACGGCATAGACATTGCGAACAGCCGTTGGACTCCGATTTACGCATCCGCAGATGGCGTGGTCACCGTTTCGCGTTACAGCGAATCCTTTGGCAACTATGTCGCTCTCGATCATGGAAACGGCTATGTGACGAAGTACGCTCACATGCAGTTGAACTCCGTGAAGCAGGGACAGTTCGTGAAGCGCTATCAGCTGCTCGGTTATATGGGTAACACCGGTCTTTCTGCCGGACCTCATTTGCATTATGAAGTCTGGTATAATTCGAAGGCCGTCAACCCGCTTCGCTATATCCTCCCTGGAGAATACGCGATTCAATAGACGTAACCGCGTTTAACTTTATTCATGAACTTGCTCACCTGGCTTGGCGCTGCCGCCTTGGGAGCGTGTCCGTATTTAGCGGAAATCCTTCCCGATCCTGAGGACGTGGATGATTCCCGTGGTGAATTCGTCGAAATTCGACTGCCGCAAACGCCGTGGCACGATACGCTCTCCGTTTATTTTGAACAGAAACTGATTTGGAAGGGAACCGTTTTAGAGCCTGCGAAACGCTTGCTCCTGATTCGCGACACGAGCCTTTGTCCGACATCAAAAAAACTGGCCTGTGAAGCGCTTTTGGGGAAAGGCTTTCCCAATTCCCGCTCCTCGGAATATTCTCTGTGGAGTGGCGCCTGTAACGATTCTGCGGCGCTTCCTAAACCCAAACCCGGAAAATCTTTTGTGCGAACGGACAGCTCTTTCGACTCTTGGACCTTTGCCGAAGCGAGCCCCGGACTTCCAAACGCTTACCTCGAAGAAGATGTTCAGGACTGTCGCATTGAAATCGACACGGTCTTTTTTTCTGCATCGGGCTGGAAAGGCTTTTGGACGCTCACCGGTTGTGATTCGGCGTGGGTCAAGGCTCTGTTTCGTAGCACGGCATCTCTTACGGAAAATGCTTGGCAGGGTGATCTCACACGGGGCAGTCGCAAAGAATTCTCTACGCACATCTCTTCGGACGCTTTGCAAATACAGGTTTTTCTTCCGCCTGATGACATCCCTGCAAATGACTCCTTGGACACGTTGATTGCAAAACCCGGAGCATTCCCGATCCGCATCACAGAAGTGCACCCTTGCCCAGAAGAAGGTTCTCCGGAGTGGATAGAAATTTACAACGCCGGCGCCCGTGAACTTTCCCTTTCTTTAATGAACCTGTGCAGCGAAAAAACTTTTTTGACGGGTGCCGTTTTGCAAAAGCACGAAAGCGCGGTCCTTGTGAAAGACACCGCTCTCATGCGCACCTTTGTCGGAAACGACGACGTCAAAATCTTACCGGTGAATTTCGGATACTTAAAAAATGCAGCGGACACGCTTTTTCTTTGCCAAGGATCTTCGCCTGTAGATTCCGTCATCTGGGGAAGGAACGCGCGCATTTCGCCGCACTGCCCACAGGGATTTTCGGCCGCGACCGGCCGCACCGAAAACAGCCCGGGATTTCAAACTCCAGGAAGCCTTGCCACGTCCGCCGAAAAATCAAAAGCGCCGCCTTTTTCTGTAGAATGGAATGCGCGCCTGTTCTCCAAACGGAATCCGTCTAAACCGCTCATGCTTCGCGTGCGCTCGGAATCCGCAGTATCGGAAGTCCTTGTAGAACTCATTTCGGGCAAGGGCGATTTGCTGTGGAGCACAAAGCTTTCTGTAGATCCTTCGGGAAACTCTTGGTCAGAAATTCCGCTGCATCAAAAAGGATTTTTGGGGGTGAACTTTTTGCGCATATCCCAAGGCGCCTTTGAAAAGCGCATCGGGCTTGTGCTTCGACCGTGAGGAATGATGCAAAAAATCTTTTTATGCTTTTTGCTCGGGTTGGGAATGCTTTATGCAGAAGTCCGCGTTCCCAAGCCTTGGAATCCGGGTTTCTTTGACGGCGGAAAAAATCCTGCGGAACGCGCGGATGTCTTTCGCCTGGGACTTCTTTGGACAGAACCGATGGAAGGCGTGGATTATCAGGTTCTGGGCTTTGCTGCGGAATGGGGAAATGCGCGTTACTATTCGGGAATCTCTTTTGAAAGCGTCTTTTTGGATTCGCTTTACCGCAGTGAAAACTTCGGGCTCGACCTTTCTTTTTCCACTTTGCACTGGACTTGGGGAGCGGGGGGCTCTGCCGCGGTGCAGATCGTTCCCGGAGAAGCTTCCTGGTGGGAGTGGACTGTTCGGGTGGGATGCGCTTTTCGCGTGCAAAAGTTTGGCGGGGGCGTTTGGGGGACGTATCCAGGGAACGGGTTTGAAAAATCTTTGACCGCTCATGCCTTTTGGATGCCTGGGGAAAGTTTCCAAAGTGGAATATTATTTTTGATGCGGCAAAAGAGAGAACCGCTCTGGATCTTTCAAGAACGCTTTGGATTGGGGCTGCTCGCTTTGGAAGGAAGTCTGGCTTTCCCAGGGCCCAAAGTGGGCATAGGGCTTCATTTCCAGTTGAAAAATTGGGGCGCGGGCGTCGGCATTCACCGTGATTCGGACTATATGAATTCCAAAATGGTGGAAATCGATTTTCAAAGCCAAAAAAAAGAAAGTAAATTTAGAGAAAACACGAAGTAATTTCTCTGAATTAACGTCAAATAATGTAAATTGAGGACATGATGATGGAGGTTGTTGTATTTACGATTGCGATGACGATCGCAACGATCGTGTTATTTGTGCAAAATGCCCGATTGAAAGATCGAGTGGCATTGATTAAGCTCATAGATCTGAATACAAAAAGCCTTCTTGCCATTATTGATATGAAGTCTTTGAAAGTGCTTTCCGCTTCGAATGCCTTGCTGAATGTGCTGGGCATTCCGCGTGACGAAGTGGCCAAGCATGATATTCGCGAAACGATCCATCCGGACGATATGAAGCTTTTGCATACTTCGTTGTCGGCAGTCCGTGAAAAGGAAAAAAAAGGCTACCCGATTGAAAACGCTTTTGACAGCTTGCGCGTTCGTTTGCGCGACGTGAATTATGGGTGGCAGTGGTATGAAGTTTACGGCTTCTTTACCAAATACAATTCTCACCGTTTGCTGTGCTGCTCTTATTTTCCGGTGAATGAACAGATGCGCTTGTCGGCGGATCTGGTGGAAACCCGCCATAAAATGGAAATCCTTTTGAACAACTCGTTCAACATTGTTTGGGAAATGAATTGCTTGACCCGTCAGCTGGTTTTGATTTCTCCCATTACGCGTGAACGTTTTGGAGTGGATGATCGAGACGCAGGTCTGATCCTTTCGAATGAAGAAGTTTTCCCCGAAGAAGATATCCGCTATTTCCGAGAAATGCTGAATCATCGCATTGCCGCTTTGGCGGATAGCGATCGGATGAATGATGAACCTCAGGTTCACAAGGTCCATGTGAAGAATCGCGACGGCTCCATTGTGGAAATGCTGACGCGTAGTACACTTAAAAAAGATGATGTTGGACAGTATACTTTATACGGTGTCAGCCAACGGATTCAAAATAATGAATTTCATTAATCAAGCTTTTGAAGAGGCTCTGCTCGCAATCGGAGTTTCTTACCCCAATCCTGCAGTCGGAGCGATTGTCGTCAAAGATGGCCGAATTGTCGGGAAAGGTCATACCCAGGTCGTCCACGGTCCCCATGCCGAAGTGATGGCTCTCCGTGATGCGGGTGAAGCCGCTAAAGGTGCAACTCTTTACGTGACTCTAGAACCGTGCTGCCACTACGGTAGAACGCCTCCGTGCACCAGTGCAATTATCGCTGCAGGAATCGAAAGGGTCTATTTCGCTCATCGAGACCCGAATCCCTTGGTCTTTGGGAAAAGTGAAAAAATTCTTGCTGAAGCAGGAATCGTTTCGACATATGTGGAACCATCTCCGGAATTTTCCCGCTACTTTGAAGCGTACGATTATTTTGTGAAAACCAAGAGTCCCTTTGTAGAATGCAAAATGGCGGAATCCGCAGACGGTTTCATTGCACGGGAAGACCGCAGCCCGGTCCGCATTACCGCAGATATGGCGAACGCCTGGACCGCCAAATGGCGCAGAATGGCTGAATTCATTCTCGTCGGCGGTGGAACAGCTTTAGCGGACAATCCGCATTTGACGGTGCGTGGTGTCTCCGGAAACAGCCCGTGCCGCGCCGTCTTCTGCGGGTCTCAGGTTTTACCGTCGACGCTTTCCCTCTTTGACGATCCGCAAAAAAAGACGCTCGTCTTTAGCCGGAATCCGCAGCCGCACTTGGAAGGGATTGCCGAAGTGCATCTGTTACCGTCCCAAGATTTTACCGAAAACTGGAAGTGCGTTCTCGACACCTTCGCAAGTCTTGGCGTTCACCGCTTGGCAGTCGAAACCGGGGCGACGCTTGCCCAGGGCATTTTAAACTCTGGACTTTGGAATCGTTTTTATATTTTGCGTTCCGCAAAAACGCTCGGCACAGGTCTTTCCTGGAAAACGGGAAAAGAACCGAAATATCAAAAGATTGAAAACCTTGGCGAAGATACACTTTGGACTGCTTTGAATCCGATTCCGTAAAGTTTGACTCAGTACATTACAATAAACGGCTGAAGCTTGCTGCGCGCTCCCGCTCTAAAGTAATAGAGGCCCGGGGCTAAACGGTTTTTGACTTCATCTGCGTCCAAACAGAAAGTCGATGCCGTGTATTGATAACGCTTTACCAATTTTCCCAAGCGAGTGCGAATCTCGATAAATTTTTTCGAATCGGGAAGTCCTGCAAAGCAGAGCGGGGATTCTCCTCTCCACGGATTCGGGAAACTGCGCATCGGCAAGGAATCTTGCGCGGGTACAGTCGAAGAGGAATTCCTTAGGTGGGAAAGGATCAGCACGGCATTTTCTGCAGAACTGATGTCGGCGGCAAGGCTTGTAAAGGAAGCGGTATCCAGGGAAACGAAAAGCGCCTTTTGCTTTTTGCCGTAAAAGGCGACGCTCGCCTTGCCTTGGAAATTCGAAAGGTCGGGCAGCGAATCGAGTTTGAGACGGTAATAGGCAAAGGCGGGGAATTCGAGTTCCACGGATTTTGTCGTCGCCGCAAGCATTTGCGGGGAAGTATTCCATTCTGCGGCGTCGCCTGTAATGAAGTCTGCTGTATCGATGAATGAGGCACGATCTCCTGAAAAGAACAGGCGAGAAATAAAATCTTGAAAGGCGGAATCCGGATCGAGCTTGCGGCTGTTCAATTCTTCGGCAAAGATGTCCTCTAAGGAGCGGTCGGAATTTTTGCTAAAACGTTCCCAGATTTTTTTGTCGAAGTCTCTGCCGAATTCCTTGTCGTTGTAAAGTCCCCAAAGGGCAATCGAGTACGCTTCGATATCGGAAAAACTTTTTTTGTTCGCCGAAAAAAGCGTGGGCAGGTAATTCCAATAATCGTTGATGTCCGGAACGGTGATTTCTTCGAAGGCTGTCGCCGAAGCTTCGAACCAGTAAGAGTCAAAGACTTCCGTATAGGCAAACTGGAGCGTGTGATAGAATTCGTGAAAAACGGTCACGCGGATTCCGTCGCCGAATTCCATAGGGTACAGTTTTTCGTTGAAGGAATTGCTCTGTGGAACGTCGGCTTCGGGGTAAGTGCAGCTCGCGTCGAATTCGCTTTGAAGAATCGCACTTGAAGAAGTCTGGTAGTAAAAATCGTTGTCGATAAAAATCTGGGTTGCTTGAGCGTTTTCGCCCGGCGCAAAAACAAATCCCATGCAGCCTTCGCAATAACCTTGGAACAAAGATTCATTATTGCGCACCAGGGAAAGATCCAAAACTTCCACTGGGAAAAGCTCTACGTGTGAAGCCTTTTGGTAATGCCAAGTTGTGTCGGCGGCAATCGGCTTTAAGTAGCGGAGTTTTGAAACGTAAAATTCCCAGGCTTTTTCAAGGTCTACGGCGAGCGTATCGATAAAGGCTTCTTTCGTCGCATGGGGACCTTCGAGCACGTAGTAAATGCGAAAGTGCGTAGTCGTTTTTTCTTGGACCGCTGTGGTGTCGTAATAGGAGCTTGCGTCACAGTTGGTGATTGGCTTGTACGAGCTGCGTGCAGAAGCGTTTTCTGCAACGGGGCGCTGTTGCTGCCAAATCAGAGGGGTTCCGCAACGGCCAGCGTAAGCGGGCGAAGCGAAATTCGCTAACAAGCAGAACGTGGCGCAAAAGAGGATGTGGCTAAACAGCGGAAACGCTTTCACGGGACGCCTTGCTTGACTAGTGCCTGCATTGCTGCTTTTGGGCGCGGTGCAAAATGTCGCGCGCCAAGGCTTCGATTTGGGGATCTTCTTCTACGACGGCTTGCATTTGCGGCTTCATACGCGCGTCAATGCAAAGAGGCGCTTCACACGTCCAATGCTTGTTTTCAAAATGGGAATTCGCACCGTAGATGTCGCGCGCAGGATCGCTGCGGGTAAAGGTGACCCAAAGCCAGTTGTCCGTATTCTTGGCCGCAAACGAAGCGTCTTCGGTCACGGTCACGAACGGGAACTTTTCACGGGCGTCCCAATTTGAAAGGGCGCAAGCAAGAACTTCTATCTGTGCAGATGGAGAAGCTTCGATGACGAGCGCCCCCGGGAATGCAATCTGCGGATTCAAAAATCCGTCCGGTAAATTTAGGTTCGCCAAATCTTCTGCAGAACGTCCGAGCGAACGGATTGGAGAGCCTGCTACCGCAAAGATTACCTTGGAACCGTGATTCAAGGTACTGCCGGAATAATCAAGAGTATCGATTGTCGTCTCGGTTTGAAAATGTATGTCTTGATTCAAATGCAAACGTTCGAGAATGTGAATAAAGTAATCGACGATGTGTCGGGTGCTTAAACGCGGAGAGTCTTCACGGGCGGCGATAAAGACATACTTGGAAAGCGAAACCTGATTAAAACCGAGAAGCGCGTTTGCTTCTTTCAAAAGTTCCATCGGTTCGCGTTCTTTCTTGTACGGTAGGTAACGTTCCATGCCGATGGCGAGGAGCAAGGAATGCACGCCGGCCGCATCGACGGAATTCATTTCGCAAATGCCCGTCACTGACTGCGGCACGATCGGTTTGACCAGTTCACCAATCAGTTCTCCGAAAATCGAATCTTCCTGCGGTGGTCTGCCCACAGTCGTGAACGGATAGATTGCATTCTTTTTGCAAAAGACTTTTTTGACGTTCAGATAGGGAAAGTCATGCTTTGCGGAATAGTATCCGATATGATCGCCGAAGGGACCTTCCGGTTTGAGCGTCAAAGCGAGTTCTCCCAAAATGCAGAAGTCCGCATCGCTTGAAATTTTCCATCCTTCGTAATCGGTATAACGGAAACTGCGCCCGCCGAGAAGCCCGGCAAAGAGGAGTTCCGAAAGGTCCTGAGGCATGGGCATTACCGCCGCAATCGTGTGCGACGGAGGACCGCCGAGCCAGATGCTCACTTTTAAAGGAACGCCCTGTTCGATTGCCGCTTCGTGGTGCCGTGCAATGTTGCGTTCAATCTGGTAATGCAGACCGCATTCCGCATCCTGGACGTAATCGTTTCCCGAAGTCTGGATGCGGTACATGCCGAGGTTCGACTTCAGCATGTTTTGCTCGCCAGGCATCTGTGAAAAGACTTGCGGGAGCGTTAAAAAAGTGCCGCCGTCGTCCCGGTGCAACCGGATCTGCGGAAGCTTGGAAAGTGTGGTTTCTTCGGCAAGGACAGGCGCTCGCAGACTCGGAAGCGGGAGAGCCGAAATTCCGATACTTGGAAGCGACGGCCAAAGGCTCGGGCTCTTGAGAATTTTCATCGGATCGCCGTGGAAAGCGATCGCGGTTTTTGCTTTTTTCAGAGTCTTTCGAAAAAGAAAGCGGGCGCGTTCTTGCGTTCCAAAAATATTGGCTGCAGCGCGGAACGGGGAATTCTCTACGTGTTCAAAAAGGAGAGCTGGCAAGGATTCTCGCGTCGCGATTTCTGCCATTTTCGGCATTACGAGATCCGGGGAAACCTCTTCCCGAATACGCAACAACATCCCGTGCTTTTCTAAATCTAAAAGCGCACTTTCCAAGGAATTGTAAGGCATTGTGCGTTTCCGTTAGCCCGCAGAGAATCCAGAAGAGAAAGCTCTAAAGGTTTCGGTCTGGCGACGAGATTCAAAAGCGTTCTTCGCCTGTAAAAACTTTTGGCGGGCGTCGAATGCGTAGACGACACGAGCCTTTTCCAAAACGCTAGTCATGTCCACCGGTTCGCCGTTGTAGGAGAATGCGTCCGAGCATTCCAAAAGACCGTCGGTCATTTGAATGGAATGTTCTGCATGGAACATGGAGAACGGTCCCTGTTTCAGTTCGACTGTCCAGGAATTGCCGTTGATCGAGGAAACAAAGCCTTTCCAGTTGACAATCTGGAAGCCGGAAACAAGACGGTAAGAAACGGTGGAACCGATTTTCAAATCTTCGTCCAAGCGATACAGCAACGACGGCGTATCGCTCATATCGAAAATCAGCGGGAAAGCGTGAAGATACTGAAAAACTTTGTCTTCCTGAATTTCGAAACCGGATGTTTGAATGATGTTTCCCATTGTACTCTACAAGATAATAAAATCCTCACCTCAGATGCAGAGGTTAGAAAAAAATCGCGAGGAATTTAGAGATCGCATGTAAAGTTCAGGTCGCGGCGGTAAGGGGTGAAGCCCGCTCCGCGGATAAAGTTTTCCGCTTCCGCAATGCCGCGGATACCTTGAGATTCCAGAACATTTTCTTCGAGGACGATGCTGTTGATGTCGTCCGCACCCGAAACGAGTCCCAGTTCTCCGACAGCCTTTCCCATTCCGAGAACAGAAACCTCGATATGGCGAATGTTATCCAAGTAAAGGCGTGAAAGCCCGAGGAGCTTCAAGTACTCCATCGGAGTTACGTGGCGAATGGGGAAATCGTGGGTTTGCGGCTGGAATGTCCAGGCGACAAAACTTTTGACTCCGCCTGTTTCATCCTGGAGACCGCGGACGAGGTCTAAGTGGGCAATGATATCTTCCGGATTTTCTTGAGTGCCGATGACGATGTTTGCACTTCCCGGAAGACCGTTCTTCTGGCAAACGGCGAGTGTATTGCGCCATTCGAGGGAGGAAAGTTTTCGTGGACTGAGAATCTTTCGGATTCGGTCCGAAAGGATCTCAGCGCCTGCTCCGGGTACCGAAGAAAGGCCCGCGGCTTTCAAAATGTTCAAAAGTTCGACGAGAGTTAATTTGTGTGCATCTGCGATGCGGACGAGTTCTACGGGCGAAAAACCGCGAACGCTCATGCCGAGTTCTTGGGTGAGCATGCGAAGAATGTCCGTGTAATACTCGATTGGCAGTTCCTCGTTCACGCCGCCTTGCAAAAAGATCTGGTCGGCGCCGAGCTTTTTGGCATCTTCTGCCTTGCTGCGGATCTGTTCCAAGGAAAGCACATACGTGCCGCGTTCCCCCGCTTTGCGGGCAAAGGAACAGAAGCTACAGTTTACAGAGCAGACGTTCGTGTAATTGATGATGCGGTAGACCGTATAGCCGACCCGTTTGCCGGGGAGCTTTGCATGGCGAACCGCATTCGCCGCTTGGGCGACTTCCGTCCATTCCGCTTCCTTTAAAAGCAAAAGCGCTTCCTCGGGCGTGAGCCTTTCGAAGGAAAGCGACTTTTGAAGTAAAGGATGCATGGATTGAAATATTCCGATTACATGTTGCGAACAGGGAAGAGTCCGAGCAACACGAGAACGTCTTCGAGAATGATCTGTGTGCATTTCACGAGGAAGAGACGGGACTTTTCTTCTGCACTGCCGAGAACACGGTCGTCGTGGATGAATTTGTGTGCGGCGCCAGCAATATCCAAAGCATACTGGGCGAGTTCACACGGTTCATCGGTTTCGCAAGCCTTGAGAATCTTTTCAGACTTCTTGGCAAGGAGCTTGATCAGTTCATAGGCAGCATCGTCCAAAAGCTGGTCAAAGTTCACATCCTGCAGAGTCACATCGTAGCCGGCCTTGCGCATAATGCTGCAAAGACGCACGTGCGCGTTCTGCACATAAGGACCGGTTGCGCCTTCGAAGCTCAAAGCGCTGTCCCAGTCGAACTTTACGTCCATCAAACGGTGGTTCTTCAAGTCGTTGAAGGTGAGGGCGCTAATGCCTATCTGCTGCGCGATCAGTTCCTTGTTTTCGAGTTCCGGATTCTTCTGGTTGATGAAGTCCAAAATCTTTTGCTGAGCGGCTTCAATCACGTCACGCAGGAGCTTTGCCTTGCCGGTACGGGTCTTGCCCTTTTCCCACTTGCCGTCGATCAGGTTCAGGATCACGCCGAACGGAATATGGACGAGCGTGTCGTGCCAGTTGTAGCCCATTTTCTTGAGCACAAGCTTTACCTGTTTAAAGTGCAAAGCCTGTCCCAAGTCCACCACGTAGAGGCTCTTGTCGAAGTTGTATTCCTTTTTGCGGTAGATCGCGGCGGCGAGGTCACGCGTTGCGTACAAAGTACTTCCGTCGCTCTTGCGAATCAGACATGGGTTCAGCTTGTATTCGTCTAGCTTCACCACGTCGCGTTCTTCGCTGCGTTCCAAAAGACCCTTGGCTTCCAAGTCCTGGATCACTGCCGGCATCTTGTCTTCATAGAAGGATTCGCCGGTGTAATAATCAAAGTCGACGCCCATCATCTTGTAGATGCGCATCAGTTCCTTGAGAGTTGCCGCACGGAAGGCGAGCCAGAGCTGATGGTAGAAATCATCGCCCTTTTCAAGTTTCGAGAATGCGGCACGGGCTTCATCTTCGAGACCCGGTTCTGCTTCTGCAGCCTTAGAGAAGCTCGCGTAAAGAATGTTCAATTCCTTCACGGTCAGCGAATCGAGAGTCGCCTGGTCCGTCGGACGCTTTTCGCGCAGGTACATCACGATGAGCTTACCGAAGGCCGTGCCCCAGTCGCCCAAGTGATTGATGCGAACCACCTTGTAACCCGCAGCCTTGTAAATGCGAGCGAGAGAATTTCCGATCATCGTCGAACGCAAATGATGGAATGCGAGTTCCTTACCGATATTCGGGGAACTGTAGTCCATGCAGACCACTTTACCGTTGGATTCTGCATGACCGTATTCAAGGCCCTGAGAAAACACGGCTTCGAGAATCGACTTGGCGAGGAACTTACGGTCGATGAAAAAGTTCAAGTAACCGGCGACCGCTTCCACTTTGCAAATGCCGTTCGGAAGTTCAATTTTCGGAGCGAGTTCTTCTGCAATGACTTTCGGAGCCTTGTGCAGGGAACGAGCAAGGACAAAGCAGGGAAGGGTGAAGTTGCCATGTTCCGTATCCGTCGGAACGGTGATCAGCTTTTTAGCCTGTTCCAGTTCAAAAGCGCCGGTAGCGGCAACAGCCTGGGCTATCGCATCATTAAATGAGTTCATCTTCAACCTTTGCTTTCTTGGCCTTGGTCTTCACAAAGTTCTTTTCTTCGAGGTCGACAATCTTAGCATCGCTGTAGAGTTTGTCAAAGGCGAGCTCTTCGCGTTTGGTCTCTTCAAACAGCTGGATCATCAGGTCAAAGCCTGCGTCGAAAACCGCCCAGCGCATGTTGATGCCCGGCTTGTATTCGGTGCGGTGCTGCAGACCCTGGTGCTTGAATTCCTTGGAAAGTTCGTCGAGAATCGCCTGCATCTGGGCTTCGCTTTCGCAAGTGGCGATGATCATGAAGTCAGAGGTGTCCGAAACACCGCGGAGATCGATCAACTGTAGGTTCTGGGCGCGGAGCTGGAAAAGGATTTCCGCTGCGGTCTTTACGGAGTTCGAGAAGGCTTCCTTTTTCGGAGCGGCTTTTTTCGCCGGAGCCTTTTGGACGGTAGCGGCAGTTTTATTGACGACTGCCTTTTTCACTGCGGTCTTTTTTCCCGCCGTTTTTTTGGCTGAAGTTGTCTTGGCTGCAGTCGTCTTTTTGGCGGCGGCTTTAACCGCGGTCTTTTTCACTGCGGTCGTCTTTTTAGTCGTTGTCTTTTTGGCTGTTGTCATGGTGTTCCTGCCTGTATCAATTTTTCAAAGTCCTTGCCCACATATACGGTCGCATCCACGAGTTTGTGCTTGTTTTCAAGTGGGATTACATTCTCTGTGTGAAGCGTTTTGGCAAGTGCTTCTGCCCCTGCCCAATGAGGATTGCGCAAGGCGATAATGGTTTCTTCGTAATTCCAAAGATTGTCGTTGCTCATTTCTACCACGTCAAAACCTTGAGTGCGCAAGTAGTCGCGCATCTTGGAAGCGGCGCCCGGAATTCCGCTGGAATTCAACACCTGAATATCACCCGGTGTTTCGCGGATTTCTTGAACGACCACAGGCTCGTCCTGACAAGAGATGAACATCCCTGCAAGGAAAAGCAAAGGAATTATCGTTGGTTTGGAATGATTCACGCTTTAAATATAGCGATTTAGCGCAGTTTGTTCTGGGAGTCGACCTTCACAACCGTCGGTTTCCAGGTCTTCGCTTCTTCTGGAGTCATGGAAATGTAGGAAACGATAATGATGAGGTCGCCTTTCTGGACCATGCGGGCCGCTGCACCGTTCAAGCAGATTGTACCGGAATTCGGTTCGCCTTCGATGACGTATGTGTCAAAGCGCGCTCCGTTATGGATGTCGAGAATGCCGACTTTTTCGAAAGGTAGAATGCCTGCCGCGTCCATCAAAGCTCTGTCGAGCGTAATGGAACCTTCATAGTTCAAGTTCGCGTCCGTCACGGTAGCGCGATGAATTTTGCATTTAAGAAGTTCGATCTGCATTTTGCTTAGAAGCGCACTTGCAGAATACCAGCGAGACCACCTTCGAAGCTAGGACCAATGCCGAGGCTAAAGCGGTTTGCATCGGGGTTATTCGCCCACTGGGTATCGAAGAACGCGTCAGCAAAGGACCACCCGTGAGCACCGAGAATCGGAATCAACCAGTAAATCCAAGTGTTATCGTATTTATCGTTATTGATTGCGAAATAAGTAAGACCGCCAACGCCGACAACCCAAAGGGCATCCATCCAGATAGCTTTCACCGTTTGGTCGTGCTTCCACTGATAGAGGGACGGGATCACAGCGGAGAGGTAAGCCAGGTCCTGTTCTCCAGCGTGATTTCTATAAGTACGGTCAATATCGGAATCATCCAAGCCGCTAGCGCGAGAAGAAAGCCAGTCTTCTTCGGAAACACCGAGACGCTTCCAAGGTTCTTGGTTGTATTCAGACGGGCGGACGCCGAGTTCGGTAAGCTGAGTGAGCTTATCGCGGCTCATGCCGCTTTCTTTTGCCTGTTGGAATTCCCATTGGGTAAGGCCTGCGTTTTCGTAATCGAAACCAGCCCATTCGTCGCTCGAAGAACTAGCGGAACCCGCTACGGTTTCTTCGGGAGCGTTTGCGTCATCTGCGCTGTAATAATTTGCCCCATCTTTTTCTGCTGCAGGAGCATAATAAGTCGAGCCCTCACCCTCTGCATCATAAGTTTCAAAATCGTCTTGTGCAAACGAGACGGAGGCAGCAAAAATGCTGGCGCAAAGAATTTTGAAAGCAGTCTTCATTGAACCTCAGCAGTTCTCTATAATGCCGGGGGAGGGAATCGAACCCTCACACTCTCGCGAGTACCGGATTTTGAGTCCGGCGCGTCTACCAATTTCACCACCCCGGCTTGGGGTAAACACAAATATAGAACTGTTTACGAAAATTTGAGAGAAAAAAGAAAAAATTAAAGCTTTTTTACAGGCGTGTATTCCAAATGATGCTTGGAAAGCACTTCTTCGCCGTATTTCAAGGCTTCATCACGGCTAGCAAAGACTCCGGTCTGCACCAGGTAGAGCGTCCTGTCGTCGTGTTTTGCTTCAATGATGCGGGCGTCGATTTTTTTTGCCTTGAGAGAGTTTGCGAGCATTTCGGCATTTGCCTGGATGCTGAATGCGCCTAGCTGCAAGGACCAGTCGCCTGTAGGTGCGGCTTCGTCCACCGATGCCGGTACGACTTCGGCTACGCTAGAAAGGGCTTCGGCTGCACTGGAAGTCGCTTCCGATGCGCTGGAAAGAGCGGAAGAACTAGAGCAGGTGGTGCTGTCTTTGGGAGCGGAGCTCGAACTGGCTGTGCTGGTTTGAGATTCGCTAGAAGTGATTCGTGGGGATGTCTTTGCTCGTTCGATTTCAGCGCAAAGGCTATGGACGGAATCGATGGTGTTTACTTTGTATAAACTTTGGCAGACCTGATAGATGACAGCGAGCTGACTTGGACGAGCTTTGGCGTAAGAAGCCTTGAGGCTTTTGTACGAGAGATCCGGGCGTTTCAAATAAAGTTCAAATTGCGCACGAGTCATGTAAAGATCGGAAACCACCGGCAAGGAATCCGCAGTGGCGAAAATCAAACTATCCAGTCTTTTTTTGGCGGCGGAAAAATCTTTGGAATTTCCGGTCTGCGAACGGGCGAGAACGCCCCACAGTGCGCATTCGGAACGTTTTGCCATATCCAGCGTCGGACAGACCGCTTCAAAGGCTTCCGCTGCTCCTTTCCAATTTCCAGAAACATAAGCCTTCTGCGCATCTTCAAGTGATGCTGCGGAAACGACTGTGGCAAGGGTCGTCGCGGTAGAGAAAATAATTTTTGCGAACAAACGCATTGTATCCTCTTATTCTGTAACAGGCGTGCCGCGGAGAGTCCATCCGCGGACTTCGTTGATATGACATTTGACATAGTCGCCAGGCTTCGCGGTTTTTGAAGCGAAAACGACCTTTTTAAAACTACCCGTCTTGCCGACCCATTCGTTCGGATCTTTAGACGACGGTCGTTCGACAAGGATTTCTTCGGTCTTGCCGATCATCAGCTTGTTGCGCTTGAGCGTAATCGAATTCTGCAATTCCACGAGGCGGGCTAAGCGTTCCTGCTTCTGCTCTTCCGAAAGGGTTTCGGTTTCTTGTGCGCTGACGGTGCCTTCGCGCGGGCTGTAGGCGAACATGAAGGCTGCGTCGAATTGGGCCTCCTTGACTGCGGCAAGAGTCTGTTCAAAGTCTTCGTCGCTTTCGCCGACAAAGCCTGCGATGATATCGGTCGTGAGACCGTAATCCGGATTCTTGCCGCGGAACTTTTCGAGGATCCGCATAAAGTCATCAACCTTGTATCGACGCTTCATTTTATCGAGAATAGCATCGCTTCCGCTTTGCAGTGGAATGTGGGCGTGCGGGCAAATTTCTGGAACGCTCTGCAGCACATCGATGAGCTTTTCCGTGTAAAAACGGGGATGCGGACTCATAAAGCGGATGCGGCGAATGCCCGGAATTTCTGAAATTTTCACCAGCAGGTCGGCGAAGTCCGTGCCGTGATTGCGGTAGGCGTTGACAGTCTGACCTAGCAGGCAAATCTCGGAGATGCCACGTTCGCTCGCCTTTTCTACTTCGTAAATCACATCGTCTGCGGCACGGTACTTTTCACGTCCGCGGACAAACGGCACAATGCAATAGCTGCAACGGAAGTTGCAACCGCGCTGAATCGTCACATAAGAAGAAAACGGATGGGCAATCTTTGCATATTCGCCGATGTAATTTTCTTCAATATCAAATCCCGTGAGGACGCGTTCTTGAACATTGTGCTTTTTGACGATAACCGGATGCTTGAACAAAATTTCCGGAATCTGGTTGTACTTGTCGGGACCGATGACGTAATCGATGCAATCTACTTGATCGATGAGACGGGGTCCCAAATGTTCCGCCATGCAGCCTGTGACAATGAATTTGATCCATGGTCGGCGCTTCTTGTAGAATTTCATCTTGGAAATTCGTGCCTTGGCGCTTTCTTCCGCTTTTTCGCGTACGGAGCATGTGTTGAAAAAGAAAAGATCGGCTTCGTTTGGATCTTCGGTTGGTTCGCAACCGTTTTTTTCAAGCATGGAAGCGATGAGTGCGGAATCGTACTCATTCATCTGACAGCCGTAAGTGTCGATTAAATAATGCAAAGACATAGATTAGCGGAACTGTAAATGGACGAGGTCCGAAAAATGGGCAATAGAATAAGTCGGTTCCACAGGTGCAAAACTCGCGCGCTTGCCAAAACCGTTTTCGATAAAGACGCTGTCGATGCCTGCATTTTTCGCTCCGAGAATATCCGGAGCGTCATCACCGATCATCACGGCATCTTCTTTAGAAACTCCGGTGGCATTCAGGACCTTCAAGAAGGGGGCCGCGTCCGGCTTCCGGGGCGTATCTTCATCGCCAAAGGCAAAGGCTTCAAAATAGGATTCCAAACCAAAGTGTTTTAAAAGAGCAAGGCCTGGTGTGTGCGGCTTGTTTGTTGCAAGCGCCTTTTTGGCCGGGAAGTTCCTTAAAAATTCTACGACACCCGGATACGGTACCGTTTTTTCCAAGCAGTGTTGTGCGTAAAATTCGGAGTAGCATTTGTGCACTTCAAGAAGGGGTGCGTCGGCACCTTCCAAAGAGCGTTCAATCAGCTTCAGCGAACCGTTTCCGATGTAGCTTTTCACTTTTTCCGTCGGTAAAGTTTTCAACCCGAAAGCGGCGAGCGCATGGTTCACAGCCACGCTCAAATCGCCGAGCGTGTTGAAAAGTGTACCGTCCATGTCGAAAATGTACAGGGATTTTGTTTTCATCGTCCCAAATTTAGTATTTCGCACAAAGGCTTTTTATTATCTTCGCCATATATGGCTTCTAAATTCTTTCTCTGCTATCACGACCTTTCGGTTAAAAATGCAAAAAAAGCGGTGGGGCAAATTCGGCGTATCGCACAGTCGGCTAATTCGCCGATTACGGTCGCCGTGATTCCCGATGCTGTGCGGGCTTCGGCAGCGGATCTGGATTTTTTGAAGAATGAACTTAAAAGCCTTTTACGGGACGGCTTTGAACTTTTGCTGCACGGAACGCGTCACATGGCGCAAACTTCCATAGATCGTAACTTTTGGGGCAAAAAGGCTCTTGCGCTGACGGAAAACGAAGCGGAATTTGCGGGGCTTGACGACTTCGATTCTTTCAGGTTATTAGAACAGGGGATGGTTCTTTGGGGCGCTTTGGGCTTGGACCTTCCGCGGGGATTTGTACCGCCCGCTTGGTATGGGAATGCCCATTTGAAGGAACAGGTGCTAAGCAAATTTGATTTTTATGAAGACCGTTTTGCCGTTTACAAGAAGTCGCAAAAGATTCTTTCTCCGGCATTGAGCTTTGCAGGCCTTCCGCAGCTTTCGCTGAACGTGGCTCAGACATCGGCGTGCTTAGCGCTCCGCTCTCCGCTTGGAACGCCTCGCCTCGTATTCCATCCGGTGGATTTTGAAACTATCGGCGAAGCGCGAATCTTGAATTTAACGCGATATGCGGTTTTAAAACGAACGCAGATCTTTTACCGAGATCTTTAATTTGTAAAAAAAACGGCTGATCTTTGATCAGCCGTTTTTGCGTTTGAATTCAGAGTTTATGCGAGCATCTTACGCTTTTGAATGAATTTATCTTTTTTCGTCTTCACTTTGGAGAAGATTGCGTTCGGGAGCCAGAAGAAGGTGGGCACCAGGTACATGGTGAGAAGTGCGGACACAATCAAGCCACCCACCGAGGCAATACCCATAGGCTGGGTCATGGCGGCCACGTCACCACCCAGGGCGAAAGCCAGCGGAAGCTGAGCCACCACGGAGGCAAACGTTGCAAGCACAATGGGCTGGAACTTGGTCTTGGCTGCGGTCATTACGGCAGAACGTCTGCCCATGGCGCCGCTACGCAATAGCCTGTTGGCTTCGTCCAGAAGTAGAATCGCGTTATTCACCACCACACCGATAAGCATCACGATAGCCATTAGGGAAATCATGGACAGTGCCTTGCCGGTAAAGATAAGAGCGAGGAACACACCGATTGCACCCATAGGAATCGTAGTCATGATGATGAACGGCTGGGCGAAACTTTCCAGGAGGGCCACCAGCAAGATGTAGGTCAGGAGAATGGCCATGATGATAGCGGTTATGAATTCCTGCACCATATCGTTCTGCATATCGGCGTTACCACCGAAGCCGAAGGAAACGCCTTCCGGAATTTCGTCCTCCATTTCGGAAGTGAGTTTTCCCAGCTTGCCCATGATTTCACCGGTCGTGTGACCCGGCAAAAGGTTCATGGAAATGTCGATACGACTCAGCTTGCGCTTACGGTCAATACGGGTTGGGCCTGCACCGTCTTCTACGTAGAAGAGTTCGCTTGTATTCACGTAGCCCTTCGGGGTGAGGAGCGGCAGGGTCTCGATATCGCTATGACTCTGTCTGTCCTTTTCTTGCAGGCGAACGTACACGTCGTATTCTTCACCGTCTTCGGAATACTGACCTGCTTCGTAACCGCTTACAGCGATATAGTTGTACGTTGCGACAGTCTTGAGGGTCACGCCGTAATCGGCAAGAGCTTGACGATTCGGAATCAAACGGATTTCCGGCTTACCGGCTTCGTAGCTTGTTTTCACATCCACGATACCGTCGATTTTGTCTTTGATACGATCTAGCACGATTTGAGAGGCCTTGACCACGGAATCCATTTTAAGACCGCTGACTTCCAACACCACGTCGCCACTGGAGTTGTTGTTCATTTCAGAAGCGGAAGTAGACTTGATAGAAATGTAGGCATCAGGAATGTTTGCAAAGTAGGGACGTAGGGAGTCCACAATCTGGTCGGTACTGCGGGTACGGCCTTCGCGGTCTTTTAACAGCTTGATACGGAGCGATGCTTGGTTCACGGAAGTCATACCGTTAGAGCCACCGACGGTCACGCTGTAATGCACGATTTCAGGAACATCCTTGATGCGGCTTTCGATGATGCGTGCAACACTGTCGGTTGTTTCGATGTTGGTACCCACGGGCATTTCAAGCATCACAGAAATCATGCCCTGGTCCTGCTTCGGGGAAAGTTCCACGGTCATTTTGTTGGTTGTCATGTAGCCCACAAACATCAGCATGGCCACGAGAGCCAGAACCTGGAAAATAACACCCGGAACAGAAAGGCAGAAGGAAAGGGTCTTCAAGTACACGAAACGGATGCCGTTCAGTACCGTGGGGAAGACTCCGAAAATACGTTCGCCAATCGAAGGCTTGCTTTCGATGATGTTGCCGTTTTCGTCCTTCTTTTTGCCCTTGAACAGGTAGGCCGCCATCAGCGGAGTCAGGGTAAAGGTTATGATCAGGGACACGACCGTTGCGAACACCATCGTCATACCGAAGGTGCGGAAGAAAATACCCACAATAGACTTCATGAACGCGATAGGAACGAACACGCAGACGTTAGTCAGAGTGGAAGCCATGATAGCCACCATGATTTCGCTTGTACCCTTGTAAGCGGCTTCCTTCGGGTCGAGTCCTTCGCCAAGCTTTGCGCTAATGTTTTCAAGCACCACGATCGAGTTCGTCACCAACAGGCCTACAGATGAAGATAGTGCCATGAGGGACATCATGTTGATGCCGAAACCAGCAAAGTACATCAGGGTAAAGGCTCCGATCACGGAAATAGGCATCGTGAGAGCGGCGATAATCATCGTCGAAAATTTACCGAGGAAGAGGAGCAAGAGAACGGCGGTCAAAGCAATGGCAATCATGATGTTCTGAATCACGTTGTCAATGGATTCGTTCACCGATTCGCTCTTGTCATAGACCAGGTGAAGTTCGAAGCCTTCCGGAAGGGTCTTGTTGATTTCGTTCATGCGCTTCAGAACGCCTTCCGAAACTTCCACCACATTCGCGTCGGAACGCTTTTTGATATCCAAGGAAATTGAACTCTGGCCGTTGAAACGGGAAGCAGAGGTAATGGTTTCGACGGTATCCTTGATTTCTGCGATTTCAGAAAGTTTGATAACGCCCATGGACGTCGGAATGTCCAAGTTGCGCATTTCATCGAGAGTCTTGAACTTGCCATCCGTACGAACAGAGGTGTTTTTGTGCTTGCCGATCACTTCACCGACCGGGTTGTTTACGTTCGTTGCTCCGTAAAGTCCCATGATCGTCGTAATGTCCACATTGCGGTCGATCATCTTTTCCTTGTCGAGCTCAATGGAAATCTGGCGAGTCGTACCACCGAATATGTCCACGCTCGCCACGCCCGAAACGGAAGTGAAGAGCGGTTCGATTTCGTCTTCCACCTTCTGGCGAAGTTCTGTCGAGTTCAGCGGACCCGTGAAAGAAATGGACATAATAGCAGAAGCGTTAATGTCCACCTTCGAAATAACAGGCGCTTCGACTGCATCCGGGAAGTCTGCTGCGGCGAGTTCGATTTTGGAACGAACGTCGTTAGCCGCCACGTCCACGTCGATACCCATGTTGAACATGGCGATAATGATACCGTAGTTTTCCATACAGATGGACTGCACATAGTCGATACCGTCCACCAGTTCCACCTGGTCTTCAATTGGCTTGATAATGGTGGTTTCGATTTCTTCCGGGTTAGCGCCCGAATAGACGATGGTACCGGTGACGACAGGGATGTCAAATTTCGGCATCAAGTCCACCACCATCATAGAGTAGGTGTAGAGACCGAACACCACGATGGCCAAAATGACCATGAGCATGGTAATCGGTTTGTAAATACTTGCTTTAATCATTCGGAAAAGCCTCCCTTATTCGACAACCAGGACCTTGTCGCCATCGTTCATGCGGGACATGCCTTCGACGATGACGGATTCGTTGCCTTCGAGGCCTTCAGCGATCTGGATGAATTCCTTGGTCTGCACGCCAAGCTTCACGAGCTTACGACGGGCTTTGCCTTCTTCGTCCACGATCCAGACGGCATTCGAACCGTTGCGGTAAACAACGGCTTCGGTCGGAACTGCAACACCGTTCACCTGGCGAGCGTCAAGTTCTGCGGTCACGTACATGCCCGGAAGGAGCTTCTTACCCTTGTTGTTGAAGGTCACTTCTACCGGGAAGAATCGAGTTGTCGGATTGGCGGCGAGAGGAATCAGGGAAACTTTACCCTTCATCTTTTCACCGGCAATGGTTACAGTAGCGGCAGCGCCCTTCTTGAAGTAGCCGATATCCTGGCTTGTGACGTTGAGCTTTAAGATTACATTGTCGAGCTTCGCGATCGTGGCGAGTACGCCACCGACTCCCGGAGTCTGGCCTTCTTTGAACTTGAGTTCGGTGACGACACCTGCTTCAGGAGCGAGAATCAGGGAGGCGCGGCGAGCGGTTTCCAAGTTCATCTTGGCTATTTTCAGATTCGTTTCCTGGGCATCCATGTCCTGCTGGCTGATGCCGCCCTTGTCAAAGACGTCACGCATACGCTGGGTGGCGGCTTCGAGGAGCTTCACCTGTTCTGCGGCCTGCTGGTACTGGGTGTTGTCGCCGGTGAAGAGGTATTCAGCAAGGACCTGGTCCTTCTTCACGGTACTGCCAACTTGTACGTGGATCTTAGCGAGCGGATCGCCCATCTTGCAGATGGCGCTGTTCTGCTGCATGCCTTCGATCGAACCGCTGAATTTGCGGACGTCGGTAATCGTTTGAGTAGAGGCCTTGGCGATACGAGCCGGCTTACCCTTTTCCTTTTGGATTTCTTCGATGGTGGACGCTTTCTTGGCGACCGGTTCCGTCTTTGTTTCTTTCTGGTCGCAGGCAGCCAAGAGCATGGATGCCGTTGCAATGGTCAGGAGGGTTTTGAATGTCTTGTTCATGGATTCCTCTACTTATTAATATTCACCGGTGGCCTGAAGGAGTGCGTTATAAGCCTTGTTCCAGTCGACAATCGCCTGAAGGTAGTCGTTCTTTGCAGAGCGGAGTTTGAGCGATGCGTCGAGGAAGTCGAGCTGGGTGGATCTTCCCACCTTGTACGAAGCTTCAGTCAAATCAAAATTGCGCTGGGCCAAATTGACTTGATTTTTTTGAATTTCGATCTGGTTGTTCGCGTCTTCGAGCGTGTTTGCACAGGATTCAATTTGCACGCGGAAAGCGCGTTCGGTGGATTCCTTTTGAATCTGGACGCTACGCATGCTGGACTTTGCCTGGACGACGGATTCCTTTGTCTTCATACCGTTGAAGAGGTTCATCGTCAGGTTCAGGGCGACGTACTTGTTGATGTTGTCGTCCCAGTCCGGAGCGTCCCATTCGTGGAACTTGTTCTTGTTGTTCGAATACTTGAGCCCACCCACGAGAACGAGCGTCGGCTTAAATCCGCCTTCTTCAATTTCGATGTTCTTTTCGGCCATCTTCTGCTGGGCATCGAGAAGGGCGAGTTCCTTGCGACGTTTCTTCACATTTGCCATGGCGGTATCCGGATATGGGAGATTGTCCGAAGGGAAGCGGAGCTCTCCTTCGAACTGAGCATCGGAATCCCATTCAAGGCCCATGGTGTTCAAGAGATTGTTGCGGGCGAGAACGCGGTTCTTCTTTGTCTTTTCGAGGGTCGATTTGAGCTTGTCGAGTTCGAGCTGGGCGCGAATCTGGTCGAGTTCCGAAGCGAGGCCGCTTTCGACGGACTTGTTGACGAAGTCGATGTGCTTTTGCGTTTGGTCAATGCTCGTTTCGAGAATCGCGATGGAGGAGTCGAGGAAGATGAGCTGGTCAAAGGCGTTTTCGACGTCGTAACGCACGTTTGCCTTGGCGTTTTCGAGGCTCACTTCTTTCAAGTTTTTGTAAGTCTTGGCGATTTCAATGCCGGTTCCAACCTTACCTTGGGCGTAAATCACTTGGGTTGCAGTCAAGCCCACGCTGGATTGCCAACGGTAACCTTGGCTCTTCATGCCGTAAATCAAGTTGTCCATGGCGGGAGCGAGAACGTCTGCTGCATAAGGTTCGTCCGTTCCGGCGTCCATTTGGGATGCGGCGTTGGAAAGATCGTGGCTCTTTTTTACGTCATCCAAGCCAAAGATACGGGTAACGGTTGCGTCAAGGTCAATCGACGGGAGCGCGTTGCCGTATCCGGCGTCCACCTGAGAATTCGCCGAGATCAATTCTTCTTCGGCGGTTTTGATGGTGGAGGATTTTTCGAGCGCTATTTTGACGGCTTCGTCACGTGTGTAAGAAGTTGCCCAAGCCGGAATTGCGGCGAGCACTCCTACTCCAAACAGCGTGAATTTCGAAAGGAATCGACTCATTCGGTAATCATCCTTTGTTGTTCTTTGTTTACATTAATCATCTTGTGTTCCAAAATTAACAAAAAAGGGAATTTCAAAGAATGGGGGGGAGGCTCCTAAGGCGATGAAGTGCTTAATGCACGGATAGATGACGGGTTTAAGAAAAAAAACGCCGCATAAAAGCGACGTTTTTGGTTATTTGCACTCAAAAAGGAATTATTTTTTTTGGAATTCTCGGCTGGAATCCCAGAAGTCCGGCTGGAATGCGTTGCCCATATCGGCTAAAGCCTTGCCGCGGGCGCAAAGCAAGAATCCGAGAATGATGGCATCTTGCAAGGCGAACATGATCGCCACCTTATACGGCAGGCCAAAGCCGACCGGAGCGCCGGCGAGGTTTTCCGGGCTTACCCAGAAAATGTAGGCACAGACGATGAAGGTCATGAACATGCACGGAATCAAAGCAACCCAGAAGTTTTTCTTCTTGGCGCGGAGATAGACGGTCGAAACGCAAAGGCTGCAAACCGCCATCACCTGGTTAGACCAGCTGAAGTAATTCCAAAGAATGTTAAAGCCGTCTTTGTTGAAATTGCTCCACAAGATGAGCAGTGCACAAATGGCGAAGATAGGGACTGTTAAAATCAGACGGTTTTTAGGGCTCGATTGGTCAAAGTTTAAAAGCTCTGCAATGGTCAAGCGCAGGCTGCGGAGAGAGGTGTCGCCGCTTGTCACCGCGAGAATAATCACACCGATGACCACGAGGATCGAAATCGGGGCAAACGGAAGAACGGTGGTCACAAGTTCGCTCAAAACGCGCACGCCCGAGGCACCGGAGATGAGTTCCGGCATCTTGTGGTAAATATACATACCGCCTGCAGCCCAAATCATACCGATCAAGCCTTCGACAATCATCATGCCGTAGAAGGTTTGACGACCGACGTGTTCGGACTTTTCCGTACGTGCGACAATCGGGCTTTGGGTACTGTGGAATCCGCTGATGATACCGCAGGCAATGGTCACAAAGAGCATCGGGATGATCGGCTGACCGGTCGGATGCTTGTGGAAGTTACTCCAGAAATCGGAAAGGCAGAATTCATCCAAAGTACCGATTTCCGGGAGGATTCCGATGAGAATCGCGATGGAAGCGAGAATCAGAAGACCGCCAAAAATCGGGTAGATTCGGCCGATAATTTTGTCAATCGGGAAGAAAGTACTGATAAAGTAATAGACGAAAATGGAGATGACTGCGCCCCAGAAAATCGTCGGGGACGTGTTGCCTTCGCCGACGAGAACCGGTGTGTTGATAAGGCCTGCCGGCGTGTTCGTAAAGACTGCGCCGACAAAGATCAGGGCGACTGCGATCAAGATCATCACGACTTTCGAAGGGCCTCTCCCTAGAAACTTGTGGGAAAGGGCCGGCACGTTCATGCCGTCATTTCGCATGCTGACCATACCCGAAAAATAATCGTGCACAGCACCGCCGAGAACGTTGCCGAGGGGCATCAGCAAAAAGACAATGGCGCCGAATTTAATGCCGAGAATGACGCCGATGACAGGTCCGATACCTGCAATATTGAGCAGTTGGACGAGTACGTTTTTCCAGTGGGGAAGAACGATTCGGTCCACGCCGTCCGGGTGAGCGATAGCAGGAGTTTTTCGGTCATCTGGACCGAAAACGCGCTCCACGAATTTTCCATAGGTAAAATAGCCCCCGATCAGGATGGCTACGCCGATGAGGAATGTAATCATTTGAATAACCTCTAGGTCATAGAACGCTTTTGCTGTAGAATCCGCAAATAGCGAACAAAATTGAGTAAAATTCGTGACGTTCGGCAACTCGGGCTAGACGTGCTTTTTACGCAGGATTTCGGGTGCTTTGAGGTTTTCATTTGTTGCGTTCCATAATATTTGTTAAATTTGAGCAAAATCCATAATCGAGGCTTATATGACTTTTGAAGAAATCTATGCACTCGCCTGCCAGCGAAAAAAAGAAATGCCGGAAGGCAAGGGAACCACTGAACTTTTTAAGAAGGGTCCCCATGGCATTGGCAAGAAGCTTGTGGAAGAAGCGGCGGAATCTTGGATGGCTGCCCGTTTTGAATCCCATGACGCTCAGTGCTTGGAACTTTCTCAGGTCCTTTACTATGTCGCCGTGATGATGGCAGAAAAGGGCATCAAGCTCGAAGAGGTGTACGCTAAATTATGATTAAGGTTGCTCTTCCCAATAAAGGCATGCTCTTTGAACCGACCCAGGAACTCCTGAAGGATTGCGGTTACAAGGCTTCGAAACCGTACAAGACTTTGACGCAGCTCGACTCGAAGAATGGAATTGAATTCTTCTTCCTCCGTCCGAGCGATATTCCGATGTACGTTGGACGCGGCATTATCGATGCGGGTATTACCGGTATCGATTTCAATGCAGAAGCGAAGAGTCCGGCGGTAAAGGTTCTTGATTTGCCGTATGGCGCAAGCAAGATGTGCGCCGCCGTGCCGAATGAAAGCCCGGTGCAGTCTCTCGACGATCTGAAGAATGCGACGATCGCAACGAGCTTCCCGAATATCGTCAGCAACTATTACAAGAAGGATATGAATTTCGTCGTGCTGGAAGGCGCGGTTGAAATTTCTGTGAGCCTTGGCGTGTCTGACGCAATCGTCGATGTGGTGGAAACCGGTACGACGTTGAAGCAGGCCGGTCTCCGCATTGTGGGCGAACCTCTGTTCCACAGCAATGCCGCTCTGTTCTGCCATCCGCAAAAGCAGGACCTTGAAGAAGTCCACACTCTCATTCGCCGTATTGAAGGCAAGCTCGTTGCCAAGACGTACATGATGATCGAGTATGACTGTCCGGCGGAACTTCTCAATAAGGCTTGCGACATGACTCCGGGCCTGGATGCTCCGACTATCTCGAAGCTTCACGGCCGTGACTGGTATGCAGTGAAGGCGATGGTGCCGGAAGAAGATGCAAATGCAGTGATGGACAAGCTTTGGGACATCGGTTGCCGTAGCATTCTCCTCTTTAGCATCAAGTCCGCTCGCATTTAATAAGGAATTGGATGAGCCCCGTAGAATCTCCTGCGTATTTGGCCCGTCAACCGATTCTGGATTCCCATCAGGGCATTTTCGCCTATGAACTTCTGTTCCGAGATTCGCCGGATAATAAAACGGCGTTGATTCGGAATGGAGTTCGTGAAACGGCCCAGGTTCTGGAAAACGTGTTGAATAACTTCGGACTTTCGCGCCTCGTGGGGAACCACAAGGCGTTCATCAATTGCAGCCGGGAAATGCTGCTGGACAATATTTTTAGTCCGCTGGATTCCGATCGTTTTGTTTTGGAAATCCTCGAATCGGTGGATGCGGACGATACCGTTGTGTCGGTCGTCAAAAAATACCACGAACGGGGCTATGAATTTGCCCTCGACGACGTCATTTTTGATGCAGAAAATTTGAAGCGTCTCGAACCGTTCTTCCCATACGTCAAGTATGTGAAGCTCGACTTGATCGAGAACTCGGCGGAAGCTTTGAAGGCTGCGGTTCCGTACTTCAAGGAACGCGGCATGGTTCTGCTTGCAGAAAAAGTGGAAACGGAAGAAGATTTTACAGCCCGTCTTGAAGACGGCTACGATCTTTTTCAAGGCTTTTTCTTTGCGAAGCCGG
This sequence comes from Hallerella succinigenes, assembly GCF_002797675.1. NCBI lineage: Bacteria > Pseudomonadati > Fibrobacterota > Fibrobacteria > Fibrobacterales > Fibrobacteraceae > Hallerella > Hallerella succinigenes. The sequence continues at coordinate 628,543 of NZ_PGEX01000001.1, read as the reverse complement.
AAATCGTTCGCGGTAAAAGAATGGACGGCTCGCTTGCGACGATTCTTCGCCTGTTGCAGTTCTTGCGAGGGGATCCTTCGCTTGCAGATATCGAAAAGACTTTCCTTGAACATCCTGCCGTGGCGAAAGCCTTGGTGCAATATGCGAATTCGCAAAAGACATTCCGTCGCCGTCCGGTGGAATCGATTCAAGATGCCATCGCTTGGCTCAGCGTTCCGCACATCCAGGACTGGTTGATGCTCTTACTTTATGCGCAACCGGAAATGGGCGGTTCGACTCAAGGAAAACCTCTTTTCCAGAATGTTTCGCAAAGAGCCCGTTTCTTGGAAGCCTTGGCTGACGTTTTGGATCCGGACGGATGCCTGCCTGCTCAAGCATTTATCACGGGCATTGTCAGCCGCATGGATGCTCTTGTGAAGGCTCCGATGCCGACGATCCTTGAAGACTTGGACGTCGATAAGGAAATCACGAGTGCACTGTTGCACGGCTCGGGAAAGCTCGGAACGCTCCTTGCGCTTGCGGAAGCGGTAGAAAATGACCGAGAAGAGCGTATCGGTACGCTGATGAAGCGTCTCTCCCTTTCGAACAAGGATTTGACGGCGAGCTTGAACGCGGCCTACGGATGGAATCATGGTTGAGCCGCCAAGCCTTGAAAAATTGGTGCAGGAATTTGCATCGCTTCCGGGAATCGGGAAAAAGACCGCTCGGAGACTTGCTTACTTTGTGCTCACCCGTCCGCGGGAACGTGCGGAAGCACTTTCGAATACAATTGTCGAAGCCTGTGACAAAGTCAAGCGTTGCAGCCAATGCCATTCTTTTGCAGAAGAAGACCCTTGCCCGATTTGCAAGGCTCGCGAAGGCTCTAGATCCATCTGCGTGGTGGAAAAATTTTCAGATATTCTCCCGTTTGAAAATGCGGGGATTTATCACGGTCTGTACTTTGTACTCGGGGGAGTTCTTTCCCCGCTCGACGGTGTAGGCCCCGAAACGTTGCATATTCCGCAACTGATCCAAAGAATTCAAACGGAAAAGATCGAAGAGGTAATTTTTGCTCTCGGATCGAGCCCGGAAGCGGATTCGACGATACTTCTCATCGATAAGCTCCTTGCCGGAGTGCCTGTAAAGCGCTCTAGCCTCGCCAGGGGTATTCCCATGGGCAGCGAATTGGAGTATATTGATGAAGTTACCGTACTTCGCGCATTTGAATCAAGGACTGGAATATGAAACCGAACGAAAAGAACGCATTTCGCCCGACGATGGAGGCTGAATTTACCACCGCTGCGACGAATGTTTCGCAACTGCCGACGGATGGACTTCCGCAGGTGGCTTTTCTCGGTCGCTCCAATGTGGGTAAATCTTCCTTGTTGAATGCGTTGACCGGTCGAAGGAAACTGGTGAAAATCAGTTCCAAACCGGGCAAGACGAAGGAAATCAATTTTTTCAAATTCAACCAGGCGTTTTACCTGGTGGACCTTCCGGGCGTCGGCTTTGCCGGCGTCAAGTTCGACAAAGTCTCTGAAATGCAGAATGGCATTCGCGCTTATGTGGAACATTCCAAGGAGCTGAAGGGTATCGTCTATTTGATCGATTCGAAGCTCGGTCCGCAGCCGATTGATGTGGAAACCATCGAAGGCATTCGTGCCCTGGGTTGTCCGGTTTTGCCAGTGATGAGTAAATGCGATAAGGCGAACCAGTCGGAACTTTCGAAAACGCGTAATGCTTTGAATCAGCTTTTTGAAAATCAGGTCCGTCCGCTTCGCTTGAGCACGCTCCGCAAAATCGGCCTAGGCGAACTCTGGCAGGAAATCCTTTCTACTGTAGCGGTCGAGGCGTAATGAAAGTTCATCGTACACTAGACGACTGGACTTTGCTCGGATCGGTGTTCGATAAAATCGGACGTCGTTTTCTGTCGACGGTTTTTGGAAAACAGCTTCTTCTTTTTTTCAGCGCCCTGTACTCCTTTTTTGCGGAAGGGCAAAATCTGCGCGGTGACCTGCGAAATATTATTCGCCAAATTTATTTTACGGTGGTCGAAGTTTTTCCCGTTCTGTTTATCGTTTCCGTTTTGACGGGAACGGTGACGATAGTCGAAGCGATGACCGTCATGCCGCGTGTGGGCTTTTCGGATGCGTTCGGCGGTTTGCTGGTCGTGGTGATGGTGCGTGAAATCGGCCCGATTCTGACGGCGTTCCTCATTTCGGGGCGTAGCGGTTCCGCTCTCACGACGATGATCGGGACGATGGCGATCAATTCGGAAGTGGACGCCTTGGCAACTCTCGGGGTGAATCCGGTGCGTTACCTGGTGATGCCTGCGCTTTTTGGCGGTATCGTTGCGATGCTCCTTGCGAATATCTTGTTCTCGGCGTGCGGTATCTGTGGTGGTTTTGCGGTCGCGAAAATACTCGTGCTCGCTTCGCGAGAGTCGTTGAATCTGAATCTTTCGTGGCATTATATTTCGGAGTCCATTCTGCTTTCGTTGACGGCGACCGACTTTGTGATGGCGATTTTAAAGCCGGTCGCTTTTGCGATCATCATTTTTATCAATGCTTGCTATCATGGTTTGAATATTCGCCGTGACATTCGCCAGGTGCCGAAAGCGACCTCCCGTTCGGTCATTTATTCCTTTCTGTTTGTGATTGTGATCGATGTGCTGTTCTCGCTCTTTTACATCTTTGACTATACCAATCAAATGTCGAGGATCATCTAATGGATTTGACGCAAGGGGAAGCTCTCCGCATTGAAAATTTGCACTTTCGTTATTCGGAAGATTCTGCGGACACATTGGACGGTTTGGATTTGGTGCTTGGCCGTGGAGAAACACTTTGCATTGCGGGCGCATCGGGAAAGGGAAAAAGCTTGTTGCTTCGCTTGATCGCAGGGCTTGATAAACCGAATTCGGGCGATTTCTATTATTTTGGAGAACACTTGCCAATTTCTCAGCATACGGCTTTGGAAGTGGCGCACCGCGGTGTGGAGTTGATTTTCCAGAATGGCGCTTTGATTTCGAACTTGACGGTTCGAGAAAACATTTTTGTTCCCCTGTATTACCATCACCGTGGTACTGCAATGGAAATTGAACGCCGTGTGAACATGGCTTTGGACTTGATGCGTGTACGTGATGAACAGGAAAAATATCCGC